>JASLXP010000096.1 GCA_030740295.1 Planctomycetota bacterium
ACTCTCTATGAAAGCAAAAGCTGCCGCGGCCAGAGTTGACATCACCCCGCCCATTGGATTGTGGATGACCGGGTTCGGCGCACGGGAAGTCCCTTCATCAGGGATTCACGATCCGCTTTATGCCAAGGCCCTGGTCATTGAATCGCAAGGCAACCGGGTGGTTCTGGTTTGCCTGGACATCATTCAGCCCTCCCCGGACATCGTGGCTCAGGTCCGGTTTGGCGTGGAACAGACAACGGGGATACCCGCTGAGAGCCTTTTCATTAACTCGACCCACACGCACTCGGGGCCTGCCACCTGCCGCTTCAATGGGATGGGCGTTTATGACGGCGCCTATTGCGAGCAGTTGTCAAAAAAAATCGTGACCGCGGTTCGACTCGCCTGTAGCGATCTCTCACCGGCAACGTTGCAGTTCGGAACTGCCCCCGTCACGATCGGCGCCAACCGGCGATTGCTGAGACAGAAAGGCGGGGCGAGCATGAAGCCAAATCCGGAGGGCAGCTACGATCCGACCGTGTATGTGCTGCGTGTCGAATTCGAAAACCGCGGGCCGGCCCTGCTCATGTCGCACGCTGCGCATCCGGTGGTCCTTGGCTCGGACAATCTGGAAATCAGTGCGGACTTCTGCGGTTTCGCGTGTTCGGATGTTGAAGCCGAACTTGGCGAAGGCTCTATCGCCATGTTCATGCAGGGATGCTGTGGCAACATCAATGCCGACCGCGGCGATGGTTCATATCAACAGGCTGCGACTCTTGGCAGGAAACTCGCAGCGGCTGCACTGGAAACACGGGTCGAACCTGTGGCTGGCGAAGGCCTGTCCGCGTCCCTGGAAACGATTCAACTCCCTCTCATGTCGCCACCTTCGCTTGAAGAGTGTGACCAGGAGTTGGCCGAACTGAACTCGAAGCAAGTGGTGGCGAACGAAAGCGGAAACTCCTGGAAGATTCGAAATGCGGAAGCCATGTTGAATTGGGCGCACCGGATGAAGGCATGCGCGCTCAACGGCCATTTCGAACGTACCCAGCCCATGCAGATTCACGGAATTCGTATCGGCGACCTCGCGTTCCTCGGCACGGAGGCAGAGACATTCGTTGATTATTCGCTGTCGATTCAGAAGCGGTCACCGATACCGAATACAGTCGTGGCAGGATACACAGACGGCTGTATCGGCTACCTGCCAAGTGCCAGCGCGTATCCTGAGGGCGGCTACGAGGTCGACAGCGCGATCCGGTATTACGGGCTGCTGATGATGAAACCGGAGAGCGAGGAGTTGGTAGTGCAAAAAAGCGTGGATCTGTTGAACAGACTGGTCTGAAGAGACAGCGGTGTGCAATTCAGATGATGAGCCATCTGAATTCGTCTCTTCTTGAAGGCGAAAACTTTTCTCGTTGATAAACCGTCAGACTTTGACGACAGAATGATGCGTGCTCCACCCGCGACGTTCGCGGCCCTCTATCACAGAAAGAGAACTCATGCTTAACATTATCATCCTCCTGTTGGCTCCCCTCTCCCCTCTTCAGGCAAACGTCACTCTTCCCAAAGTCTTTTCGGATCACATGGTTTTGCAGCAGCAGATGGCCGTTCCGATCTGGGGGCAGGCCGCGGCGAACGAGGAAGTAACCGTTGAATTCAGAGGTCAGAAGAAGTCGGCCAAGGCTGATGCGGAAGGCAAATGGCGTCTCACCCTCGAGCCGCTCAAAGCCGGCGGCCCTGATGAGCTCAAGGTGACGGGACAGAATGCCATCGTCATTAAGGATGTTCTGGTGGGCGAAGTATGGGTCGGCTCAGGCCAATCCAACATGGCCGGCAGCGCCGGAGGCTACGCTAAGAATGACGCGGAGCTTGCTAAGGTGCTTGCATCCGCTCCGTACGAAAAACTGCGGATCCTTCGCCAGGCGGGGGCCTGGACGGATTCTTCGAAAGCCAATCTGTCTCGCTTTTCTGCTTTGCTACTCTCGTTTGGCCACCGTGTGCAGGTGGAGCTCGATGTGCCGGTCGGCCTGATCGCCGGCGCAATAGGCGGCACTCCTTCCGGCTCCTGGGTCAGTCCCAAGCGTTACGCCGAAGATGAGAACTGCAAAAAAGTGATCGCCAAGTATGCAGAGACCTTTAACGAAGAAGCATTAAAGAAGCGCTACGAAGTACAACTGGCCAAATGGGAGAAGGCTGTCGCCAGGTTAAAAGAGCAAGGCAAGAAGAGACTTCCGAGGAAGCCGCGGATGCCCGTCAAGCCCGGCGAGCACATGCGAGGCTCCCAGATCGGTGGACTCTATAACAAGTTTATTCAGCCGGTCGCGGGCTATGGCATCAAAGGAGTTCTCTGGGACCAGGGCGAATCCGGTACGGCCATCCTTGGCCTGGATCAGTTCACCGCGATGGGATCGCTCATCAGTGGCTGGCGAGAAGACTGGGGGCAGGATTTTCCATTCCTCTACATCCAGAAACCGAGCGGCGGGGGCTGCGCATGGGATACGTCCAACCCGGTCACGCAGAAGGCCAACAAGTTCACTGCGGTGCCTGCCAAGCACAGCGATGGAAAATATCGTGAGCTTCACATCCGCATTCGCCAACATCCGAAAACCTGGATGGCCTCAGTCAGCGATCTGGGCTCCGGCGTTCACCCAACGAATAAATGGGGCTACGGCCAGCGTGCGGCCCAGGTCGCCATGGGTGCCGTCTATGAGAAGTCCGTCGCCATCTACGGACCGACCTATGCCTCTCACACCACTGAAGGCAACAAAGTGCGCATCAAGTTTGAAAACACTGGTCAGGGGCTCGCGTTCAAGAACGGAGACAAACTCCAGGGCTTTGCCGTGGCCGGTGCTGATAAGGTCTTCCACTGGGCCGACGCCGAGATGGAAGGGGCAGACGTTGTCGTTTCATCTGAAAAGGTGACGCAGCCGATGGCAATTCGTTATGGCTGGAGCAGGTCCCATCCCTGGGCCAATCTGTTCAACAAAGATGGTCTGCCCGCGCTCACGTTCCGCACGGACAGTTGGTAAGACTTACCGAAGCGGTTGCAAAACTCCGCTGGTGCCATCCGTCATTGTTTTCACGCCTGAGTCATGTACGGTGATCTGAAAAACCAACTGCGCGCGGATCTCACTAAACCGCGCATTCTCAAACCGCAGACAGAGCGGCATCTGTACACGGCATTCGAGTCTGCCGAGCAGGGATTCCAGGAATTTCTGGACAGTCTCGCGGACAGCTTCGAAGACTACGAAATCGAGATCATCTTTGGTCCCGTTTTCACCCCATCACTCGAGGAGCAGGCCGGCTACTCCGAAGCTCTGCTCAACTACCAGCCGGATCCATCGGATGTACGGCTGCTCACTGTCGAGCTCTCTCAGGAAGGCCTCATTTGTCCCATCTTTCTCAGCGAAGACGACCAGCCCAACCTGCCTCTGCACGAAGTGATGATCGACCGGTATATCCGCCTCCTTGCTCTGGAGGATGCCCCGGGAAGTAAAACCGCTGCACGCATTAAGGACGCGCTTGGCGAAGAGCTGTGGCGCTTCGGTCTCGCCATCGCTCGGGACCGTACGTGGTGCGACAAAGAACGTCAGGCATGGCTCGGTGAATTCCTCGAGAAGAGAGTCGAGCGGCGTCCCTGGCGCCTGGAAGAGCTTCACCTCCTCGGTGAGTTGACCACGGGAAATCGCGCCCTTTCCCGCGAGACTCTCATCCCCGCTGCGGAGTCAGCGGTGAGGTCCGCGCGTGCTTCAGTCGCCAGCGTCAGTGCGGGTCGCCACTACCTTTCGAGTGATGTGGCGGAGCATCACGGCTACCGCGGTTCGGGTGAGGTAAACCAGACCCTCCTCGAAAAGAAGCAGCTCGAACTCGACCTACTCGTCGGCCTGGCCGAAGACCTCCAGGAGTTGGTGGGGGATGAGGTCTGATACATGAACGTGTATCACCAGCGATTCCGGATTCCTCAGCGCATTCGGCTCGTGGCGACGGTCTGCTGCCAGAATTCTTCGCAAAAAGTCCTTTTCTTTAGATTTCGTGTGTGAAAGCCTGGACTTAGGAAACACATTTCGCCAAGGGTTTTGTAGTGCACGCTTTAGCGTGTTTCCTGCTCCGACAGAACACGCTCAAGCGTGCATCCACCCCTCGATTGGCTGACAACAGGCTGGCAGCCCGTCGCTACGGGAACCTCATCTGGTCGGCTGTACTGCCATCAGAAAATTTGCGCCCAAACTGGCGATTAGAATGCACCATGGGAATAGGTTGATGGTCAAGCCCACTATCAACTTTGCCAGGATCGTGTTTATTCCAAGAGCAAGGATAAGGACGGTGGCAAGTGCAGATACGCCAAGAGCTGCCGAAACCGCGCGCATCAGATTTTGAGGCCATCCCTCAGGACATCTGAAAGATCCGGAAACAGGAACTACCAGCAGGATTGAGTAGATGCATGCTATCTGACAAATAACCGAGCCGAACGCGAACGGTATCAGGATCAGGCCCGTAAGGAGCAAAGCGCCGATAATGACCGAGGCCGTTTTCTCTTCTCTGCTCAGAGCCAGCCTGCCGAGTGGATGCGCAAAAAGAACAAGGTTGAACAGCGAGTCTGCCGTCCAGGACATGAAGACAAAGCCGACGTAGGCGATCAGCACAGGCCAGATGACAATCCCAAACTGAGGGTTGTTCGTTACCAATGCGAAGAGTGTCCGGTAAAGAATGTATGCGCCGATGATGATGAACCATCTTGCCCTTCCGCCCAGGCGCATCATCCAGAGAAAATACTGGAGCACGAGCGAGTAGATTCTGTGATGGGCTTTCAGGGCCTCAAGGAGGCCTTGCCGTGCCCAGTCCAGTTCAGGGTCGATGCGCAATGCTTCCTGAAAATGCTCGAGCGCCTTCTTAGGGTTGCCGTCATGGAGAAGCTTCCAACCCATGTTTGCGTGGGACAGCGCGTTCTGAGGGTCCAACTCGAGCGTCCTGTCGAGTGAGACACCGGCCTCATCACTTCGCCCCGCGGAAACAAGAGCCAGAGATCGAAGGTTGTTGCAGCCCACATGCTCAGGATCGCATTCGAGGCCTTCTTCAGCACACTCAAGCGCTGCGCTCCAGTCTTCCAGTTGAATCTGGATGGAAGCCAGAACCGCGTAGTAGTCCGGATCTTCCGGGTCAAGCAGGAGTGCTTGATCGATGGCCTCCTGCGCCCTGCTGTGCATGTTGCGCTGGAGCAGCACCTGTGCGAGCACGTAATAACCGAAAGGAATATCCGGTGCCAGCCCAATTGCCCTTTCCGCAGATTCTGTGGCTTCCTGGTACTTGTCCTGCCCATACAGGCATAGACCAAGCAGGGCATGGCAGACCGGGTTCTGTGGTTCTTCGCCCAGAGCCTGGCGGAGCTCGTTCTCCGCAAGATCGTAACGCGCCTGTTCGAGCAGCAATTGGGCTCGCCGAATCTGCGGGGTCATTTCTTGATGTTCAGATAATCGAGAATGTCATCGTAAAGCCCGCCCTGGTTGGAATAGAGGGCGTAGTTCCGGGCCGTCGCAAACCACTCTTTTGTTGTAGGTCGGACAGCCTTGAACGCACGGAGAAGTTCCCTGGTGCGCAGCGGCTCCGGCACTCCGCTCTTCATGGCCTCTTTTAGTTTCTCCTCCACCGCCCAGTCAATGACTGCTTTGACATCCGCGCCGGAGAAGCCTTTGGCCTTTTTGGCAAGCACGGAGGCTTCGACGTTATCAACGGGTTTGTCCCTGAGCATCACCTTCAGGATCTCTTCGCAAGCTTTGAAGTCGGGGGGAGGCACGAACAGGATTCGATCGAAGCGGCCCGGCCGGCGGAATGCGGCGTCCAGATGCCAGGGCGCATTGGTAGCTGCCAGTATGAGGATGCCATCATTCGAGAACTCCACCCCGTCGAGCTCGGCCAGGAACTGGTTAATGAGCTGCCGCCCTGCGCTCTGACGCATGTCGGTGCGGCTGGCACCCAGGGCATCGACCTCGTCAAAGAACAATACGCACGGTGTATTGTCTCTCGCGGTTTGGAAGAGCCCGTGCAGTTTCTGCTCGCTCTGCCCGATCCACATATCCAGGACGTCATTGATGCCCACCGAGAGGAAGGTTGCCTTTACTTCTCCCGCCGTGGCACGCGCCAGGTGCGTCTTACCGCAACCAGGCGGACCGTACATCAGTATCCCTCCTCCAATGGCTTTTCCATATGCCTCGTAAAGCTCGGGATGCTCGAGGGGCATGATAATTTTCATGCGAATCTCTTCTTTGAGGTCATCCATGCCGCCCACATCCTCGAACTTCAGTTTCGGCCGCTCGAGATCGATGTTAAGAGATGAATCGGGCATGCCGGAGAGCTGGCGCGCCTTGCCTTCCACCACATCCGATTCTGTTTCCGTGTTGTCTATACCGAGCAGCTCTTCCAGATCTTCATCCGCGGCCGATGGATCTTCGAACATCGCTTTTTTGTATTCTCGAACCGCCGGCTCGATGTTACCTGACCGAATCAGGAGACGGCAATGCAGGATATATGCATCCGCCTCCACATCGGGATTGCCGATCAGGTCCTCAATAATTACCAGGGCCTCTGAATTCTTTTCGCCGTGATAAAAAGCCTTCGCCAGGCCGAGCTTCAGATCTCGATCGTGAGGGGAATGTGCAAGGGACTCTCTGAATTCCTTCTCGGCCTCGTCATAGCGTTGCTGCTTCAGCAGCAATTCAGCAATGTGTTTCCTGAGAGGAACATTCTCCGGCGAATGCTTCAGGGCTTCGCGAAGTGGCTCGATTGGATCGTCAGGCATGTAAGGGGGCCGAGTTTTCCAGAGGTTGGACGGAATGTCTTATCTGCCACCGAGTTTATATCAGAAAGGCATCAGAAAATGGATTCAGATCCTGATTCGCGCAGGACCGGATTCGGCACGTCGCCAGACTTTCAGGTTCGATGCGCTCCCTGGATGATGCCCTTCATAATCGTGAAGATCTGTTAAAACTGCGGAACAGGGAACCAAGCATTGAGCCCTGGTAAAACACACCAAGCCATGAATATCGAAGTACTGAACATCCTTGATTCTGCGCAGACCTTTGTTGATGACGGCCCGATTGCCGCGTCCCGGGGGCTGGCCAGGCGTTTCCATCCGGCGGTCAAACACTCGGAAAATCCGGTAATCGAGCGGACACTCGAGTGTGAAGCGCATTATCTTGCACCGGTCACCGTATTGAAGGATCAGCCGGACGGCTGTTTCCGGATGTGGTATCTCAGCCATCACGAGGATGGCCACCAATCGGTACATTGCGCGCTGTCGGACGATGGTCTGAACTGGACGAAACCGGCGATGCACGATGACGGCAGCAACTTGAATACTTTGGCTGACGGCTCGCCGTTCAGCGACACCGCGTGCAGGGTCGTTTACGACGCGGACGATCCCGATCCGTCGCGACGCTACAAGATGATCTACTATCGCAGCAGCTACTTCCTGGCGTATTCACCAGACGGAATCGTCTGGACGCCTTACAGTGAAAACCCGGTCTGGCCGAACGGTTCCGGCGACGGCCTCGAGGAGTGCTTCTTTTTCCTGCGTGACGAATGCGTGGGCAAGTGGCGTGGATACATGCGCGTCTGGCAACGGTACCAGACGATTCGGCTGTTATCCCTCGGCGAAAGCGATGATCTTATTGAATGGAGCGGCCCTGCCATCATCTGGTCCGCAGGACCGGAGTTCGGGGTCGGAGCACAGATTTACGGGATGAACGTTTTCATCGATGACGGCGTCTACTGGGGCCTGCCATGGATTTTCTACAGCAGCGAGCCGTTGGAGCCGAGAGACCAGCAGACCATTCGTCTCAAGCTCGGGTTCAGCCGTGAAGGACGAGAGTGGCAGGCCGTGTTTCCCGAACAGGACGTGGTGGCGTTGGGCGAACCGGGCGCTTTCGACAGCGAGATGATCCACTCCTTCTGCCCGGTCGTGCAGGGCGACGATCAGCATTGCTTTTACTATGCCGGGAATTCGAACAAGCACGGGGACAGCACCCCCATGCCCGGCGGTATCGGTATGGCCGCGTTCAGGCGAAACGGATTCGTATCGCTCCACGCAGAGGACGAAGGCATCCTGCTGACGAAGCGTTTTCTTTTCAAAGGCAGCGAGCTGCGTCTGAATGCGAAGACCGCGGAAACCGGCAGCATCGAGGCCGAACTGATAGCCGATAATGGGGACCTCATGGAGGGCTTCAGTTATGCCGAATCGGATCCATTTATCGGCGATGGGACCGACCATGCGCTTGCCTGGCGCGGAAGAAGCGACCTGAGTTCTCTTGCAGGCCAGGCCCTCATGCTTCGATTACGCGTGAGACAGGCTGACCTGTTTGCGTTCCGTGCGGCCGGGTCAAAGGAGCTTTTCAACGCATCTGCTGGGCCGCCTCCGGTTCGTTGTGGGATTTGCGCCAACCCTCCTTTTATCGACGGAAGCCTGGACGACAATTGCTGGCACGATTTCGGCAATTCAGGAGTGGCCGAGGATTTCGTGAAGTTCGAGAGTCTCGATCCGGCACCGGTCAAGACCCGTGCGATGTTCACCCGCGACGGCGACCACCTCTATATCAGCGCGGACTGCGAAGAGCCGCTGCTGGACAAGCTGGTCGCCACTCACGAGGAGAACGAACCTGAATTCAATTTCAGCGAGGACGACATGGTCGAGGTCCGCCTGAGTGCGCCAGGTCAGGGCACATTCTTCAATCAGTTGTGCGTGAACGCCGCGGGCAAGCGCTTCCATGCCTGGTTCAGCGTGGAGGAAGGTGGAAGCAGAATCATCTACAACGTGGAATGGCAGGCCGCGGTATCGCAGCAGTCCGGCCATTGGTTCGTTGAGATCGCAGTCCCCTTCGCTGCACTAAACACTCCACCACCTTCGAGCGGGGAACGCTGGCAACTCCACGTCATCCGCCATCGCCAGACGGACGGTTACCAGATTTCCTGCTGGTCTTGCATGTTTGGAAAAGTGCACCGCAATGATCTGAGCGGAACTCTGGTGTTTACATAGTTGTTCGTGATGCAATTTCTATCTTGCGAGTGCAGGTCCAAGAGCTTGACCCTCGCCAAAGCTCGCACAGCCATTTGTGTCCTGGATTAGATTCAGAAGAAACATGACATCGCAATCAGTGCCATTACCGCTCGACAGAATCAGAGGCTTTGAGGTGCGCCCGGAAACCGCCGAGCGTATCCATGCGGGGCATCAGGCATTCATCAACGAGGTCAAGCCGTCGCGAAGGCAGCTCGAACATGGTTTGGATCTGCATTACGACAGCTACGTCGGAGACGTGCACGGATCGGTCTCGATGACCTACATTGGCGGTCTGGCGGGAGAGCGATTGGGGAAGGATCTCGAACCGATTCGCAAGCAGTATGAAGAAGAAGGACACGAAGGCCTGGAGCTACACCGAAAGGTGGGCGCAGAACATTACCGGTGGAAGATCTTTGAATCGGCATTCGACCCGCAATGGATTGAGGAATCGAAAGCTCTCAGTCAGATTGCCGGCGTTCATCTCGGCCTCGCCGATGTTTCCGGGCCGGAAGAAAACTCTTTCGAGAGGGCGCTCTATCGGCTGGCCCGCAACAGCTTCGTCCATGACCACCGGGATGATCTGATTCGGGTTGGCAGCGTGGCCGACATCGAGCGCGGCTACACGGAAAAACGGCACTGTGTGATATTTCATCTTTCCGGCGTTAGCTGTTTCGCTGACTCGGATGACACGCTCAGAAATCTCGACCTGTTCCATGCGCTCGGCGTTCGCATGTCGCAGCTCACGTACATACAGAAGAACAAGCTCTGTTCCTCCTGGTTTCAGCAACATGATTCCGGCCTGACGCCCCTTGGGAAGCGGGCTGTCCGGCGCATGAACGAACTGGGGATGATGGTGGACCTCGCTCACACGGGTGAACAATCGGCCGCGGAGATTATCGCTGCGTCCCATGAGCCGGTGATGATCAGCCATACCGGTTGCCGTTCGATTTTTGATGACTCTTCTGACACGACCTACATCGATGCCGTCATGAGGCAGCCCTATGCAAGGGGCGTTTCACGGCCGGATAAGCTCCATTCCCGCAACGCGAGCGACGCGCTGTTGACCGAGGTCGGCCGGCAGGGCGGAATCGTCGCCATCTACACTATTGCCTCGATGCTTGGCACTGGGCCGGAATCTTTTGATGTCTGGTATCGCCACCTCGAGCGAGCCATCGAAATGGCCGGCATCGATCATGTCTGCATCGGCCAGGACCGCACTTACATCCCAGGTTGGGCGCCAGGTCCTCTGGACTGGACGAACTGGCCGCTGCTGACCGTAGGCCTGGTCTGCAAGGGACTCAACGACGAAGATATCCGTAAAATCGTCGGCGGGAACTATCGCCGGCACGCATCAACCATCCTCGATAAGAAGCCGTGGGGCCCGTTTATATGAGAGACTTTTAGAGGGCAGCCTTGAGGTTTTCACGGAATCTGAAATAGATTGAGTTCCACTAATTCATTCCGCAGTTCCACTCTCTCTTCATCATTCATATTCAGCACGGCGGCTGTTGTTCTGCCGATAGCCGTTCTGCCTTCGATTATTGCGCCTTTAAGCTGGAAATGATCATTCCATATATCACTGCGGGGGTTGAACAAGCGAGTGATTTCATCAGTCAGGGGATCATATCCGGTCAGGTTCGATGATTTGTGCAGATTACAGTAACTGCACGCGAGACAGAGGTTCAGTGAAACGGTCTTGCCGTCATGCTTACGCGGGCGAATATGCTCGATATGGAAGATCGGGAATGGTGCATGCTCTTGATGAAGCCCGCAATACTCGCAGCGATTCCTCGCCCTTTGCCGGACGAGTGCTCTCAGCTCAAAATCCATTACTGTTCGCCGCTGTTTCTCAGTAACTTTCGAGCTTTCGCCTGTAAAATCGCAATTAGATTCCCCGTGCGGACGTAGGCTTCGTATTCAGATCTTTCCTCATCCAAGAGTTCCCCTTCAGTGCATTTGTCCGCCAACTCATCGATGCGCATCTGGAGCGTCGGATCGATCTGAACGTGCACTAAACGGTCCGCCACTTCCGGGGTGAAGCATTGGGAAACAGGATCTAACATTCTGTCCAGGTAGGCTGCTGTACTCATAAAAGGAATATTACGATTGGTGATGCTCAGGTCAACATTCTGATCGTGGCAGACGATGCCGCGATATCTAACCACAATCCGGAGGTGCGAACGGACTATTCATGAAAGCGCTTTTCTTACATTCCTTGATCGGTATTGGTGTCGCCTTTTCACAGGATGTCACCATTGAAGCCACAACAGATCGCGTCGCCTGTCAGCCAGGCCAAAAGATCGAAATATCTGTAACCGGGAAGAACACAGGTGACGCACCGGTGACGGCGAGACTTACCATCGACATCCACTGTGACATCGACACGCGTTTCCAGATAGTCAATGAGCCCGTTACTTTTGCTCCAGGACAGCGATTCAAAAAGTCCATCGAGTGGCAGACGCCGAATGACGAACTCTGGGGTTGCGACGTGACCGCTCGTCTCATTGCTGAAGAACGTGAAATCGCGATAGATCGGCAGGTGTTCCTTGTCTCGGACAATCTGGTCAAGGCCGCGGCTAATCTGGTCGGCATCAGCCCGGGCTACTTCAAATCCGGCCGGGCTGATCCGGTCGCTTACGCGTATGAGAAGTTTCACGATTTCGGCATTCCGGTGGTGCACATCTCCTGTTGGGCTCCGAGCAACTGGGGCACGATCTATCCGAAGACGGATTCATGGATTTGCGCGCAGATGCGGTATCGGGTGTCTTTCGATGATGTGGATCTCATGGTTCGGCATGCAAAAAAGCGCGGCATGTTCACCATCACCTATGGGCGCGTCACCCTCGAAGGGACGGAGGGCTATCGGTGGGCGAAGGCGAATCCGGACAAGGTCTGGTATCGCAATCCAAACGGCAAACTGAAAGACTTTCCGCCCGACGCGTTGAAGGAATGGGAAAATGCTGAGGCCAATCCGAAAGTGTCCGCAACAGAACTGCGCAAGCTGAAACGCTGGACGATGATTCCCAGGCTCAACGATGATTCCGTCCTCGACGACGGCATCGACCAGTATGTCCGTGCCATCAAACGATTCGGTTTTGATTGTATTCGGTGGGATTGGCATCCCGGCTACTTCTATCAGCCGCACCTCAACTGGCTGCTGCAGATTGGATCGGGAGGCGCTGTTCACACACGTTATTACGATGGCAAGGGGCGTCTCGATATCTCTGATGATCCCGATGCCGAGAATGTCCGGATCATCCAACGCTGGAAGCGGCGTATGAAGGAAGCCCTGCCGAATCTCGTGCTCGGCTACAACCTGCAGGTGGCGAATTCCGTTTATCCGGACAACGACGAGATCAATCCGCAGCCGACGCGCGCCTATTCGGAGATGGTTCGGGATTCACTCATCATTGATGAGAAGCACTTCGTGAGCTTCAGCAAAGATCGCCCGGCCGGTATGCATCGGAATTGGGCGCGCACTTTGAATTTCTGGCACAAGGGCAGCCAGATGGTGCGGCGTTACGGCGGCTATCACTACACGGGGGGACATCCGAATTTCGGCGCAGCTCCGTTCATCCAACACGCCTATTCGTTGTCGTATGCCTGCGGGGCCAGGGGTACTAACGTGGCCGCGCCCAACGTGAACCACGAGCCCTGGCACCGGGAGCTCGTCGCTTTCTCGCAACGTTTTGCCATGTATTTTTTCCACCCCAGCATGTTCACGCTGGCATACGTGGATAGCGATCAGGAATTCGGCGGGAGGTTCAAAGTGGATTCGTCACGCCCGGTAATATGGAAGCCTTTCGGTCGCACGATTACTGACCGGGGTCATTTCACCATGCTCGTGCATCTCTGGAATCAGCCACTGAAAGACAAGATGAACGTCCGCGTATGCGAAGCCCCTCCGCCCGTTGAAGAGAGCACGGTGACCTTCAGGCAGCCGCCCGATCTGCCCCGCGACAAGGCCAGAGCCTATGCCATCAGTTACGAGTGGCCTGGCTGGGTCCGCCCGGTCAAAATCGATGTCTCCAAACCAGCCGTTGAGATCGCCATTCCTTCCTTCCAATACTGGGCGGTTGCGCTGGTCCAGTATCCCTTGCGGGACAAATGATCGGAATTGTTGCCGGCTATTTTCCAGGCGGGGGAGGCGGTGGCGCCATTTTCCTTTTCGGGACGATCTCGAACGTCTTATCTCCCACGTCCTCCGCTTCGCCGAAATACTCCACGACTTTGATGATGCACGTCTTCGATGGCGTGTTCGGCAGTTTCCAGGGATACCGCCGCCAGTGCGGATGTGATTTATCCACGCTCAATACCACCCGCCGCCACTTGGCGCCTCTATCCGTCGAATAATAAATCGTGACGTCATCGACGAGAAGGGCGTCCCAGCGGACCGTCTGGATCGTCCCGGGCACAAACTGTTCGCCGGCCTGGGGCGAGACAACATTGATCGTGGGCACCTCCGGCTCGGCTACGACGAGGTAGGTACGGCTCTCGGAACCATTGGCCCCTTTCAGCGTCACCGTCACTTTTGCGCCGGGCTTCGCCGCGTCCGGCAGCTCAAAATTCGCAGCGACGCCGTTGCCAAAAACTCTGGAAGCAGCAGCCAGGGAATAAGACCATACGAGGTCTCTTCCTGCACCGGTGAAGGTCAACTGCGAGCCTTCGACCAGACGCTCCACGGTTTTCGCCGGCGAAGTGATCGTAACCGGGCTCTGCTCCGCGCTCCTCGTTGTTTCCGTAATCGTGTTCGACCAGCTCGATTCACCCGAGGTATTACTGGCTCGAACCCGATAGGAGTACACCGTCGAAGGCTTCAGGCCGGTGTCCGTGAACGAGAGGACGTTCGCGCCCGCGTCGGCCCTGTGTCTGAACGGCCATGCGCCGCGGCTCCGCTCGATCGGGAAACCCAGCTCGTTGGTGCCGTCGTGCTCCCACTTGAGCTCGACGTTTGTGCCTTTCACTTCGGCAGCGAGATTGGTGGGCGCAGCCGGTGGCTTGTTGCTTCGTGACCCAACGTAAAGATCCGGCTGTTTGTCTTCGCCCGTATCGAAGGTCATCCGAACGGCGTCCGAATGTGGCGTTCCGGTCTTCCATATGTAGATCTCTCGCCTTCCCTTGCTTTTCGGCCCCTTGAAGATGACGCCGCCAAAAGTGACCCACTGGCCGTCGTTCGAGACTCTCTGCCCGTGAATGTAAAACTTGCTCCGCGGCGGCAGCCCGACAAAGAGTTTCGAATCCGTCAGCTTGCCGCCGGCCGGATCAAAGTCAGCGCGCATCACCGGCCGGCTCCCGGTACGTGCCGTGGAAATCAGATACTTGCCATCCGGAGACCAGGCCGGGCTGCAATCGCCCCGGCGCATCTGTTTGTTCGAGATGTACCGGCCAGCCTTCAGATCGATGATCTCCGTCACATGCCTCGGCTGTAATCGAAATGTGAGAAGGTAACGGCCGGTGACGTCGAGCTCCGCTGCCTGCGAGACCTTCTGTCCATTGAACGGTTTTTTTCGTGAATCAAAGAGCGTTTCAATCTTTGAAGTCTTCAGGTCGTATCGCACCACCCGGTATCCATCCGCGGCAATCGCGGTGATGCCTGAGCCATCCCGCAACCAGGACGGCGTATGCGCGCCCGGCATGATCTCTTTGCGTCCCGAAAAGTCTGCGTTCATCAGCCACACACCGCCCTTCGCCTTCGCATACAGAATTCTTCTGCCGTCCGGTGACCATCGTGGATGGGTTTCAGACTCGCCCGGCTCGCTTACCCGCTGCGGTTTCCAGTTCCGAATCGCGGAAAAGAAAATCTGATTTCGATTCACCCAGAGCAATCTGCCGGTGGGCAGCGACGCCGCAAGAGACTGCCGCTTCTGCTGCTCGTCCGGAGAAAGCTCGAGGGGAGAAGCGTACAACGGCAAGGCAAGTGTGAAAACAGCACAGGAGAGCATGGGCTTAGCGTCACAGATTTCGGATAACGAAGACTCTTGTTATTCTGCCGGCAGCGCCGATATTAGTGCACTTTGCATGACAGTTCCCAAACAGGATCTTTCAAAGGATTACACGGGACGATGATGATCATCGCTTCCATATACGACAACACCAAGAACGACGAGAAGATTGATATCGAATGAAAGGTACGCCTGCCAAGATCACACACGCGCTGATAATCTCGGCGCTGCTCACAGTTGCTGCCGATGAAGTTATCGTGTTTGAAGCGGAGCACGCTGTCGATCTGAAGGGTGTTTTCGAGTTTGTGCAGGACAAGGAATGTGCCGGCGGCGCGGCGCTCGAAGTCCGGGAAGGAATGGGAACGGCCTACGACGAGGCCCAGTCCAGGCAAGTCGCGAATACATTTCCGCAGGTGACTTTTGGAAATACGACCGGCGAGGCACGGTATCGTTTTAAAGTGAAGAAGAGCGGCGATTACACCTGTTGGGTCAGGGCCCTGTGGAGTTGGCATTGTAGCAATTCCATCTGGGTGCATTCGCATAGCCGGGAACGCATTAAAGTGACCGATGAGGTCTACGACCGGTGGCACTGGGTGAAAGCTCCCGGTCGCATTCGCATTTCGGCCGGTGAGTATTCGTTTCGCATTGACAACCGTGAAGACGGCGTTCGTTTCGACCAGTTCTGCCTGGCCCTCGATCCGAGCTATCTGCCCCGAGGCCGGATGGAAGCCAACGCTCGATTCACCGCGCCGGATTCCGCCGTGCTCTTAATGCACGGGCAGATGGAGACGCCGCTCGTTCTTTCAAATGCAGAGACGAAGGGCAAACTCTGGCTGCGAAACATCTCCTCGAAACCGTTGTCGATTCAGCTCTCTGTTGAAAGCGATCCTTCGATAAACGTGCGTTTCAGTGAGGACGAGCCGTCCTTGAAACTTCCGCCGAACTCTAAGCCAAGACCAATTGATTTCGGCGTGAAAGCGAAAAACCACGAGCCCCTTCAGAAAGCTCAGATTCTGTTTCATGCTTCGTGGGGAGCGGGCCAGAAGAAGCAGATTCCCTTTACGCTGCATCATGGACCGGACTGGTCTGTGACCGCGCCGATCAGCGGTGACTACTCGGCATCTCAGAAATCCCTCGACCGCACAGGAAAAATCCCGTTGCCTTCAGGGCTGGAGAAAATGAAGTGGAGGAAGCTCAACAAGCCAGACGGATTCGGCCCGACCGGGAGAATCGACTTTGCCAGGCTCTATCCGAACCGTGCGGCATGTCATGCTTACGCGCGCTGCCAGTTCGAGTGGCCCAGAGACGAAGAAGTCTCCATCAGATTGCGGAGCGATGACCAGGGCACGCTCTGGCTGAATGGAGATTTCATTGGAGCGCATACTGCGATTGGGCCGGCTGACAGGTACTCAACAGCCACAAAGATGCGGATCAGGAAAGGAATCAATCACCTGCTGATGCGCGTGGATCAGAAGTCAGCGTTCTGGGAGGCTGGCATAGAGATTGTGGATTGAAGCCATCGTGCCTGTCGGGCCAGGCGAGGAAGCGCCCGCTGTCCTGGCCTGCTACCTTAGGCAGCGTTAGTTTTAGGGCTCTCATAACGATTGCAGAGGAGCAGCAAAATGATGAATGTTACGGTCGTCCAACGAATGATGTGGATTTGCCTGATTCTGGGCGGGCTGGGTTTGTCGGGGTTGCGCGTCGGAGCCGCGCCGTCGGCCAAGGAACTGGAGAAGATCAGGGCGGCCATCCCCGAGCAGGCCACCGTCAAGCCCAAACAGCCCAGGAAGATTCTGGTCTTTTCCATTGCCTGGGGCTTCAAACACAGCTCTATCCCCTACGGTAAAGCGGCAATCACCGCCATGGCCGAAAAGACCAGGGCCTTCGAAGTCACCGTCAGTGATGACCTGAGCCATTTCGAGCCGGACAATCTGAAACGTTACGACGCGGTTGTGTTCAACAACACCAACAACGAAATCTTCCTGCCGGCAAATTTCGGTAAGCTGCAGGGCGCGGCACGAGAGCAGGCAATCGAAAAAGACAAGCGCCTCAAGAAGTCCCTCGTCGACTTTCTCGCCGGTGGCAAGGGATTGATGGTGATCCACGCGGGCGTGGCGAGTTTTCGAAAGTGGCCCGAGTTCGGCAAGATCATCGGAGCGCGCTTCGACAACCATCCTTGGCGCAGTGGGTCAAAGGTGGCGTTGTGGGTCGAGGATCCGAAGCACACACTGACGCGGGGAATTAAAGAGCGCTCGGTCGACATTTCCGACGAGATCTACCAGTTCAAGGCCCCCTATTCCCGGGATCATCTGCGCGTCCTGCTACGCCTCGACATGAAGCGTGTGGACACCGGCAAGGTCCGCGGCATTCACCGCCAGGACAACGATTTCCCCGTGGCCTGGGTCAAACCGTACGGTAATGGTCGCGTGTATTACGGGCAGTTGGGACACCAGCACGACATCTTCTGGAACTCCATGGTGATGCGCCTGTACCTGGACGGAATCCAGTTCGCGCTGGGGGACCTTGATGCTACTACTGCCCCGCTGCCGCTGAAATAAGCGCCCCCGAAAAACATAAGGAGACAACCTGTTGCGTCCTCCAACAGTGGACTTACCATCGCCCTCGATCCCGCTAGTGCGGAACCAAAACTCGTGCGCAACCACTGCTGCATCACCATGCATTTTCAGTCTGTGCTTAGTCTGGGGCTGGCGGCGACGATCCTGGCGCATGGAAGTCTGTGGGCCGCCGACTGGCAGGTGTTGACCGCGGAAACGGCCACGGCAACGGCCGGGGTGAAACTGCAGCCGGCCAGCGATGGCGCGCTGATGGCGCACAGCCCGAAGCCAGGGCCCACCACCTATACAATTACTACTGCACTTTCGGCCGGCACTCTTGCCGCGCTTCGCCTGGAAGTCCTGCCGCACAAGTCCCTGCCTGAACACGGCCCCGGCAGGGCGGCAAACGGCAACTTCATCCTCTCGCACTTCAAGGCCGCGATTCGGCCGGCCGCGGGCAAAGCGATACCCGTTCGCTTTCAATGGGCGGGGGCTGATTACGAGCAGAACGGTTGGGGCATCGACCATGCATTGTCAGGCAAGGACCCGGAGCGCGGATGGGCGGTCAGTGGCGCGCAGGGCAAGGCTCACACCGCGACTTTTGTTCTGGCCGCGCCTTTCGAGATCCAGGCCGGTACAAAGCTAGAAGTGCAACTGGTGCAGAGCAGCAAACGCTGGGCAGACCACACGATTGGACACTTTCGCCTGCTGGTCATGACCAACCCCAAAGCGGCGGCCGCGCTGTTGCCCAAGCCGGAACCTGACTTTGTGCCTGTCGACCGGTTCGTGTTGCCTGATGGGCTGGAAGCAAAGGTCTGGGCGCGGACCCCGCTGTTTTATAACCCGGTCAACATGGATATAGATGGCCAGGGCCGAGTATGGATTCTGGAGGGGATGAATTACTCGCCGACCTCGAACCTGCGGCCAGAAGGCGATCGCATCATGGTGATTGAGGACACCGATGGGGACGGGGCTGCCGACAGCAGCCACATGTTTGTTCAGGAGAAGCGCTTCCAGACGGCGATGGGAGTCGGGGTCATCGGCAATCGTGTCTATGTCTCACAACCGCCGGCCATCATCGTCTACACGGATGTCGACGGCGATGCTCGCTTCAACCCGGAAATCGATAAGCGCGAGGAATTGGTGAAGGGCTTTCTCGGGCACGACCATGGGCACGGCCTGCACGAGATCTTCGGCGGCCCCGATGGCGAGCTTTATTTCTCCGCGGGCAACTACAGCAGCGGACCGATTGCCGATCGCCGGGGCCGCACCTTCCGCATCGGCTCCTTTTACAATCGGGCGGATAATAAATGGATGGGCAAGGCGAGCGATGACGGGCACGTGTACGTGGGCGGCACTGCCTTTCGGGTCAAAGCCGATGGTACGGGGTTGAACATCGTAGCGCACAACATGCGCAACCCGGTTGGGCTCTGCCTGGATTCATTCGGGAATATCTACAATAACGACAATGACGACCCGCCCTGTTGCCGCACGAGCTGGCTGATGGATTATGCCGACCTCGGCTACACCATCGACGATGGCAGGCGGCGCTGGGGAACGGTCGCCCGCCCCGGCCAATCTCGGCAGCAGGCGCACTGGCGCCAGGCCGATCCCGGCAGCGCACCTGCGGGAGATATCTACGGTCCCGGCGCGCCTTGCGGCATGACCGTTTATGAGAATGGCTCCCTGGGGCCCAAATACCGCGGCCTGGTCTTGAGCTGTGAGACCGTCTGGAACACTGTCTTCGGATATCATGCCAAACCCGATGGCGCCGGGATGAAACTGGAGCGCTTCGATTTCTTCACCTCCAATCCGCAACACCAGGTAATCGGCGGCGACGCGTCTCGCCGCGGCGGCTGGCTGGCCAGGCTCAAGATTAACAACTGGTTTCGACCGTCAGACGTGACCGTCGGTCCCGATGGCGCCATCTACGTGGCGGACTGGTTCGACAAGCGCGTCGGTGGCCACCGCTTCTATGACAAGAAATGTCGTGGCACCATCTACCGCATTGCACCGAAGGGGGCAAAGCTGCGGGTGCCCCCACTTAACCTGAAAACTGTCGCGGGCCAGATCGAAGCCCTGAAGAACCCGGCGGTGAATGTCCGGCAACTCGCGGTCGAGGCACTGCGCGAATCCGGCGAAGCCGCAGTGCCCGCGTTGACAAAGCTGTTGAAGGACGAGAACCCCTTCATCCAGGCGCGTGCGGTCTGGCTGCTTCCGCATACGGATGCTGGCCGGCTGGTGCTCCAGAACGTGCTGAGCAGTAGTAGTCCCCGGCTGCGCGCGTGCGCGGTCCGGGCCTGTCGCCGCGCGGGGAGACCGTTGGCTGAGTACGCAACGGCCGCCGCCAGGGACGAGTCCCCAATGGTGCGCCGTGAAGTCGCGTTGTCGCTTCGCGATCAACCCTTCGAGCAGACCAGGGACATCCTTGTCGACCTCGCAAAGGGCTACGACGGTAAGGACCGCTGGTACGTAGAGGCCATCGGAACTGGTTGCATCGGGCAGGAGTCGGCCGCGTTCAATCACTTGCAGGAGAAGTTGAAGCAGCGCGGCCCGGACTGGGATGCGGCGTTCGCGGGGATCGTCTGGCGCCTGCATCCCCCGGAAGCCGTGCCTGCCTTGCTCGCCCGCGGCCTGGATGCGACGCTGTCCGAACCGTTGCGACGCCAGGCGGTCGACACCCTCGCCTTTATTCCGCAGCAGGCGGCCGGTGAAGCGATGGTGGAAATTGCCGTGCAAGGTCCCGATGATTTGCGCGCCCATGCTGCCTGGTGGGTCAAGAACCGGAGTCTCTATTTCTGGCGGTCCTACAGGCTGACCGCGCTCCTGGGCAAGAAAAGACCCACCGCGCCGCGCGTCACGAAGGTAGAACCCACCACCACAAGCAAGCTGCCGCCCCTGGCCAAATTGCTGTTGGTCAAGGGTGATGCCGGGCGCGGCAATAAGATCTTCCACGGCAAAGGGGCATGCTTTTCCTGCCATCAGATTAATGGCGAAGGCATGGAAGTCGGTCCGGACCTGAGCAAGGTCGGGCAGGTCCTGGATCGCAAAGCGTTGACCCACGCGCTGCTGGATCCGTCCGCAGCCATCGCGCTCGGCTATGAAACCGTTGTTATTCAGAAGAAGGACGATTCCATCGTCTCGGGCTTCGTCCAGGCGGAAGCCGATCTATTGCTCCTCAAGATAGCGGGCGGCGAAACCATCGGTATCGATAAGAAGGACATCAAGAGACGCAAGAAGGTGAAGCAATCACTGATGCTGCCGGCCTCATCTTTGGGGCTTTCAGCGCAGGAGCTCATGGACGTAGTGGCCTACCTGCAGGTGTCGGGCAACGCGTCTGCGACAGGTCCCGCGGGTTCTGTCAGCGTCCTGATTGTCACCGGGGCCGAACATCCGGCACACAACTGGCGTACCCGTACAGTGGCACTGAAGGAGATTTTCGCCGAGGACCCTCGCTTTAAGGTCACCGTGGCGGAGGACCCTGAGTTCCTTGGCGACTCGGCCATCTTCGAGCACGACGTCATCCTGCTGAATTTCTACTCGGCCAGGAAGAACTATCCGGGAGAGAAAGCACGGGGACAGCTAAAGAAGTTTGTTGCAGACGGGGGCGGCCTGTTCGTTCTTCACTTCGCTTGTGGCGCCTTTTCGGATTGGCCGGAATACGCCAACCTGACCGGGCTGATATTCACCCCGAAGCACCAATACAAGGGGCATCACGACCGTCGCCAGCCCTTCCTCGTGAACATCATCGATTCGCAGCACCAGGTCATGAAGGGCCTGAAGCCTCAGTTGCAGGTAGATGACGAGCTCTACTACTGCATGGGCGGCAAGGCCCGTGAGTTCCGGCTCCTGGCCACTGCCCGCTCGAAGAACACCGGGAAAGATCATCCCATGGCTTTCTGTCTGCAATACGGCAAGGGCCTGGTGTTTAACACACCGCTCGGGCACGATGATAGAGCCTGCAAGATGCCGGATGTCGCCGAGCTCATCCGCCGCGGCGCCGCGTGGGCCGCGGCAGGTACGCGCAATCGAACGAAGTCGGACACACAAGAAACAAAACAGGAAGGGAAAAAGTAATGCCTGAGGTCAGCATTGGATTCCACACGGACGCCTTCAATTCAACGCACAAATCCTTCGAGCAATGCCTTGAGTGGGCACAGGAAAACGACCTGCACTATATCGAGCCGGGGCTGATCGAGGGCGCCTGCTGGATTCATGGGTTGGGATACTTTCCGCACGTGTCTTTGCTGGAAGACCCCGCATTACTGCGCCAGAAGATGGACGGTTATGGCGTGAGCTTTTCGCAGGTTGACGCGGCCTACCCGTTGTCCGGGAAGTGCGGCTCGTACATCGGTGTCCCTTATGTATTGAAGTCCATTGCCTGGGCGGCCCTGGCGGGGTCTCCGCTGGTGACGACCACCGATGGCCTGCACAAGCCGGAGGACTTGAGCGACGATGAGGCGATGGAACGGATGAAGCGCAGCTACGAGCAAATCATCGAGGTGGCGAAGGCCCACCGCATCGTCATCACCATCGAGGTCCACGGCTACTTTACGACCAACCCGGATCGGCTCGATGAGATGCTTCAGTTCTGTGGCGACACGCCCTGGCTGCGGCTCAATCTGGATACCGGCAATTCCTTTATCGCCGGCCAGGACCCGGTGGCCTTCACCGAACGCTTTCTCCATAAGATCGATCATGTGCATGTCAAGGATGTGTCCGAGTCGCTGGCGGAAGCAGTGCGCGGCGGGCAGACAGGTATCGCCATCAGCCACTGCGCGACGGGCGACGGAGTAAACGCCGACAACATCCGTGCCTGCATGAAACTGCTCTATGACCGTGGCTTCGATGGCGTATTCAGCATCGAGTGCGAAGGGCAGGGCGGTCCGATGATTGAGCGCTCTCTGGAATGGGTACGCCAGGCCCTGCTCGATACCGGATTTGATTTGACCCCGTGATCAACGGGTCGATCGCGATCTTCGGACCGACCAAACCGGACAGGAAACGGACCCCTCAGATACCGTAAATCCTGCTCAACAGTCCCTTCATGCATTTTTCCAGATCTTGAGGGTCGAGCGGTTTATTCAGGTAGGCATCGGCGCCGTGTTGTTTGGCGAGCTTTTGTGTTTCTTCCTGCCTGGTCTGGGTGATGACTATCACAGGGATGAAGGCGGTTTTGAGCTCCCTGCGGAGCTTGGCCAGGAACTCGTAACCGTCCATCTCGGGCATGAGCAGGTCGAGGACGATGAGGTGTGGGACTTCCTCTTCAATCTTTTGAAATGCCTGCTGGCCGTCATTGGCGATGACTGCGGTGGTCTGGAACTCGAAGCGGCGCATCAGGAGGGTGATCAGATTACAGGTCACGATATCGTCATCGATGATGAGGACTCGAAAGCGTCCGTCGGGGACAAGGATATCGGTGAGCTGGCCCGGTAGTTGGCCGATGGGCCCCCCTGGGTTCTCGACGACTGAAGTCTGGGCGGGCGCGGGCCCGGTCTGTTTTGGGGTTGCAGCTTCAGCGGGCGCGGGCTGCTGGGATACAGCAGGTGAAGGGGGGGCGCCCACCACGACAGGGGGTTCGTCCACATCATTGATTTCTATGGTTGGCGCCTCGGCTGCGGGCTCGGGGGGCTGCAGCGGCGCTGGGGCGGAATTCAACGAAGCGCGGCAGTGCGGGCAGTGAGTCCATTCCGGATTAAGCTCGATGCCACAGGCGGGGCACATAATCTTGAGCTCGAATCGGCAGAAAGGACAAATGGCAAAATCAGGGTCGATGGATCGAGTGCAGGAGGGGCAACGAAACTGAAATTCTTCTTCCAGGAAGATCACCCGCAGCACTTCTTCCGGTGTGGTCAGACCTTCTCCAATCTTGACGATGGCGTCTTCGTTGATGAACTTCATGCCGCTCCTCACGGCTGCTGCGCGCAGCTCGACCGCGTTGGCGCCTTTGATGATCAGCTCGGTCATGGATGGATCAATGGCCAGGACTTCAAAGAGGCCGATGCGGCCATCAAAGCCAGTATTGCGGCATGCATCGCATCCTGTTCCGCCGCGGTATTCCATGGTCGACTCGGTCAGGCTCAGGCGCTTCAGGTCATCCGGGTCGGGGTTGTACGTGGTGAGGCATTCCTGGCAGTTTCGGCGGGCCAGGCGCTGGGCCATGATCACGAGTGTGCATTCGGCGACGAGGTATGACTCTATCCCAAGCTCGTTCAGGCGGGTAACAGTGGACAGCGAATCATTCGTGTGGAGGCTGCTCAAAACCATGTGCCCCGTCTGCGCGGCCTGGAACGCGATGTCCGCAGTTTCGCGGTCGCGAATTTCGCCAAGCATGACGACATCCGGGTCTTGTCGCAGGATGGAGCGCAGCGCGCTGGCAAAGGTGAGGTTGGCGCGTTCGTTTACCTGAACCTGATTGACGCCATGCATCTGGAATTCAATGGGGTCTTCGACGGTGACAATGTTTTTGGCGCCTGTGCGCAGCCCCTGGATGGACGCGTATAGTGTCGAAGTTTTTCCCGAGCCGGTTGGGCCGGTCGTGAGCACCAGCCCCTGCGGGGCACGGAATGCGGATTCCATGACAGAAAGGTTTCGGCCGCTCAGACCAAGATCTGCGAGGGCCGGGATGGCGCGGTCGTGATCGAGGATTCGCATGACGACCTTTTCGCCGTAATGGGTCGGCAAGGTGGAAACACGTAAATCGATCGTTCGCTTTTTGTAGATGAGATTCAGTCGCCCATCCTGTGGTGCACGGCGCAAAGCGATGTCGAGATTGGCGATGACTTTGAAGCGCGAGACGATCGCATTCTGGGCCCACTTCGGCAGAGTGAGGTGCTCCTGCATCACGCCGTCCACCCGGTAACGGATCTTGACCATGTTGATAAGTGGCTCGATGTGGACGTCGCTCGCACGGGCGTCAATGGCATCGGTAAGGATGAGATTACTGAGCTTGACGATCGGCTTGGATTCGCCGGTTACCACCTTTTCAAGATCGTGGATCTCGTAAGTGGTCGCGATGGGCTGGATATCTTGGCCTTCCGGCTCATAGATGCCCTTCATGAAGGACTCGAGCTGCTGGCCTTCAAGCAGTTGCCGATGTGAGTTGCCCACATCAGACGCCTCCCACCAGATTCCCATCTTCATCAAAGACGATTTCCTTCGGGCCATCGACGACGGTCAGATCATCTCGACCATCCACCTCAGTCTTGAATGCCTCTGACACCATCACTTCCTTCAAGTGCAGCGTGTTCGGTATCCACACGATGCCGGATTCGTGAGACTCTGTCAGGCCGATAGTGGCCATCGCGGCTTGAAGCGCGTCCCGATCGGTTGGGAATGATACGGGCACTCTCGCGCCGGCGAATGTCTGTGCGGTCATGCAGTTGAGCGCGGTGGCGTGGAGATTGATCTTGTCGCGCAGACGATCCGTGATCATGTCTGCGAAGCCAACGCCCGCAGCATTGCCTTCTGACGAAGGATGAAGATCGCGCACGAAAACCCGTGTGATTTCGACGGGAGATTTTAAGCCGATGATGTTCGTATCCATGCCGGTGCCGCTGTAGTTCTTGCCCATCTGATCCACGATGACCACATCGATTTTATCGAAAGGCAGCCTCGGCATCATTCGCTTCGATTCGGCGAGCAGTTTTTTATCGAGAGCGATCAGTCCTTCGGGTGGCGCGGCTTCGATGATGGCGGTTTCGTCGTAACCGTTTTCAACGATCCCCATTCCAAAGAGCAGGTTTGCTTTTTCAATGAAGAAGGGTACAGCGACATCGACGAGCTTGCCGAACGAATAGTTCACCGCGGCTTTGTGATAGAGCGTTGCGCCCTCGGTTTTTCCAAGGCCGATAATGATCATCTTGCAGAGCCCGCTCTCAATCTCGCCATCGAAACGTGTGTGAGGCTTTGATCGATTGACCACGACGACCCAGTCAGCTTCGTACGCGTTGCGGTCTTCCACCACTCGAATGCCCTCCATCGGCCAACCCAGTTCGACCACCTCCATGCTCGCCCGAATTTCGCAGCCAACCGCCTCTTCGGTCATACCGTATTTGTGCAGGATCTTCTTCTGTCCTTCCGCGGTGGCTCCGCCATGGCTGCCCATTGCCGGCACGAGGAACGGCTTGAGGCCGAGGCTTTTCAATTCCGAAACCACGGATTTTAAAATCAGGGGAATGTTGGCAATTCCGCGGCTCCCCCCGGTGATGGCGACGGTCTGTCCGGGCTTGATGCGTTCGGCGAGTTTGAGCGCGACGATCTCTTCACTTACTCGCGCGGCGATGTCATCTACCTGCTGGTCTTCAAATGTCTGCTGGATTTTATAGAGGGCTGGAAGCTGCATATGTGAATCCTGGGTTGACGATCATTTCGTGTATCGTATCGCGGCAGGCAGAAAGCGACCAAGCATGTCGAGGCTCTCGCTTTGTCTCTTCAGAGAAGAATCTTTCATTCCGCCACATCCCCTACCAGTATCCCCTGCTCGATCGCCTCCTCGATAAAAGCTCTGCCCAACTCCCATAACTCGGGCGCTCCCTTCCCGATCTGGCTGGTTCTTTCGATTACCTGGGAAGCTTTTATGCCGTTCTTCTTCCATGAAACGCCGCGGGTGTGGTAATTCAACATCAATGGCTGGAAGCGATCTATGGCCGCGGCGAACCTCCCATCCGCAGTTTCACGGGCTTCGAATTCTTCCCAGAGTGACCAGATTTCTTTGGCCTGATCTTCCGGCAGCAGAGCGAAGATGCGCTCAGCGGCTTTGAGCTCCCGTTCCCTCTGATCGAGCCTGGCGTCCTCGTCGTAGCAGTAGGTGTCGCCGGCATCTATCTCGACGATGTCGTGAACCAGCACCATCTTCATGACTCGCAGAGCATCCACCTCTTCTGCGGCGTACTCTAAAAGGAGCATTGTCATCAATGCCATGTGCCATGAGTGCTCTGCGTCATTTTCCATACGAGTCCCGTCACCCACATGGTTCTGCCGGAAAATCTGTTTGAGCTTGTCCACCTCCAGGATGAACTGGATCTGTTTCTGAAGTCGTTCCGATGTCATGCTGAATCCGTGGTTGCTTCTGAACCCGACAGGGGCCTGGCGGCACTGTTGTATGTACTGGTCACTGCGTCCCGCAGCTCGTTGTAGGTGAAGGGCTTGTTGATCAGAAGATCGATGCATTGGGGAACGCCGGCAGAGAGCAGTTCATCCCCCCAGCCGGTGAGCAGGATGACAGGCATTTTTGGTTGCTGTTCCTTAACCGCAATCGCCAGGTCTTCGCCGTTGAGCTCAGGCATCCCCATGTCCGTAATGACCAGATCGAAACGATCGCTGGTGAATTCATCCAGGCCTTCTCTTCCATTCCTGGCGGTGACGATGGAATGTCCAGCACTGCGCAGGAAGTCAGAAACCACTTTGCAGATCAGAGGTTCGTCATCGACCACGAGAATTCTCAAGGCCGGCAGCGGAAGGGCCTCGGTCTCCGTTGGAGGAATGGAGGGCGCAGCTTCTCCTGTCGGAAAAATCAAGGACACGGTGGTCCCTTTTCCCTTAACGCTGTCGAGGTGCACGCGCCCTTCGTGCCGCCGCATGGCCCCAAAGACGGCTGACAACCCAAGACCGGAGCCGGCCTCGCCCTTGGTGGTAAAGAATGGCTCCATGCATCGTTCCAGAACCTCTTCGCTCATTCCCGCTCCGTTATCGGCGACGACCATCACGGCATTTCCCAGCATCGTGTAGGAGCGCACTTCTATGCGGCCGCCTTTGGGCAGTGCATCGACAGCATTGAAGATCAGATTGGTCAGGAGCTCGCGGACATCGGTGTCACTGCCGACGATCGAGCCTTCGTATTGCAGGTCTGTCTCCACTTCAATGTGAATCCCTTTTGCCATTGTCTCATCCTTCCAACGCGGCTGCGTAAGGCGAATGGATTCTTCGATGACCTCATTGAAGGATACCGGATTGAAGACCTCGTCATGATCTCTGCCTCGATAAAACGCACTCAGACGGCGTGTGCCCTTGCTCGCGTCCTGGGCAGCCTGGTTGATGTGCCTGAGGTTCTCGAGAACGTCGCCGGGCAGCTCTTCACCGTGCTGCTTGAGGATGAATTCACTGAAACCGAGGATGGGCGAAAGGGCATTGTTGAAGTTGTGAGCAATGGTGCTGGCCATCCTTCCGAGCGCGCTCAGACGTTCCTGCTGCCTCGCCTGTTCCTGCATTAAACGCACTTCATCGAGCGCTTCGGTTAGTTTGCGCGACTTGTCCTGCTCAGCAATTTCCGCCTGCCTACGCCCTTCCGTCTCCATGCGGAGCTGCAGTTCAGAGAGTTGGATTCTCCTGGTCAGCTCGTCCTCCTTTTCTCTAGCGAGGCGTGCTTCGTGTTTTGCCGTAGCATCACGCACCACCAGAAGGATCGCCGGTTGGCCATCATATTGAAACTTTGTAGCGCGAATTTCTACAGGCACCGTGCGGCCGTCGCTCGTGTAGCTTTTTCCCTCAATATCGAACAGGGCACCCTCCACCACTTTGGGGAAATCGCTCCTGACCTGCTCCCGCTGTTCGGGCGGTACGAGATCGAGGACGTTTTTGCCGGTCAGTTCCCTCCGGGTCATGCCGTGGAGATCGCAGGCGGCCTGGTTTACCACGAGGACATTCCCTTCCAGGTCTTCTATGAAAATCGCATCCGGTGAGGACTCCAGAATGTTGCGAAAGCGCCCTTCGCTCTCACGAAGATGCTGTTCCGACGCCAGACGTTGGATGCTGCGCGTAAAAATGTCTGCGACCACATTCAACAGAGCGATATCGCCTTCAGACCAAACCATCTTCTTCCGGACGGCATCCAGTCCCAGAAAACCGATGACCGTACCGGCAAACATGGGCACACACACCAGGGACTGAATATCTTCCGCTTCAAGCATCTTTCTTTCTGCTTCGGCTTGGGAAGGAAGCAATTCGATATCCGCTATGTGGACTGGCTCTTCACGATAGAGGTGTGCCATGAACCAGGGGCATGCAGATGTGGGAAGGGACTGCAATGCCTCTATCTGCGGCTCAATGCCTTCCGCGCACCATTCGTGGGTGTTTGACAGAGACTCACCATCATCTGAGATCCGAAACAGGTAACACCTGTCCACCTGCAGTAGCAGTCCAAGCTCTGAAAGGGATTGTTCGACGGAGCGGTCGAAATCAGATGAATCTACCGCCAGGAATCTTCTTGCGATGGATGCGATCAGCGTCTCGAACTGAATGCGTTCCAGCAGTGCGTCTGTCGTTGCAGACTCTCTTCCTGCCAATGGATCAGGGCCGGCAATACTCATAACACCCGAGCGCGTGGCTGCCAAACTTACAGACTAAACCACCTGTGACGAACGTCAATTCGCGCCATGTTCCCGCATCTTTTGCATGACGATTTCATAAACCTTGTGCCATGCCTCTTCCGCCACAGATTCTTTGAACTGGTCCCACCACTGTTCGCGGCCCTCTCCAGCAAGCTCGGCGGCCCTGCCGGTGTTGTATCCAAACTGAAAGATGTCACGGGCGGTCAGATCCTGGACGTCTCCCATCTTAGCGATATCGAGCATTTTGGTCAGACAGTGGTTCAGCTGTTCGGTCATGGCTTTTGGTTTTCGATTTCAAAAACGAGCAGAGAGTATCCGATGTGGGAGGCAGGCTCGAAATCCTGAAGCCAGATGAATTGGCGTGCCGGGGCCAGAGCATACGGCTGTCTGTCGGAAGGCAATGGCAGAACGTAAGGCCGGCCCTGCAGGAAAGACGCGCTGATCACGATCAGCCCGGTTTCGGGGACCGGCGTCAATGGCTCAAACTCGATACCGTAGATACTCGGATCGGTGCGACCGAAGTAGGCAAGCTTGATTTTCGGATTGCCGCGCCGGGACAGGTACTCCCGCAACTGAATGAGATCCTGCCCCCAATCGAGGTTGGAATCGACGAGATACTTTCGGCCGCTGGCGGGGCCGCCACCAAGCTCATTAAAGTAGGCCAGGTGATCGGGGAAGATGAACAGCGCTGCTCCCAGATACCAGACGCAGCCGGTGAAAAGGGTTATTCCCCCCGAACGATTCGACGAGTGGCGCGCCAGCGAGCTCACCAGCACGAAAATGAACGGCAGGGCTGGCAGCACATGACGGAGCCCGATATTCAGCGAGCTGAAAATGGACAGCGCGCAGAAGAACCCGGCCGCGGGTATCCAGAGGAACCATTCGTCCGAGGCCGCACGCGCTCGCTCTTTTCGAACGGACTGCCTGACTCTCGACAGGAGGCACGCGCCCTGGCCAATGAGTGAGGCCAAGGGAATCTTCAACAGCCAGGCCACAATGAAGTAGTACCACCAGCCGGTACTGGAAAGTTCGCCGAACAGATAAAAACTGTCCTCCATCAGATCTTTGTCGTGACGCAGCGCATGATCGATCCCCTGCACAAAGCCCTCGGGCAAAGGAACGGGCAGAAAACCCACGACACTTTGAACCGTATTCCCAATCCCGCTCCTGAATTCATAGCCGCTGAGGATTTGGAGGCTGCCTTGAAACGCGTACCCGAGATTCAGGACGAACAGCATCATTGCGATTGCGGAAATAAGCTGAGCTGACAGGGCCTTACCGGATTTCAGTTCATCGCCCTTACCGGCCAGAAAAAAAGCCGCCAGCATGAACAGCGGAAGGAAGACTGCCGTGAGCTTGGACAGAAGTGCCAGGCCGAGAAACACCGCCCAGCCCGTGAGGTGCACCCAGCAACCGCGGCGAGCCCAGCGCCAGAAATGGAACATGGTCAAGAACACGAAGCACGCCCCGCCCAAGTCTGCCGTCACGAGCCGCGAATGCGCAAGAATGTTCGGAGAGAATGAATACAGAAACAGGGCCAGTAAACCGGCTCGCCTGCCATACAGACATCTTGCCCACCAGAAAACATGTACAGCCAAAACCAGCGACAACAGTACGACCATCCAGCGGGCCGCAATAAACATGGATTGGTATTCATCCGAATTATCACGCATGAACTGATGCGCGCCGAGCCAATACTGCTGCCGCATCCCTTCTTCGGGAAAAGTCCAATCCACATCACGGGACAGCAGGGGCAACGCCGCCCACATCCGCATGAACGGTGGGTTGATCGGGTCGGTGAGGAAGTCGCCGTGCTTCCAGAGCGAGTAACCGACCGGCAGGTGCACGAACTCATCCACCGCGGGCGATTTTAATCGCATACTGAGTCCACACTGCAGGAGGAGGGCTATCAGCAGTGATGCGACGGACACCCGTTCCGTCCATTTCTTCTGAACGTCTGACATAACAGACATCATAGGGATGCCCTTGCTACAATTCGCCAAACTTGTGAGGCAATCTGAATTCCATTTCACAAGACCAACTCAGAGACCTGCGGCAGTGCCAGACGATTCCCATCTACTCACCGATTTGCTGAAGAGCGTTTCCCGCTCATTTTATCTGAGCCTGCGGATTCTCCCTGCCCCATTGCGGAGGCCCATGTCGCTGGGCTACCTTCTGGCAAGAGCGGCCGACACCATCGCGGACACGGAGATCGTCCGACGTGAAAAGCGTATCGAATATCTGGAATCATTCCGATGTCAGGTCGAGGCGGATGAAGTCGAGCCCTCGTTATTCAGAGAGATCGGGGGCAGTTTGACCGGGCATCAGAACAGCCCTGCCGAAAAGGTTCTGCTCGAACACCTGGCGGAAGCGGCCTGCCTTCTGAACAACACATCCGGTGAAGATCGTGACCAGCTCAAGTTCGTTCTGCGCGGCCTGACAACAGGCATGATCCAAGACCTCGAGGATTTTCCGGGCAATTCACCACGAGAGCTGCAGGCGTTTGATACCACCGATCAACTGGATTCCTACACTTATCATGCGGCCGGCATCGTCGGTGAATTCTGGACGTCCCTCTGCTGCACGCATCTGCCGGCGCTGGGCGAGTGGGATCAGAAAGAGATGAAGGAAGCCGGCATCCGCTTTGGCAAGGGACTCCAATTGGTGAACGTGCTCAAAGACACCCCACGGGACCTCTGCAACGGACGCTGCTACTATCCTGTATCGCTGCTGAAGCAGGCCGGTCTGTGTCCGTCAGATCTGCTGAGCGCGGAGAGCGAGCCAAAGTTCGCTGTGGTTGAAAACCAGATGATTCAGATGGCGTTGGGACATTTCAGAGAAGCGGACAACTACATTCTTGCGATTCCGCGGCGTGAGATACGCCTGCGTCTCGCCTGCATCTGGCCGCTATGGATTGGACTGAAGACTCTCGGGCTAATCGCGGCAGAACGCAGCATTCTCAATCCGGAACTCAATCTGAAGATCACAAGAGGCGAGGTCAACCGACTTATCGGTCAGTCCATCGGCGCCGTGTGTTCGAACTCAATGGTGCACGGGTACACCGCCCGTTTCATGGATGAGGTGTCGATGACGATTGGGCGGTAGCAAGCCGGATCAAATCCTCTACAACTCGCCCCTGGCGTCGCCGGTGTCCCACCGGAGATCCTATGGGGCAACCTTGAACTCCACTCAGTAACCCGCAATGCAACCACGGGCAAGATTTATCATGGTCGGAGGCTTCCTCGGCGCGGGCAAGACGACCGCGCTCGGGGCGCTTGCCAGACATTTCAATGACCAGGGAAAGCGCGTCGGGCTCATTACGAACGATCAAGCCGAGAATCTGGTCGACACTCTGAATCTGAGGTCGCAGGGCTTCTCAGTGGAAGAGATCGCAGGTGGATGTTTCTGTTGCCGATTCAATTCGCTCACCGAAGCCGCGGACAAACTCAGCCAGGAACATCGGCCCGATGTCTTCCTTGGTGAGCCGGTTGGCAGTTGCACAGATCTGCTGGCGACCGTGGCGATCCCGATGAAGCGACTCTTTGGCGAACAGTTCGATGTAGCGCCATTGACTGTTCTCGTAGACCCGATGCGGGCACTCAAAATCCTCACAAATCAGAGACGGGGTGGTTTTTCGCCGAAGGTGGCCTACATCTACAAAAAACAGCTCGAGGAAGCGGACGCTATCGCCATCAACAAGTCCGACATTCTTGACGACGACGCGTTGTCAGAACTGAAGAATCTGCTGGCCGAGCAGTATCCGGGGAAGCGAGTCTTCACATTCTCCGCCCGTAACGGTCAAGACCTCGGGCCGTGGTTTGATTTCGCCAGCCTGGAAACCATGGATTGGCAGAAGACCATGGACATGGATTACGACATCTACGCGGACGGCGAGGCAGAGCTCGGATGGCTGAACAGCGCGTTCAAGGTGCAGGCGGAGAACGATTTTGATCCCAATCGCCTGCTCTCCGAGATTGCCGCGATCATGCAGCAACGAATGATCGAATCGGAACAGGAAATCGCCCACCTCAAGATGACCCTGATGTCAGGAATGGACATCGGTTTCATCAGTCTCGTGCGCAATGACGCAGTGGCTGAGCTGTCGCAGGAGATCCAGGGCAAACTGCAGGAAGCCGAAGTGACTCTCAATGCCCGTGCCCACATCGCGCCGGAAGAACTGCAGGGAATGGCGGAAGAAGCGATCTCCGAAGCTTGCCGGAATCAGCACCTCGATTCAGAGATCCTGAGTACCCAGGCATTCAAGCCAGCCCGGCCCGAGCCCATTCACAGGATGTCATCGTAGGCAAGAAGGGCCGCCCGGGGCCGAGAACAATGCGCTACTCCGCCCAGCCATCTTCTCCAATCAGCTTGACGAACCTGCACGCGCAAACGGTCTCTTGCTCGAAGCTGGCGCCGTTTCGCCTGATGATTTCCAGGCTCTGTTCCTCCGCAGGCCCGACGGGCACTACCAGCAGGCCGCCGTCCTTCAACTGATTCTTCAGCGCGCCCGGTATCTGAGGGGCACCGGCAGTGACGATGATTCGATCGAATGGATGCTCCTCGGGCCAGCCCAGAGTGCCGTCGCCCACGCGGTATCTGATGTTGTCAAAGCCGACGGCGTTGAGCTTAGCCTGCGCTCTCTCGCTGAGTGGCCCATGGCGCTCGATGGTGAAAACATCCTGGGCAAGCTCCGCCAGGATGGCCGCCTGGTATCCGGAGCCGGTTCCAATCTCGAGCACCGATTCCCATCCGCCGAGGGCCAGGCACTGGCTCATGAGGGCCACCATGTAGGGCTGAGAAATGGTCTGATCCAGGCCAATGTGAATTGGGTGATCGGCGTAAGCCTCTTCGAGATGCTCTGAAGGGACAAACCAGTGCCGCGGGATTTTCAGAAAAGCGTCGAGCACGCGCGAGTCTGTGATGTGACGGTTTCTAAGCTGCTCCTCCACCATCTGCTGGCGTGCGGCTTGGTATGGGTCAGGGCCGGGCGGGGGAGGGTTGAACTGCAATCTTAGATGACGGGGTCAACGCCGAGCATGGTAAGGAATGCCTTTGCGAGCTTGTCGCCCGAATTAATGGCGATCGAGCGCTCGAAGGCCTTTCTGGCCAGGGTGGGACGGCCGGAAAAATAGTAATTATAGCCGAGCAGAAAATGCGCGTGGCTGTCGTCCTTATTGTTCTTCACAAATTTTTCAAGCTTGGCAAGCTGGCCGTAGAAGGTCTCGGGGTTGCCATAAAAATCACGCCGATCCATCTTGATTGAATTCAATTTGGCGTAGGCGGTGAGCGCGGCCTTCAGGTCGTGAGCAGCCTTCTTGTATTCGCCCAATGCAAAACGCGCATGCCCGCGAGCGAGGATGGGAACAGGGCTCGAAGGATCTTTCTTGTGGGCACGTTCAAACTGCTCTTCGGCACCTTCAAAGTTGTTCTCTTTGAAATGCATGTCACCGAGAATGATGCCTCGGATGAAATCGTCTTGAATGCTGGCGCGGCGATGGATGAAAGCCATGTGGCTTCGCGCACCCCGAACGCTGTTGACCGCTTTGGGCTCTGTGCGGCGTGCCTGGGGACGCGCAACAGAACTCCGAGGCGCAACCCTAGCCAGAGCGCCTGGCGCTGCTTTGGCCGGGGTGATCTCCGCTCTCTCTTCGCCTTCAATCTCTGCGTAAATCTCTTCGACCAGTTTCGTTTCCAGGAACTCGTCAAAGCCAACCGTCTTCCATCTGTATTTTTGAAAGCGCTTTTCATCGAGTTTGAAAGCGCTGCTGGTATCGATCTGATTCATCGCCCGGACTTCGACTTCGTAAACGCCTTCGCCCCTGTCGATGAGCTCGGCGACCACGCGCTGGCGTGCCTTTGAGCCGAATGTGTTCGTTGGTCGCGTGAGAGCTACAACCTGGCCAGTGCGGCTGTCAGGAATGACGATCTTGAAATAGCGTTTCATGACGGTGGTGGCAGCGCTCCAACCCTCTTCGTACTGGACTCTCTTGATGCGCTCAATGTCCCGGCCGTCCCTAGTGAGCGCCATATTACTGCAACCGGCGAATAGAAGCAGGGAAGTGCCGACCGCTAAGTACCTGAACGTCATCGTAAATCCTCCAATCTAAGCGAATTAGGGCAAGTATAGCCGGGCCGGAAAGAGATTCAAAGGCGGGGCGTGAACAGCCTTCGCACGACACAGCTTGGCCTGAACAGATCTTCAGCTTACGTTATTACGTTCAAAGAGTTTCAATCCATGCAAAAACGCCGGAGAGCTATACGACGAGCCCTATTTTCCGAAAAGCCCTTTGAGGAGCTTACCCGCCGCTTCCTTCTTCTTGTCTTTGTCTTCAGTTTCGGCCTTAGGTTCTGAATCCTCTTTGTCTGCCTTCTTTTTCAGCAGCCCACCGAGGAGGTCCGTGATTTCTTTCTTCGTATCAGCCTTCTTCTCGCCACTCTTTTTATCTGTATCTGTCTTACCTCCAAGAACGCCTCCCAGAGCACCTTTAAGTAAATCTCCTCCTGCTTTCTCACCGACGAGTTTGTTGATTTCACTTGCTACTTTCCCCTTGACCTCTGACTTGAGTCGGGCAGCAACGGCTTTCTTGGCGACAGCCAGCAACTGTTCTGAATCCACTGCTACCGCGGGGGCAGCGAGTGTTCCTCCCAGTCCGAATGGCAGGACGATGTTGCCTTTGTCGTCCGCAAGGAAACTCGCGTTCTTACCGAGCTTCTTGACGATGGAATCGGACAGCGTGATGGAGCCTTCGTAGTCGAGAGACATATCCAATCCAACATGTCCTTTGCCCAGAGCCTCCAGGCCGCCGCCGCTGAGACTGAGCGCCTCGGTGGAGACTTTTCCGTCCTGAATCTTGAAAGCACTCTTGATTGTGTCGATAGATTTCCCACTGATCAGGTCCTTTGGAACGCTGAATCCTGCGAGGCTTCCAAGGCTCGTAAGCGCTGACATTGAGCCGGTGGAAAGGTCCAGCCCCTTAATCTCAGCCTTTGCGAGATTGAAATCTCCACTGCCAGTGAGACTCTTGCTGATCGTTTCCCACTCAAGCCCGCGGCCGCTGATGGCCAGTTCTGTATTCAACAAGCCGCCAAGCATTCCTTTCACTGGGGCAAACTGCGCGGCAACGCCGCCGAGACCTATGTCTGCCAGCTTCAT
>JASLXP010000097.1 GCA_030740295.1 Planctomycetota bacterium
ACAAAAAGAGAGTAAGCAGCAAGGCGGAAGCAACATCGACGCAGGGGGCCGAAGGCTGGCAAAAGATCGAAGCAGTCCTGGATGCTGCCGCCCAGAAACCAGGACTGCTCACCAACATCACACTCAGCCTCACTGGGCCAGGCGAATTCGATGACGTCAGTCTCGTTGAGGACGTCAGCGGCCCAAACCTGGCCAAAAACATCAGCTTCGAAGAGGTCGATGACAGCGGCTACCCCAGGGGCTGGTCACAGCAGCGGAAATACTCATGGATGGGCCCGACCTATTACGTCTGGACGGACTGGAATCACTACCATGCCAAGAATCGCGGTGGGGTCGTCACTGATAATCTCGTCTCCCATTCGGGCAAGCGCTCCCTTCGCTTTAATGTATTTCCGGGCGATGAAAAGTATGTTGAATCCGATGCCATCGTGCTCCATCAGACGAAGCCGCAGGTCATAGAGATCGGCGTCATGGTCCGTGCCGATCGCATCAGACTGATCGATGTCCGTGCGATTGATGAGCTCGGAGACGATCTTCCAACTGTTCGCCCGCAACAACCGGAATACAGCAGTGGAGGTTCTCAGTTGTATGGCGCGGGCACATTCGGCTGGCGTTACATCAGAAAGTTTGTCAGCCCGCGAAATGATCAGCCGATCATTTCCATGCGCGTTCGGCTTTGTGCACGCGGCTTCAACGCACACACGCTTGACGACGGCGGCACTCGCCCCTTCTGCGTCCAGACCGGCACGGTCTGGTGGGACGACCTCCGAGTCGTGGAACGCGAAAGCACTGTTCAGGAGCTTGCCACACGAAAAGTAAAGGTCCGCAACGAGAGGATCGCTCCCAGCGAGTACACCATCGAATCAGTAGACCTCGGTGACCGGTTGTTCGGCGAAAATGAGCTCCGCATCAGGCTGAGAAACAATTCGAAGAAGACAGTCCGACTCAAGGCTGCATACACTTTGGGTGTTGAAGAAAAGCCATTGCAGGAACAGAAGGTGAAGATGAGTAAGGGAGAATCAGCAGAGGTCATCTTCCAATACAAAATCGAAAAACTGGTCGGCGAACTTTTGGACCAGCAGCCCATACACGTCCTGCTGTATGACGGGCGCAAGGTGGTGGCGAAAAGCACCTACTGGTTCAACACATGGCCGGTCACAGTGGACTTCGATTTCTCGAAACACTACAGCTACCCCAATGAAAACCCGTTGCGGGTCGCCATGAATCTTGGGGTCGCTTCCGGCACTTTGAGCAAGGTCGCCCGCCTTGAGCTGGCAGCAAAAGACAGCGAAGGCGCGGTCGTCGATCGCCACGAAATCAAAGACCTCGCTGCCGCATTCGCGAACACAAAGACAGGGCTGCCGAAAAAGAGAGAAGAGAGCTACGAGCACAAGTATCCCACCCCCTTCTGGTGGGGAGATCGCACCAACCTGCTGTCCGTCGATTTTGATATTTCAAAGGTGAAAGTCTGGCCGCACGATCAGCCGACACGTGACACGCACCTCGAGCTCACCGCCTACGATTCGAAAGGCGCCGTTCTGTTCAGCGACAAGAGCCAGCCCTTTGGCCGCATGGCAAAATATGATCGAAAACAACTGCCCGAAATCAAAACGGTGAAGGTCCGAGAAGACGGCGCGATCCTCATCAACGGCCAACCGAAATTCCTCACCGGCGCCACGCACCAGCAGCAGCGCATATCACACTCACCAGAAATCATCGCCGACCTGGGCTTTCTCGGTCATCGCCTTCCGACCGCCTCTTTTGAGGATCTGGACAAGATGTGGAAAGAGCACCGCATCTACTTGCTCCAGGCCAAACCGGTTTCAAAGGCGAGGACGACAGCCGTTCATACCAGCTTCACAGAAGCTCAACGAAAGGCCTTCAACGAATGGATCGCAAAGGGAGGGGGCAAGAACGTCATCAGCTTCAACACCGGCGGCTGGGAGAGCAAAGTCGATCACACCAAAGGCGGCCTCGTTCAAAGCCATCTCGCGCTGAATGAAGAAATTCGCAAGAAGACCGGCCGCGCCATCGCATGGTCGCCCAGTGGCGCCTACAACGCCTGGTGGATCAATAAAGTCCCGTTCTATGACATCGTGCACGCGGAAACGGAGATGTGGGGCGCGATGGATTACAACGTCGTCTGGATGCCTTATCAAAATCACAAGGCAACCCCTTCCACCTGGGTCTACCTGCCACAGCTCTACGAAAACCATCCTTTCGAACGGCTGCGTTTCGAGACCTACGAAAACATCCTTCGCGGCTCGTCGGGCTACTCCATGATCCAGGGCATTGGTGACCCGACCTTCCTGCGCGGCCTGAACGGCGAGCTTCGATACCTTGAATCACGCTGGTACTCGCAGGAACGGGCGCCGGACGTCACCATCACTCCGGACATTTCTGCGCGAGTGAAAAAGAAGGGCAACAAGGCATACATCATCGCCACCAATTCCGGCCCGGTTCAGGTTGGCGTCTGGGAATGGCACGACGAAGCCTTCTCAGGCAATCGCTCGCACACAGGCGATTCCATCAATCGCATGTGGAAGCCAGAAGGCTGGACCCTCCACGGCTGGCGAGTGGACAAGGCCCGGAAGCTGAAAGCAGGCGACCGCATCGTGCAGTACGTGCGCATCGATCCGGAGTACGTGCCCAAGAGCATCGCGCTCGGTATCCGCGGCAACGGCAAATTTATTCACAACGTCACCCTCGGAAATTTCTCGTTCACAGAATTCAAGAATCAGGCCGCGAATCTCCAGTGGTTCACAGAGCTCAATCACTCCACGTGGCATTCCGTGTGGTGCCACCTCTCGCCGGAGAAATACGCGAAGGCCGTCCGTCTCAAAGGAAAGAAATGGGCCGACAGATACCAGGGCTACACCATCCAGCACAAGAAACATGTGGATGAGCACATCTACAAGGCCGCGCACTTTAAGTCCCTCGGCCAACTGCCCAAAGCCGGCAAGTGGTATCGCATCGAAATCAAGGCCGAAGATGTCGGCATGGCCGGCAAGTGGGTCGACGGTTTCGCATTCGCCACCCAGCAAGGCCAGGCTCTGTGGGATCACACCGCCATCCTGAGCGGCGAAATGGAAACCGTACTCTGCGAAGATTCGGTCGGCATCGACCGTTCACTCTTGAACACGGTCCGTTTCAACATCGCCGGCCTCACCGGCACCAGAAAGGTAAAAGTGCTTTTCGAAAACCGCGAGATCGATTGCACCGACGGCACCTTCACCGAAGACTTCAACGGCACCGATACCTACGGCTTCGAAGCAGGCGGCGTCGCCGGGGACGCATTCGGGTACATCAAGGACGAGATGCGCGAGCTGGTCAACGTCATGCCCAGCGGTTACGCATACAGTTACGGTCCGACCGCAGTCCATATATATGAGATTCCGCTCGATTGAGGTAGATCAGAGAGGTCAAAGGAACTTCAAGACTTCTCTCGCTGCTCGCTCGCTTGCACCCGATCCGCCCAGGTGCTCACGCACTTCTGCGAGCTCTTCCGTCATGGTTGCAAGCTTCTTGTTCTGTATCAGGTCCAACGCAGTCGACGCGACTTTCTCCGGTGTGCAGTGCCACTGCATCATCTCGGGGACAACCTGGCGCTTACACAGAATGTTGGGCATCGCGTAGGTGTCGATGCACTTGAGCATGGCGAACAGCGCCAGACTGCCGAGCCCGAGTTTGTAGAGCACGGCCATCGGCGTCTGCAGGATGCCGGCCTCCAGGCAGGCCGTGCCAGAGGTGACCAGCAGGAGCTCCGATTGCCTCATGACTTCCTGTGCCCGGCCGCGTACCACCTCGAACGGCACAGGCGACTTTTCCTGGAATTCTTCGACAAGTCCTTGCGGCAGGCCCTGCGTGCAGCCCAGGGTGAACTCCGTGCCTTCAACGTTTCTGGCGATCTGCTCGGCCGCACTCAGCATGACGGGGAACAATCGCTTCACCTCGCCGATGCGGCTGCCGGGCAAAAGCCCGACGCGGCATTCACCGCTGGGGCCGCGTTCCCGGGGGATGCGGAAGTCTCCCTCCGGTGCAAGGGTGTCGCACAGAGGGTGCCCCACGAACGCGACGTCCACCCCATTCTTGCGGTAGACCTCCTCTTCGAAATCGAAAAGGACGAGCATTCTGTCGACGCGCCGCGCAATGGTCTTTATTCGCCACGGGCGCCAGGCCCAGATTTGCGGGCTGACGTAGTAACAGACAGGAATCTTGAGAGGGCGCACCATCTTGGCGAGCCGCATGTTGAACTCGATGTAATCGATCGGCACGACCACATCGGGATCCATCTCCTCGATCTTACGAACAAGCAATTTGAAAACGCGCTGCAATTCTCTGAGATGCCCGATGGCCTCAGTCGCTCCAATGACCGCATGCTTCGTCAGATCCGCGTGAATCTCGACTCCCGCCTTCTCCATGAATTCTCCACCGGCGCCCCCGATGTGAAGGTCTGGCCGAGCCCTCTTGAGCTCTTCGGCAAGGCGACCGCCGTAGAAATCGCCTGAGTGCTCACCGGCTATTATGAAGACACCAGGCATTTCAGGAGAGAGGGAGGGAGAGGGGGAGACGGGGAGAGGAGGAGAGGGGGAGACGGGGAGACGGAGAGGAGGAGAAAAGGAGAAAAGGAGAGAGGAGAGAGGGAGAAGGGGAAGGAGAGGAGGAGAAAAGGAGAGAGGAGAGAGGGAGGGAGGTGCTCCCGTTCTCCCCCTCTCCCCCTCTCCCTGTCCCCTCTCGCCTACTCACCGGTCACCCCCAGCCTCTTTTGTGATTCCGCTATCGCCTCTTGAATCTGGTGCGCGGCTTCGATGGCTCGGAGGCCGTCCTGGGCGGTGACTGCAGTCGGCGAGTCTGACTGCACTGCTTTGACGAATGCGGCCAGTTCTTCCGCAAGCGGTTCTTCTTTGCCCATTTTGAGTTTCTTGACTTCGATGTAATTGCTGAAAACGAATTTGAGGGGATCGGCGAGTGTGCGCGGATCGATTTTTGTCGGGTCGAGCTCGGCCTGTTTCATCTTCTCGGTTTTGCGGTAGACACGGGCCGTGCGGTCTTTGAAGTCGAGTGAAACGTAAGCATCTTCCTGGAAGATCCGGATCTTGCGCTCGCTCTTCATGGAGACTCGACTTGCAGTGAGGTTGGCCACGCAGCCGTTTTCGAAAAGTAATCGCGCGTTGGCCACGTCTTCGTTTTGCCCAATAACGCTGACGCCGGTGGCGTCGACTCGCTCGATCTCTGATTGGGTCAGGTGCAGGATGATATCGATGTCGTGGATCATGAGATCCAGCACGACGCTGATATCGGTCGAGCGAAAGCTGAACGGGCTGATGCGGTCGGCCTCGATGTAACCGGGTCGATCCAGAATCTTCTTTATCTCAACAAATGAAGGATTGAATCGCTCGACGTGTCCCACCTGGACCGGGACACTTTTGGCTTCGGCCTGCGCCACGAGCTGCTGTGCTTGATCGAGGGTGGATGTCATCGGTTTTTCGATCAGCACCGCGACCCCGGCATCGATGAAATCTTTCGCGACATCGAAGTGGTACTTGGTCGGGACAGCAATAGATGCAATATCGAGATCGCCCAGTATGTCGTCATAGGTTTCGTGCCAGGCTGTCTTGCATTTCCGGGCCACCTGTTTGCCACGCTTCTCTTCAAGGTCCACTACACCGATCAGATCGACATCGTCCATGGATGCGTAGATGCGCGCATGATGCTGGCCAAGATGTCCGGTGCCTACGACCGCTGTCCTCAGTGGGGACATGAGACTTCCTCTGTTGCAGATTTGAGGATTCTAGCAGGCTGAGGCTGGTACTAAACTGGGCAGGGGGAGGAGTGAGGAGTGAACGGTGAATGGTGAATGGTGAATGGTGAATTGTGAATGGTGAATGGTGAATGGTGAATGGTGAATGGTGAATGGTGAATGGTGAATGGCGAATGGTGAATGAGGAATGGTGAATGGTGATGAGGAATGGTGAATGG
>JASLXP010000098.1 GCA_030740295.1 Planctomycetota bacterium
GAAGAGCTGATCCAACATCGGTAGCATTCCGCTATGGAGCATCGGCTTTCCGAGCCACCATCATCAGCTTTCGCCGCCTGCATTCCTGCCGTCTTGCGCCAGTAGTTTCTGCCGCCTGAGATGGGCGAGCTCCCGCATATCGATGACCTTGTCGAACTCGTCAACAATCTCTTCGCCGAGAATCTCTTCAAGGAGGTCTTCAAGCGTGACCAGACCGGCCATACCACCCCATTCGTCAATGATGATGAAGATATGCTGGCGCTCGTCCAGAGCCTTGCGAAGCAGGATATCGAGATTTGTGGCGTCAGTGGCAAATTCAATCGGATTCATCAGGGCTTCGACAGTGGTGTCGGCGTTATCCTCGGCGGCTTCGGCGAGAATGTCCCTGCGATGTACGAATCCGACAATGTCGTCGGTGTCCTTATCGAATACCGGAATGCGGCTGTGTTCGAGCACGCCGGGTTGGTGCCGCGCTTCCTCTACAGATATGTTCAGGTTCAGTGCAACGATAACCGAGCGCGGAGTCATGATGTCTCTCGCGGTCTTGGACTCCAGCACCAGTATGTTTTCGATGACCTGCGCTTCATCGTCACGAATGTTCCCGCTCTTCTGTCCGAGCCGGGCCATCACGATGACTTCTTGCTCTGAAACTTCTTCAACCATTTTCCCCCGCGAAATGAACCAGGTGACCCCACGGCACAACCACACAAGCGGGCCCAGGAGCCAGACCAGCCATTGAAGCGGCCGGGCGACCCACGGTGCCAGGGGACGGCAGAAAACCACGCCAACCGTTTTGGGGATGATCTCCGATACGAGCAGAATGATGAGCGTAAAGGCTGCCGAGAAGTAGAGAAGGTTCTGATGACCGAACACCAGAGCTGCTGCCGCGCCCGCGACCGCCGCGCCGATAGTGTGTGCCACCGTGTTCAGTGAGAGGATTGCTGCAATGGGTCGATCAATGTCTTCGCGCAATTCCTTGAGGATGCGCCCGGTTGGCCTTCCCTGTTCATCCAGGTTTTCAATATGACTCCTTGGAATGGCGTACAGGACTGCCTCGAAAAGTGAGCACAAAGACGAAATGACAACCGCAGCGCCAACAGCAAGTATCAGCTCCAGTACGGGATCCATAAGCCAAGTCTCCTAGAGTAACGTCTAAAGGGTCTTTGCCGACGCGACAATCGTCCGCAAGATTTGTTTAACCAGCATCTGCAATATTCGTTTAACCAGCATATCGGCGAGTGCAATGGTTGCATTTGTGATGGTTGTTTTAGGCTGGCCGAATTGAGATAAATCTCGCTATCAGCCTCCACAGTGCTTGAAAATGCCGTTTCTGTAGAAGCAGGATTGTGTATCAGATGATTGGCATCGACCTTGCTTAAAAATATTTCGTTCCTCTTGAACAGGAACAGGCTCATTGAAAACATACTGACTGACTCCCGTTCGCTCTTGCTCTTTCTCGACTGCTCCTCTGGAGACGAGGAATTAACAGCAAACATCTCTTTGACATAAGTGCTCGGTCTTCCCGTCGGGCAGCTTCAAAGGGCAACATCGAGCGGGAATCAAAACCTCCGTTCGCTCTTGCTCTTTCTCGATTGCTCTTCTGGAGACGAGGAATTAACAGCAAACATCTCTTTGACATAAGTGCTCGGTCTTCCCGTCGAGCAGCGTCAAAGGGCAACACCGAGCGGAGGTTTTTTTGCTTAAAAGACCTGAGAGGGCGACGAATTAGTTCCAAGGGTCGCGGCGAACAGAACTCCAAAGACTGCTGCCAGCGGAACTATCAGAAACCAATCAGGCGCCTCTTCCACACCACGCACGGGCACACAAAACCAACCCCTCTTAAGCTCTCGCGATCTGCGGCGTTGCGGGTCTGCCTGTAACAGAGGTATAGACATGGGATGGCTCCCTAAACAACGGATGATTGACCGAGTATTCGCAGTCTTCATTTCGGCCTTTCGAGAAGTTCTGCATCGGTTGCGGCATTCCGCGTCGACGGAAAGCGCGCAACTGAAGTGCCGGCAATCCACATCCAAGGCTACCGCCTCTATGCCCGCCAACAGGGGCAATTAACGGCATATCTGTTGTGCGTTTTTGTGATGAAGCCGAGGCCTGCCGGCGCAAGGATTAGCTGCAGTATCGGGCTTCAGAAACGGCTCAAGTGTGCACCAACTGCATGAGCCGCGAATTCACTTTCATTCACTCTACCGGATCGGTGAAAGGGGGTGAGATTCATGGCACTTCGAGACCTTCTCCGCCCTGAGAAACGCGCCATCTCTGCGAATGGTGATGCCCCCATCACCTCGATGCGGAAGCAGATTAACCGGCTCTTCGATGACCTCTCATTCGGTCACTGGTTGGATGTCCCTCTGCCCACGCGCCACTGGCCTGCCGTGAACGTGGAGGAAGACGAGGACGTCCTGACAGTCAGCGCCGACCTCCCAGGCATGAACGAGAAAGACATCGAGGTCTATCTCGACGGCGACAACGTCACGCTGAAAGGTGAGAAAAAAGAGCACAGAGAAGAGAAAAAGGAAAACTTCTATCGCGTCGAACGCAGCTACGGCAAATTTGAAAGGGTGATTCCGCTACCCTCTGAGGTGAAGACGGATGAAACCGACGCGGTCTACAAAGACGGCGTTCTCATCATCAAACTTCACAAGACGGAGAAAGCTAAAGAGAACCGCAAAAAGGTGGCTGTCAAAGGCGCCTGAGAAAGGGAAACCCCGGCGGGCCCAACCTGTGGCCAGGGCCCGCCGATGGTTCCGGTGACTCACCATTGCAGGCTTTCACAGTTTGATTAGGCTGAATCAGTCGCACCAGCCGGTCAAGACGGAAGAGCTTATACGAATCTAATAAATGGGAGTCCTCCTGTTCAGGGGCGAAGCTCCGGTGGTTTGCCTAGCCCAGCCCAACGGGCTGGGTTCAGAGAAGGATTGCTAAACAGGGGCAACGCCCCGTCCATTTGCAGCATGTCAGTCTGGCAAATGGTCGGGGCGTTGCCCCTTTGGTTGTCCTTAATTACTCCCCCCCCCGCCGGGCTGGGCTAGCCACACGACCGGGGCTTCGCCCCTGAAATCCGTAAAGACACCCCCGTCTTGACCTACTAGCACCAGCGGCCGACTACTTCAGCTCGATCACCAGGATGACCCAGTTGCGGACGGGCGGTATAGAAATTTCGATGCCGGCATCTGATGTCTGAGGACTCAGCTTCATCGGTGAGAGTTCTTCATCATCCGAATCAATGGCGAAGGCGCGAACATCCCGGGCATTCGTTGGGACTGGATGCGGTCGCGTTACGCCAGTGTCACGATCTGATTTCAATCGCACGCTGACAGGGAACGCTGGAGGCGGCGACTTATGCGGTGGCTCGTTGTGGTTGGTGGGACGGATATTCGGGCTGTCCAGATTGATCAGATGAAGGATGACCTGCCGTGCCCCACCGGCGAGGCGGCGTTCATAAACGGTGCGCTTCCAGAAAAGCTCGCGGCTGCTGTCGACTTCAAACTGTTTTTCCGGGCTGGCCATCCATTTCAAATCAGGGCTCCGCATGTACTCGCCAAATCGCCAGACGAATCGCAGATGCAGCGCCTCGGCTTTCGAGACCGGCGCATCCTTCCAGCCGCCCCACCAGCCGCCGTAGTTGCCAAAATGATCGTGCCACGTAACTCCACAGGCAGACAGCACTGACATCAGCGGCTTTGCGAAGGCCGGCGTGTATTCGCCTTTCCATGGCGGAGTCAACTGGGACCACATCAGCAGACGTTTGCCGGAAACCGCGCGGGCGATGTTGATGGTGTGTGCGTATTTGTCGTAGGTCTGCGGGTAGTTCTTCTGGCCGGAGTAGTGCGTGTCCATCTCGGCCGACCAAAGGTCGGCGGAATCGAACAGATCAGCATAGTGTTTGCGCATGTAGTCGCCGATGACTCCTTCGAGCTTTTCATCAGGCTGCTTCCAATGGTGATGGAGCAGCATGGCGCTCGATGCGATGTTCTGGACCAGAAATCGGAAATCAGGATTATGGGGTTTCACCGCTTTCCGAGCCGTTTCGATGTGCCTCCGGCCAATCTGTCCGGCCGTCAGATCCGTCAGGTCGTTTCCGGCTTTGTCCGTGCCTTCGGCCGTCTGAAAGAACGCCTGGGTCGCGCTATCCATCAGGATGCCGTCCCAACCGAATCGCTTCACCGATTCGCCAAGCTCGTTCGCAAAGAGTTCGTTGACCTTGAGGATATTCGGCTGAAAGCATCCGCGATCTTTTTCGTAAGGCTCCATGAGCTGAAACTTGCCATTGCCAAGGGGCCAGTAAACCCGATAAGGCTCGGCATCTTCGCCCTGCAGCATGATCTTCGGATCGATGACAGAGGTCTCGTTGTAAACGATGAGCTTGATGCCGTTCTCATGAAGCAGTTGCCGGAAGCGTATGGTTTTCTCGGCTGAGATGTTCGGACGATGCTGGTCACGGTAATAGATGCTCTTCCAGGTCGGGCTCTCAGGCGTCAGGTCGAAACTTTCCGGTATCCAGGCGTAGAGTTCGACTCCATTGATACCGGCTCTGCGGAAGTGTTGGATGTGCCGCTGCATGTCTTCCTCGGTGACATGCTCCCCCACAAGCATGTACGCGACGGTCGCCGCGAAGCGCAGGTGGTGAATCCAATCTTCGGCGACTTCAAAAAGTGCGCGCCGCTCGGAGAGAACCCTGCCCCATCGGTCAAGCACTCGCAATGTAACCATGTGCCCGAACAGTTCATTCTTCGCTGGTGTGAAGCGCAGTACGCAGTCCTGCGGCTTGGTTGGCTCTTTTGGATTCAGGTCCAGCTCCGCCACCTTCCGTTTCTTTCCCATTCCAAATACATCCCAGATTTCGATCCTGAAGGGAGCCGGTGCCTTTGCATCGTCGTCCGGCTTCGGCGCGTGCGAAAACCTGAGCCGGCATCGCAAGACCACCTCCTCCCCAACCCGGTAAAGCACCTTGGTTGCCTCAAAAGTCTCCACATGCGCGGCGGAAGGATAAGGCAACTGCTTCTCAGAAGATTCAGCCATGAGTATTCCCGCAGAGGCCAGACAGAAGATCAGGCCTTTTGCTCTTTGTAGATTCATTTTTCGGCCCGCGTGACTCAGAAACTGCTCAGTGTCTCGCCACCATCGAGCTTGCCCTGTCCTCTGTCCACCAATGCCTGCCCTCGATCAGGAAAGAACTCCAGCATCTTCCGCAGGTCTTTTCCGGGAAGCTTCACATCGGCGACCTCATCCAGATTCTCTGATTTGGAGTTAAAGGCAATGGAGAAGCCCGCGGCCGCGGCAGCCTCGACATCATTGAAATTGTCGCCAACAAACGCGCACTCATCTCGAGTGACCTCGTGCATCTCGCAGACGAGCTGCAGGCCGGCCTGCTTCTCCTGGAGATCGAAGGGCGTAGCTTCCCAATCTGAAATGCTGCCGTCGTCGTTGAAGTAAACCCGATTCACAAGCACCGGGTCGAACGGGTGATCCGGATACAGCGTTTCGATGCCAAAATCGATCGAGCCGGAAATGATGGCGAGTCTATAACCGCGGTTCAGTAATTCATTCACCGTCTCTCGCGTTCCAGGCA
>JASLXP010000099.1 GCA_030740295.1 Planctomycetota bacterium
TCGTAGAGAGTCATCGCCGGATTCGCGCTTCCTCGATCGATGCTTGAACCCATCGCCACGATATGAATCGGTTCGCCTTTCCAGAGTTTCTGAATGGTGCGCGGCAGGTATCGATAGTGAGCCTCCATCGGACGGGAAGAGTTGAGGCGCGATTGCGCCACTTTTCCCGTAGTGAGAGTTGGCCAACAGATCCAGGCATCTGAGGCGCCGGTGTTTTCAAATTCGACTCTCAGCCCGATGGTATTCATGTCGTTCGAATGTGATTGCCTGTCGTTGGTGAAGGAGCCAAGAACTTCAGCCGCGTTGATTTTTAATTCGACCCTACCGGTCTGCTGCGAGCTGGTGGTATAGGTTTTCGCGACGACCAGCTCGCCGCGGGAGTGACGCGGGAACTTGCGCTTATCACTTCCACCGTAATCCGCAGGACTCCACGTGCCGTCTTCACTGTCCAGTTTCATCAACTTGATATGCGCACGGAGGGCACCGGCATTCGCCTGATAGCCATGCACGGAGAGACTCACAAAATCCCCGTGAGCCAGGCCGGCTTCCGGCAAAGTAAAGAATTGCCAGAGCTCTTTCTGCGGCCTGATGGAAACGAGGTTCTGGGTATTGAAGTCTGGTCGGATCTTTGCTTCGACATGGGATTCACGGGTGACCGTGATGTCCCCCCAGGCGTCCGTGTTCCAGAACGCGACGTGACTGGACCTGAAGCTCTCTCTGCGACCATGCCGATGGTTTTCGAAGGTGTGAAATTCGAAAGTTGGATTTTGCAGAAGGTTCATTGAGGGCGTCTCGGCAAAGGCTTGGATGGAAATGAGGGCGGAGACTAGAAGACTCATGGAAGGATTGATTCAGGTATCAAAGGTACTCTGACCGAACGCAGCGGCCCCGTGTGAAGCGATGGTGTCCGTGTGCGCAGGATGTGTCCAACCGAAATCAGGAGCTACATTTCGGACGGCAAAAATGCATCGGAGGAATGCCAACCGGGGATCATCTGCTAATGAGTCAGGTGGTCTGTCGCCTTCAACGTCGCACCACAAGCTCTCCCGGCATCAGAAAACTGCGAGAGACACACGTCTCCAAACGTAAAGTTCGAACAAAATTTTTGACAAACATCTATAATGGCGACACAACATTTCCTTGAGAGAACGAAACGTATCGCACGGAGAACAAGAAATGGGACGACGGGAAATAGTCTGGGTAGCCATCATTCTGCTGCTGCTGGGCATCAGCATGGGGCCTGCAAAGGGCCGGCGCAGCGGTGTTTATCCCGAATACGAGCTGCTCGCCCGGATGATGGAACGGATTCGGAAGTCTTATGTATCCGACGTGGACCAGAAGAAACTGTTTCTGGGCGCCATGGATGGCGTGGCCGAGGAGCTCGATCCCTACTCACAATACCTGCCGCCGCGAGAGGCCAAGGAACTCAAGGTGGATACCGAGGGACAATATGGTGGGCTGGGTATTCAGATTTCATTGAGAAAACCACGCGGAAGGAGCAAAGATCAACTCGTTGTTGTGACGCCCATCGAAGACACGCCCGCATACCGGGCCGGCGTTCTTGCCGGCGATTTCATCATCGCTATCGATGGCAAATCAACGGATGGTTTTACCATTCCGAGGGCCGTTGACCTGCTCCGCGGCAAGCCTGGGTCAGAGGTCACTCTGACGCTGGCAAACGATGTCGACAGAAAGACCCGCAAGGTCACTCTCAAACGTGCGCGCATCCGCATCCAGAGCGTCAAGGGTTACAAGCGTCTGCCTGAGGGTGGATGGAATTACTGGGCCGACCACGAAAACAAAATTGGATATATCAGGATTACGCAGTTCCAGGAAAAGACGGTCCTCTCCATGGACAAGGTAGTGAAAACGCTGGTGGCAGATGGCCTGAAGGGACTGATTCTGGACCTGCGCAATAATCCCGGCGGGCTCTTGAATATTGCCATCGACATGGCGGACAGATTCACGGATCGAGGCATCATCGTGTTGACCAAAGGTCGCTCCAAAGATGCCTATCACGAGTACAAAGCCAAGCCCGGGGATGATTACAGTAAGTTCCCGTTGGTCGTGCTCGTAAACGGCTCGAGCGCGAGCGCATCTGAAATTGTGGCCGGCTGCCTGCAGGATCGGAAACTCGCCGCGGTCGTTGGTGATCGCTCGTATGGAAAGGGCTCGGTTCAAAGCATTTTTTCCCTGGTAGACAACACCCACAAACTGAAGCTCACCACCGCGCACTACTACACGCCGACCGGCCGGAACATTCACCGGCTCGAAGGCGCGAAAGCAACTGACGACTGGGGTGTCATTCCAGATGTCACGGTGAAGCTTTCACGAGACGACATGATCGCACTGCGAAGAAACTCGCTGGACATGGAGATCATTAAGAGGCGTGAAGAGAAAAAGGAAGGGCCAGAAAAGCCAGAATCGGACAAGCCTGAAACAGAGAAAGAACCTAAGTCGGACAAACCTGAAGAGGAGGAAAAGCCGAAGACAGAGGAACCAAAGACTGCACCAGAGGAAAAGCAGCCAGAGAAGAAAGACCCTCAGACGGACAAGGAAGACAAAGGCAAGAAAAGCAAAAGTGCTGGGAAGAAAGTCGTCGATAAGCAGTTTCTGAAGGCCATCGAAATTCTTAAAGACGATGCTGCTTACAAGGAAGCGGTCGAGGCAGATCAGTACAAGCGCGACGACGAGGCGGAAACGAGCGCGCAGGCTTCTCCCAAAGAATGAATTATCACCGCGGGCGAAGAAAGCTCCGTTCAGTCATCCAATGCTAATTCTAGGCATCGAGTCATCATGCGATGAAACCGCCGCGGCCGTGGTGCGCGATGGCAACGAGATCCTGTCCAACATCGTCGCTTCACAACAGGATCTCCACAAAATCTACGGCGGCGTCGTACCTGAGATCGCCTGCCGCGCACATATTGAATCGATCACTCCAGTCATTGAAGAAGCCATCAACCGGAGTGGACTCACCTTCGAAGAGTTGGACGCCATCGCAGTCACCCACGCCCCGGGCCTGGTAGGCGCGCTGCTGATTGGCCTGTCATCGGCCAAATCGCTCGCCTGGCGATACGACCTTCCGCTCGTGGCGGTCAATCACATCGAAGCCCACGTGTATGCCAACATTCTCGATGGGCAACCGGTGGAGTTCCCCGCGGTGGCGCTGGTCGTTTCCGGTGGCCACACCGCGATTTTCGATTGTTCATCGTTTACCGAAATTCATCTGATTGGGTCGACCACCGATGACGCCGCGGGCGAGGCATTCGACAAGGTGGCCGCCATGCTCGGGCTGGGTTATCCAGGCGGGCCGATTATCGACAGAACGGCAAAGAACGGAAATCCAAAGGCCGTCGATTTCCCACGTACGTATTTGAAAAAAGTGGAATTCGATTTCAGCTTCAGCGGCCTCAAGACTGCGGTCCTCTATCACGTGAAAGGTCAGAACGCGAAAGTGAAGACGGCCATGCCTGAAATAAGCGAAAACGAACTGGCGGATGTCGTGGCCAGTTTTCAGGAGGCGGTGGTCGATGTGCTCGTGGATAAGACTTTTGCCGCAGCCAGAAGAACTCGTGCCAGGTGCGCCGTACTTGGCGGCGGCGTGGCATGTAATTCCAGGCTGCGTGAAAAATTCCGGGAACGTTCAGAAAAGACCGGCCTGCCGGTTTACTGGCCGCAACTCTCATTATGCACCGATAACGCGGCCATGATTGCCGGCCTCGCGCATCACCATCTGCAGGCCGGCCAGGTGGCCGATCTTTCTCTTGATGTTAATCCGACACCCCTTCGTGCTGCCTATCCCCAGCGCACCTGAAGAGTTATGCCTGATACAGATCAACTGCGTTCGCTCATTCGTTTATTCGGTGATGAATCACCCAAAGTTCAGCAGGCCGTATTCAACAAACTGCTGTCGTACGGGCCGACGCTGCCTGAACTTTTGCGAGAGCTTGAGCCGCCGATCAAACTGGAAACACAGCAAGCCCTTCTCGCCGCGCTCGAAGAATTCAGGAGAGGCAGCTCATTTCCGGAATCGGTCCAGACCAGCCCGTTGTTCCGGCCCGGCCAACTGGTCAAGCATCGTCGCTATGGCTATCGCGGAGCAGTGGTGGATTACGATCTCGAATGCAAGGCCGGAGAAGACTGGTATCAATCAAACAATACGCAGCCAGATAAGATGCAGCCCTGGTATCACGTGCTTGTCCACAATTCCGCTTCAACCACCTACGCGGCACAGACCAGCCTCATGCCGGATGAATCGACCGACCCGATCCTTCATCCGTGGGTGGATTACTTCTTCGAGAGCTTTTCGGTCGGCTGCTACCTGCGGAACGACAATCCCTGGCCGAAGGAAGATTCGTGAACCGCATGCCCACCGGTGCCTTCCGAACCGCTTGCCGTTGCCTCTGGCTGGTTAACGGCAAACTCTCAATCGCCCGTGACCATCGCGATGGCTTCGATCTCTATGGCGAGCCCTTCCTTCACAAACTGAGAGACCACGGTCGCGCTTGCCGGCGGCTCTTCTGAAAACCAGCGATGCCGGATTTCATTGTAGGCAGCGTAGTCGGCCGGATCGGAAATGTGCGCATTGATCTTGATGACATGTTTCATGCTTGAACCGGCTTTTTCGAGCAACTGGCTCAGACGTGAGAAGACCAACTCCGCCTGAGCCGCGCAATCACCCGGCGCGAACACATCGCCGTTCTCGTCAAACGCCACATTACCTGACGTGAATACGAGCTCGCCTACCCTCACGGCATTTGGAAACTTATCGGACGACGGACGTGGTCCGTGAAAGAAAGGAGTCTTTTCAGGCATTGCTGCACCTCAAATCTGCGTCAGGAAACTGCCGGTGTGACCGGTAACAAAATCTATACAAAGCCAGAACCCGGCCCCAACCACCTCACCCAGGATGAGACCTATAAAGAGCATGCGAGACTTCCGATACACACCCGCGCCCCCGTATTTCAAAACCAGCGACTTGATGAACCACGCAGCCAGCGCGCTGACAAAGATGTGACCGGTCTTCCAATTGGCACTGATCATGTAACCGAGCGGGCTCAGAGGCCACCAGGGCAGGCTGTGCCGCGCCAACATTAACAGCCCCATAACGGTGCCGCCGATGCCCATGAACAGGTAAGCATCGAGCCGTGGCCCGGTCGGCGGCTCAATCATACGCCGAACCATATCGATGGGCCCGTAGCCCACCTTCTTTCCGAAGAAGAGAGGATTCAGATTCGCACCGCCGTGCTCGTAAGCCAGGTGAAGCAGCATCAGTGTCGCTCCAATCAGACTGGCCAGCACGGCAAGCATGATTGCGCCGCCCATCCTCCGCTTCGAGCCTTTGATGACTTCACACATCTTCAGCCCGTTGGCGACCGATGCCATGACAAATGAGCGAATCTCCGAATGCCAGCCGTAAGTGAGACCCAGCGCGGTCAGTCCCTGCGGGCCGGGCATACCCGTTCCTGCGCTGGAGATCACAAATGAAGTACTCATCAGCGGCGGCCGCATGGCCGGAACGCCGCCCTTGACCACCACGCCCGTCAGGCTGACAAATATGACAAATGCACTGAACAGAAAGATCACAACGCCCAGTACCGGCAGGCCGGCCACGCGCATGGCCAGCCCCACCAGGCCCATCCCGGCCAGCAAACCGATCACTGCCTGGCGATACGACAGAATCTCATTCGAATCATCAACTGACGGATCACCCGGGAAGGCTTTTCTGAACACATCCATTAGGTGATGGCGCGCCAGCCACAAGGTGAACAGCACAAACACGATCATCGAGCCCATTCCCTGGTGTGCGGTGTACGCTTCGCTCGCAAACAGGTCGAGACGTTCCGTGCTTTTTAAACCGAGCGAATTGAAGACGCCCCGCTGCAATGAGGTGAGAAGGTAGAAGAACCAGATCGAGGCAGAAATGTCGAGCCCCACAAAATAGAAGAATCCAAGCCATGCTGGACTGAACCAGAAGCTGATTTTGACCGTTCCGCCGAATGGCCGGAAAGAAGTCGCTTTTACTATTCTGGGAAACTCAGGAAAGTAGGAATGAATGCCATTAATACTGAGCAGAATGAATGAAATCCCGAATCCAAACCACATCAGTCGTTTAGAGAAAAACGTTCGTCCAATAAATCCGTTCTCATCATGCCGAATCATATCCATCGGCACCTGTACCAGCGGGTATGCCAGACGTTCCCGCTCCACCCACTGTTTGCGCAGGATGACCATTGCACAGGTCATCGCCAGGGTCAGCGCAAGAAAGAACCCATACCAGTAAAGCAGGGGTAGAACCCATGCCCGCCAGGGAAAGGGCACTCCTGGAGGCAGACGCTGAAAGAAGTATGTGGCTGTCGCTTCATCTGCTGGTGCAATCCAGTGCGGGATATGTTTGTTGTAAAGATCGGCCCACTGATTCTCGAAAGTCGCATAATAAGTGGGGCCAACCAATTGCGGCAACATCACGGGTATGAATCCCATACTGGGCACACAGCACGCCACCATCAACATCATGTAGATCGTGACAAGCTCGGCTTTGCTCAACGCGAGCGGTCTGCTGATCGCGGCCACGACTCCACTGGTCAGGATGACAAAAAAGAAGAAGAAGAGGGCCGCAGGCGTGCTGAAATTGAGGGTCATATAGGACCCACGGACGATCAGCGTTGCATACACATCGAGTGCGTTGAGTATGAATGCCAGAATCGCGCCAATCCCAATGCCTCGCAGAGGAATGCCGGAGTTCTCGTGTGCGATTAACGAATTAGTTTTCTCTTCTGGCATCCGAAAGATTCAGAGGCTTGTGTCTCACCGCTTCAGCGAATTGCTCCCCTGGCCTTCTTCGATCTTCACCTTATCCCAGAGCTCGTCCATCTCCTGGAGCTCCATCTCGCTGAGGTCTCTGCCGGCTTCATCTGCCAGAGTTTCCACTTGTCGAAAGCGCTGCTCAAATTTCTTGTTCGCCTTCCGCAGCGCCTCTTCCGCATCAATACCCAGAAGTCGGCTTACATTAACCAGGGCAAAGAACAGGTCGCCCATCTCCGATTCCCGTGCGTCTTGAGAAAGAGACTCATCCAGGGTCTCCTTTAATTCATCCAATTCTTCAAACACTTTCTCCAAAGCTCCCGCCGGCTCGCCCCAATCGAAACCAACCCTCGAGCACTCCTTCGTCATATGCTGCGCCTGCGATAGAGCGGGAAGCGATTGGGGAACGCTATCCAACAGAGACTTCTTCTCTTCCTCTCCTTCCTCCTTCGCCTTTTGCCGTCGCCAGATTTTCATGACCTCGTCGGGCGTGGCCGCATTCTCTTCACCAAACACGTGAGGGTGTCGATGCCTCAGTTTTGAAACGATGCCCTCAATGCAGTCACCGATATCAAACTGGCCGGCCTCGGAAGCGATCTGCGCGTGGAAGACCGGCTGCAGGATCAAGTCGCCGAGCTCACTGCAGATGCCTTCGACATCCGCCTCATCGATCTCATCGAAGAGCTCGTGGGCTTCCTCGAAAAGGAAACTCTTGAGGGATTCGTGGGTCTGCTTGCGATCCCAGGGACATCCGTCGTCCGAACGCAGGCGGGCCATGATGTCGATGAGTTCCAGAAAACTCTGAGCGATCTGTTGGCGGGAGTTCATAGGTGCAAATGGAGTGGATCTGATTCTGTTCTGGAGATTCCGGGCGGCGTCTGCCTCCCGGGTAATTTTCGTAGGATAGGCTTCCAGCCTGTCATTTCGGGGCGACGCCCCGCCCGGGACAGGCAGGATGCCTATCCTACAGGGACCCCGGCGATCTACGTTTGCAGGGGTGTGGCCTCTCTACCTGATCTCCGTAAATGTGACCGGCGACGGAACAAAAGTGAGAAGGAATATGAGAATGGTGACCCATCCGATGCACAGTCTTTTGACGTCGAGTTTTTGCCTGTCATCCACTGAAGGCGGATGGTCGAGCTTTACCAGGAAAAACACCAGGATGGCGAAAAGGATGAAACTGTTCGTGAACAGGCACAGGCCAAGCAGGCCAGCGAAGGCAAGCCTTGCGATCTTCCGATGGCCGGCACCGAACATCGAGAATAACACATGTCCTCCATCCAATTGGCCAATAGGCACCAGGTTCAAAGCGGTGATAAACATCCCCAGCCATCCGGCCCACGCAATCGGATTCAAGAAAATATCATGACCATCCGGAATAGGCCCCTTCGACAGCCAGAGGAGGCCAGCATAGAGAATCGATTTGCCTTCCTGAAGTATTGTCTGACCCATCATCGGCGCCAAAGGCCCGACTTCCGAATTCCAGATGCCGTAAATAAAAATAGGCAAGGCCACCAGGAAACCTGCAAGCGGTCCCGCCACACCAACATCAAAGACCATCCGCCGATTCAGCAGTGGCGACTTCAAGGCAATGACTGCCCCGAAAGACCCAATCCCAAAAGGGACAGGCAAATAGAATGGAAGTGTCGACAGAACCCGGTGGTGTCTCGCCGCGAAGTAATGGCCGAACTCATGAAATGTCAGAATCAGGAGAAAAGGCACTGCGAACGACAACCCATCCAGCAGAAAAATCTTGAAAGAGGCGGTATGCGCCCCGGCCCTGCCATCCAGCCATTCAGTGATAGCTCCGCTGATCTGCCCTTTGTTTTCAATGAGGGTGATATCACCCATTCCCCCACAGCAGACTGTCGTGAACAGCGTCGCCAGAAAAAGCCCAATGTGCAGCAAGTATCGCGGCCTCGCCGCAGTGTACACCGGGAGTTTGGCGGTGAGGAGATTCCCATTCTCCGTGGCCTCTGTGTGACAATAACCGCCATGCTCGTCCAGGCGTTGTCTGAGCTCGGAGATCTCGCTCGGTAGCGCATCCGCCGCCTCGGCAATGAAGTAGAACTCCCTGGGCGCCAGGTGGATCTGATAGGATGGGACATTGGCCATGAACCAATCATCAACCCATCGATATGCTTCAGATTTATCGGGAGGCAGCGAAGGCAATTTCTGGAGTTTCGTCTTGAATCCGGGTGTCTCGCCTTGTAAGTGGCGCGGTAATAGTTCGTAACCCGGCAATGGTAACCGGTCTATCCATTTATATTGCAGGCAGTACCTGCATACCACCCGTTCACAGAATTCTTATGCATATTCTGCTCTTTGCCCTCTTCGCGATCGGCCAGGCCGATGAGGCCCGCTTACGCAAGATGCTGGGCAGTGATTTTGACCGGGCCCGCATACTCACCGTGCAGGGCGACAGGGTGTTCACCGTAAATCTGAAGGGATTGAAGACCCAGGCCCTGGCCACATTTCCCAAAGCGAAACGATTCCGCGGGCTCGACCGTCCCTGGTGGTCCCTCGACGCCCGTGAAGTTATCGTCTCGCACGGCGGCAAGGCGTATATCATGGATTCGGACGGCAAGAATAAGCGGGAAGCTGTCCCCGGCGAGACGGCCTACGGCGCCAGCTTCTGGCAGGACCCCAACACCGGCGAGCGCTGCATCGTCTACAAGACCGTCAACGGAAAACACTGGTTTAACAAGCACAAAGGCGTGGGTACCACCTGGCTCTACAGGCCGAAAAGTGGCAAGAAAACCAAGCTGGCCGACTTTCCCTTCGACGGCGGGCTTTCACCAGACGGCTCACACCTCGCCGACGCATACGGAGGCTGCATCATGAAGGATTTGAAAACCGGCAAGGTGCACATCCTCTATCGCGGCAAGCAGGCATGTAACGCCACCATGTCGCCGGACAGCACTTACCGTTTGATGCACCTGTATCTGCCGCATGACTATTTCGGTATCCGGGACAAGTTTGACAAGGAGCACTGGCGAATCACGAAGCCCAAAGACAGCCAGGAATGGCAGACGCCGCGATTTTCGAACCATCCGAACTTCTGTGCAGCCACGGCAAAATACGGCGGCGAATACAAAATAGTCATTATTCAGATCGATACTAAAGAAATGGTCGTCCTGAAAGATCTGGCCGGCAGTTGGCGCGTGCCGCAGGTCTGGCTTCCCTCCGCAGCAAAAAAGCTGCAGTCATTAGTAAAAAACACTAATTCGGCCGGCGGGATCGAGTCAATCAAAGCGCGCCTGGCGAAGGCCAGCGATTATTCGCCAATTATGAAGGAGCTGGCCTCGAGCAGTATTTCCGGTGCAGGTGAACTCTTGGCTGGAATTGAATCAGAGGGCCAGAAGGCGCTCAAAGGGGCGGGCTCGCACAGTGACCCGCTTCAGGCGAGGGGAATCTATCGCAGGCTTGCCGCCCAATACGGTTCCCACGAAATAGGTAAAAAGGCGAAATCAATACTTGAATCGAAGAAGTTCAAATCAGAGATATCTGCCGCGCCATTAGTAGAACGCATGCACGCGTTGGCCGGCAAACTGAAAAAGGCCGGCGAAGAACACATTTTTGCTGACACTGTCTTCTTTGAAAAGAATCGGGCCCTGCTGGTTCAGATGGTCGAATTAGGTTCTTCCATTCAGAAAAAGCATCCTGGGACGAAAGGGGCATTACGCGCGGCCAAACTTGCCCACAGCTATGCGTTGCCCGGAAAGACCGCTGAATCCGGCAATCAGATCCTTACGGTCCTGGCCACCGTTGAGGAGACTTCTCGCGTACCCACATACAAACAGATTGCACCCTATAAAGAGGCAGTCACCTATGTGCGTTATAAGGTGGATGAGGTGGTGTCCGGCAATTACAAAGAGAAAGAAATACTCATTGTCCATTGGGGCATGCGTGATACCAGACGCACCATGGCTGCCTTCTGGCGTGCCGGTATGAAGCAGAAGCTGATTGTCGATCTTTTCGATGCCCACAAAGAGCTGGAAAAAACCACAAAGGCGGATGATGCGGACGATATCGACCTCACGCCTTTCTGGGCATTGAAAACCAAGATGGTGGAGTAGCGACCTGCTAAGTCTGAGTATCAGCCGCCTGGGTTGGAGTAACGGCCGCCTGGGTTGGAGTAACGGCTTTAGCCGGGCCTTTGCGTTGTATGAAGACCCGGCTAGTAGGCCGAGACGAGGGCAATCTTACGGATTTGAATAACAATTTTCAGGGGCAAAGCCCCGGGCCGTTTGCCTAGCCCAGCCCAAGGGGCTGGGTTTTCGGGCAGCTCATCCTTAGGGGCAACGCCCCGGCCGATTGCCCCAATGAATGATGAGTCAAGTTTCGGTGAAGCACTGTAGCTCTGGCCTCCAGGCCGGAGTTTCGCGGGCGAGCCCTCGGCACGCATAAGACGCCGCCCTGGAGGGCAGCGCTACGAAGGGCTGCTCGACGGTTTAAGGCGAAGCTTCGCTAGCTAAATAAAGCCGTTTCTCCAACTCCAGCCGGTCAAAGTGCCTCTTCTTCCAGCATCTTTCTGATGGCTGGGCTGAGCTTCTCATCCACCTGGTATTTCCCATCTTTTATCGCCTTTTGAATCTGCGCTGCCTTTGCTGATTCGTCCTGTAATCCCGGTAACACCTGATCCGCCTCCGTGGTGATAATAGGCGGGAGCGGCGGATCAATTGGGATCGGCTTCTGTAATCTGTCAGGAGTTGTCATCTCGCACCCCGTGCTGAAGGAGGGACTGGGGTAGTTTCAAAAACTGTTTAAGAGGCGAGGTGAGTTGCTGGGTGTCAGGCAGGAATTAACGAGTAGAAACGGTTCAAAGTTTAAGAAATTCCGTAATTTCATCCATAAAAGTGTCAAGTCCCTGCGACTCCAGCTCCGCATAAACCCGGGAGCTGAGCCTGCTGCCGCCCTGTCCTGTCTGCCGGGCGGAGATTTGTGATGTTCCATTCGGATGGCAGACCGCGGCGACCAGATCGAACTGATCCTCCAGTTCCAGGGGCGTGGCCTGGGCCCCGAATGGTATCTGACAGGTTCCTCCGAGCCTGCCCAAGAGTGCCCGTTCCATGTCTGCCGCTCTGTGAGTAGGCGGATGGTCCAGGGGCGAGAGCAGCTCTCTTGCCCTTTCGTCCGATTGCCTGGATGTGATGGCGAGGGCCCCCTGGCCAGGGGCAGGGAGCATAAGATCAAATGGTAGAGCATCACCGTCGTGCTCGATGCCCAGTCGTCGGAGCCCGGCGGCCGCAAGGATGATCGCATCGGCCTGGCCTTCTTTGAGCTTTCGAAGGCGGGTATCCACATTGCCTCGGAATTCGATGACATTCAGGTCTGGCCGCCACGCTTTAAGAAAAGCTTGGCGGCGGATGCTGCTCGTGCCGACAGTTGCATTTCGTGGAAGTTCACTGAACGAGCCTTCACGTGTGATCCCCACATCGTTCGGGCATTCGCGCTCCGGTACCGCGGCAATCGTCAGGCCTTCAGGCAATTCGGTGGGAACGTCTTTCATGCTGTGGACAGCAATGTCAATCTCGCCATTCACCTGCGCGTTGTCGATTTCCCTGGTGAAGATGCCCTTGCCGCCGGCCTGGGCGAAAGGGACGTTATCGCGGGAGTCCCCAGTCGTTGAGATCTGCTTGAGCTCTACGTTCAGATCCGGCCATGCTTTTCTCAATTCGCTGGCGACCCATTCAGATTGCGTTAATGCGAGTGAGCTGCCGCGTGTGCCAAGGAGGATCGTTTCCAATGTGATGTTCTATTTCTTCGTTCTTTAGCGAACCACGGTTAGCAGGAATATGGGAATGGTGAATTGCTCTGTGCTATCTCTCGGTAGCTTCCTGCAAAGAGCCACCATTCACTCTTCACGATTCACCATTCACATTCCAGTCATTTCACAACCTTCATTATCTCGCCCGCGCTTTCATCAACGATGGCATCCAGACCTTCAGAAATCGCGGCGATGACGGATTCGAATTGTTCACTGTTAACAGCCCTGGTGCGCGCTTTCGTTGCTGACCACAGGACGTTTTCTTCTTTGTCGAGCAGCTCGAGATGCAGAGCAAGTTCAGACGATCTGACTTTATCTTTGATAGTCTCACCGAGGGATACGATATGACCGCGCAAGGTGAAATCTGACGGTCTGATGCCCCTTTCGAGGGTGATGCGTGTGAATAGGCCGGTCTTGGTTATCCGGCGATGCACGAGCTCGCGAATCATGTCCTCGGGGGATACGGCCCACCGGCGGACCGGATCGAAGTGGACACGATAGGGCGAGGTGCGATAGACGAATTGGGGCCGCGCATACTCACTGGCCGCGGTGAAATCATCAACGTACAGAGTTTTGGCCGACTTCTTCAATTTTGCCGGTTCGCTGCCGGGGGACAGCAGGTATGTCTGTGGCAAGCGGGTCGAACAGCCTGCGACCGCCATGAACAGAATTACGATGGTGTGATGTCGAGTCTTCATGAGGGCTATCATATGTTTTTCGTCGCGGCATTCGCCAACTTTTCCATGGCTGGCGGGAGTCGCAGATAGATGGGCACAAGCGAGTGCGGGTCGGCTGTTTCACCGTCAAGGCATTTTCTGTAACCGAGCCGGGCCACCCACTTCGACCGGGCGTGCCAGGCATCTTCCTCGAGCTTGTGGAAATCATCGCGTGAGTTGAATGCGTCTTCGTACGCTTTGAGTCCGTCACCCAGGAGCCACGTGCCGTTTGGCAGTTTTTCGCAGAGCTCCGCGGGAGGGAACGTCCGGTACTCCCAGCATGCCTTAATCTCCTCACCTTCTCGTTGGAAAAGGCAGGTGTTTACTTCTTTGCGGCGAGCATCAGTCATGGGGCAGATGAATTCTGCTTCTTCGGGTGCGTTCCGGGCCATGACGTCCAGCGTTGGCACTCCGACCAGCTTTGCATTGCAGGTCAGCGCCAGGGTCTTGGCTGCGGCTAGGCCGACGCGAAGTCCAGTAAATGAGCCCGGGCCCAGGCTGACTGCAATGAGCTCAAGTTCCGTGGGTGACCAGTCCTGGTCCTTCATGATGTCTCGGACGGCGGGGATGAGCTCGCGGCCGTGGATCATGCCGTCGCCGAGATAGCGTTCCTGCACGATTTCTTCGCCTGCAGAAAGACAGACGCTGCCGGCCGCGCAGGATGTTTCAATGGCCAGTGTCTTCATGCTTCCGAACAGTTGCAGGGGGTCGAATGGCAGTACGGGCAGCCTTCCGCGTATTTCTGTTTGGCTGCTTCTTCCACATCGATGTCCATCATACTGGCGAGGGTGCAGAGCCAGGCGAGGACGTCGGCGAATTCTTCCGGCATGTTCTCCTTGTCCCGTTTCCGGATCACCTCTGCAAGCTCACCGACTTCTTCGGCAAGCCAGAGGAAGGACTTCTCGGGGCCCCGAGTGGAATCTTTGACGAAGTAGATGTCTTCAATGAGCCGCTGGAACTCGGAAATTTTCATGTCGAGCAATGCTGAGTGCTTTGAGTCGGCGGAGTCTGGGAGCCGATTTCTTTAATGCAACCCAGTGCCGCCGGAAGGTATGACCGGTAGAAGAATATGCGAAGCGTGGCATCCATCGTGAAGGATGGTCTGCTCTGCCGTTTGTAATTCCGTATCCGTGCCGGGCCTATTGCCGGTGTTCAGGTTTCTGTCCCACAAGGGGAAGTTGCTGCTGGTAATATCGACCCGGATACGGTGGCCCTTTTTGAAGACGTTGCTGGTGGGCAGGAGCTCGATGGTATATTCGAGCGGCACGCTTGGCTCGATGAGCGAAGGATTTGCCCAGTCCCTTTCACGAAAGCGGGCCCTGATGACACCTTCCGTAATGTTGATGGAACGGCCGTCCGGGTAGACATCACAGAGCCGTGCCACGAAATCGGTATCTCGTGCGCTGGTGGAAGCGAATAGGGTCGCGACAACAGGGCCGGTGACTTCCAGGTCGTCATCCAGGATTTCCGAAGTGTAGACGAGCATATCGTCCCGGCGTTCTAAGGGACGCTGATCGTATGGGCCGGGCAGGCAATGTTCATAGAGGCCGGGGTTGTACGGACCCACGGAATGATTTCCGCCGAGGGTGGGCACCGGGTGGTCCGGATCGTAACGGTAATGGTCGGGAGGTTCTTCGCCCGGCGGCTCGTGCGTGAGTTTGCCGTTGCCCAACATGCTGTTTGCCGCGCCGCTGGAATGCAGAAAAAACTTCGTGAACTCTGTTCTTGCGAGGGGCCATTCGTACTCATCTCGCCAGACGTTGTCGCCCATCACAAAAATCCGGATCGGGGCTTTCTGAAATTCTGATGCATCGCCTTCCTTGAGGATGCAGTCCAGCCAGCGCAGAGCTGAATCGTTTTCAGTTAACGCGTCCGGCCCGAAGTCGAGCTGGCCAAGCTTGGACGCAGACGTCATGCCGTGGGTCCACGGCCCGACGACCACGCGATGGCTCTTTGCCAGTTCTGATTCCGGAGCATTCTCAGTCAGCTTGCGAAAATTCTTGAAGGTCTCGCCGGGATAGTAGTCGTACCAACCGCCGGTAAGCAGGACGGGCACGTCAAACTTGTCCATGGTGTGCCGGACATTCAGCGCCTGCCAGTAGTCATCGCGACGATCGTGGTTCACGTAATCGCGGTAGAAGGGTACGGGTGGCGTGCCGCCCTTTTCATCGAGGGTAAGGAGCGGAAGTTCACGAAGCAGGCCCATCACATCAAACTCGGGCAGCATGCTCGCGTTTGTCAGCCTGGAATCCACTTCGAAACAAAGCCACGTGTATGTCAACGCCAGGCTGAAGACCCCATCGCAATAGTAGGCTCGGCGCCAGAGATCGGAGGACATGAATCGCGGATTGAGGGCTGCCAGGTACGGGCTGCCGGTGGGGGCCAGGTAGAACTGTGTGGCGGCCAGGTATGAGTTGCCAAACATCCCGATCTTTCCGTTGCACCAGGGCTGCTGCCCGATCCACTCGAGGGTATCGAAACCATCTTCTGCCTCGCTCGTGAAGGGATACCACTCCCCTTCCGAGCCGTACCGGCCACGGCAATCCTGCGCTACAAAGGCGATCCCCTTTTCGAGAAATTCGTTTCCGGTCATCCCGCCGCGGTTGTATGCGGTCCGCACCAGGACAACGGGGAACGGCCCTTCGCCGCGGGGAAGGGCAATGGTCGCCTCCAGGCGCACCCCATCGCGCATCGGGATTCTGACGTTGCGTAAGAGGCGTCCGCGGCGTGTTTCTGCCGGTGAATTCATTTCTGTTTCTCGCTCGATGCCTGTGCTTTGAGTGCGTCGACCGTTTTGCGCACCTCTTCAATCTTTGCGCTGATCTCGGGGTGTTTGCTTTTGATTTGGCGGGAAAGCCAGTCGTCCTGCTGGAGCTCGTCAAGGATTTTTTCGAGACGAGAAATCTTGCTCCGTATCAGGGCTTCGTCATTCCTGTCGACGCGGGTGTGAAGTGTGTGCTCGTGCCGGGCCACATCGATCTGCAACTGGCGAATTTTGCGATCCAGGGCCTGTTTTTCCGCTTCCTGTTTGAGGAGTTTGAGTGCCTCACTGGATTTCGCTTTGGCTTCCTTCGAATAGCTCAGCCCCTCCGGGATGGGCCAGTCGTCCGTGCGGAATGTCGGCATCGGCAGCCGGTTGCGGCCCATCATGTTGCCCTGTGGCCAATTGGCCCAGCCGTAGCGGGCGGCGACAGGCCCGTCCACCAGATCGCTCGATAGCTCGATACACCATTGGCCGTCGAGCTTTGTGTGACGCCCTCTGGCGGGGTACCAACGACGGTCTTTCCCCGCGATGATGAAGCCTCGGAATTCGGCCTTCCCCTCTTGCGGGCAGGGAAGCACCTGCCAGTAGGCGTTGTTTTTTATGTGCTTCCACCTGTCGTACACGATGGGATCGATGTCGAAGAAGAGGTAGAGCTTGTCGCCTTTGACCTTCATTTCCCGGTAAGTGTTGCCGGTATGCTGGACGGGCTTCTTATAGACCTTTGCGAGTGCCCAGAGTGATGCGTATTCGGCGACAGGTAATTTCTCGCCCGGGTGAATGTAGGAATTGCCCGTGGGATAGGTGGCGATCATGCCTGCGTTGGGGTCGCCTTTCAGGGCTCTACGCTGGATGTCTCGGACGATGGCGTATCCTTCGGCAACCGTGGCGACTTCCGGCTCGATATCGTAGTTGCCCCAACCGGGCTGGCTGATGCAGCCGAAGGGCAGGGCATCATCGCCGAAGGCTTTGCGGAAGGAGACCGGCACTTTTGGGAAGGTGTATTCATAACGTGTCCACCTCATGAAGTTGTTGTTCTCGCCCTGGTAATAGAGCACGCCGCGGACGCCGAGATGGCGAATGGGCATGACGGTAGCGTTGAACAGTCCAGCCGGAGGACTCCATCCGCTGCGCGGATCGCCTGGCTTTCTCGGCAGACGAAGCCTTGGCTCTTTCTTCCCCTCCGCCTTGGCCTTTGCGACTTTGCCCGCGTGGTCGGACTTTGCTTTTTCAACCGACTTCTCCCATTCGGCCATGATCTGTTCGAGCTGTTTGGGATCATCCCAGACAGCAGTTTCCTCGTCATAGTTTTTGAGGACGATCCTGATGAGCTCGGCGTCTATGTTCTCCAGCTCGGGACGCATGCACCAGGTCTGTCCCGTAGTGCCGCCCCGGGCAAGGTTAATGATTCCGACCGGCACTTTGAGGTAGCGATGAAGGAACATCCCATACAGGTAAGGCACGGCCGAAAACCTCTGGGCGGATTCAGGTGAACACTCCTGCCAACCGATATTCGGCCGCACATCTTCGAGCGGCCTGTAGTACGAATCATTCCAGGCCACATAACGGAGCGCGGGAAAATCTGCGGATGCCCCTTCACGATCCTTGCGATTGAAGTTGCCCCATCCCATGTTGCTCTGTCCGGCGCAAATCCAAATCTCGCCGATGAGGACATTCTGGATGCCCTTAAGCTTTTCGCCGGATTCAGCGAAGATCCAGGCCGGTTGAAAGCTGGCCTTGACCGGCTCGAACTGCACTGTCCAGCGTCCGTCGTCGCCGGCCTTCACTTTCAATGACTGATGAGTCTTGGCCGGAGGATTCTTTTCGACATATTGGACCGTGACTGAATATCCCTCTTCTTGATTCTGCGGCGCACCCTCAGGGTTGATTCTCTTCATCGCGGCTTCGCCGGCCGCGGCGTCCTGGGTCAGGGTGACAGTTACCGCATCTCCCGGTTTTGCCCAGCCCCAGACGCGAATCGGTTTCTCCTGCTGGAGGACCATGTTGTCCGTGAAGATTTTGGCCAGGCGCAGTTCGTCAGCCTGGTCTTCTGCAAATGCCCAACTTGTGAAAGAACACAGAATGGCAAGGGAGATACTGAACATAGATTTCATAGGGATGCCTTTGGTGTGATTGACCTGGCCAGGTGAATTCCCGTGAAGACCCATTAGAAGCATCGACTTGATTCAAAATGCGTTTCCGTTCAAATGAGACGGCTTTGAATCCAAGCCTTTTCCATCATGCCTTCTTTCATCGTTTCTGAGGAAGAAAAATACTTCTTCGATCTGCGGGGCTACCTGATCGTGCGTGGGGCATTGTCGCAATCGGACCTTGATGAGTGCAACCGGGCGATCGAACACTTTGCCGACAGGATAAAGCCCATCGAAGGCAGAAGCCTGGCCTTGGGCTCGAATGCCCTCGAGGCTGATGAGGGGCGCATGCAGCTTACGGGCATGCTTGGCTGGCCGGCGCCGTGGCGTGAGCCGTTTCGCAAACTGCTGGCTCATCGTCCGGCTATCTGATGAGAGACAGACTCGCCACACAGGAACGGCCAATGGGTGCCTATGCCGAAGAAAACATGAGTCCTTTCAAAACAGTTTTGACATCGGTTTTAGTGATGGTCGTCGTATCAGCGTTCGAGCCGGCATTCGCCGCGGGCCCTATGCGATACGGTCACGCTCCGGCTGAGTATCACAATGACGAATACTTCGTGGTCAACCGGGCAAAACAAGCGCCGGTGATCGACGGAGATTTGACGGACGCTTGCTGGAACGAATCCGTGGAACTATTCCCTTTTTCGACGCTTGGAGGAGGCGGCTCTCTGAGTCTTCTCCAGACCCGTGTCAAACTCACCTGGGACGATGGAGCTTTCTATGTGGCTTACCATTGCGAACAGCCGGATATGGAATTGGCCAAACGGCGCGGGGACCATCTCGAAATCTTCTTCATGCCGCTTTACCCGGATAAGCCGTATCACGTTAACAACGCGACCGCTATTCTATTCTTCGCCCGCCATAAGCCGGAGACGAGACACTACCAGCAGGCGGGCGGTGGCATGGGAGGAGGTGGACGACTCTATTTTCTGGATGGCTCGAAAGTAGAATCCGCGGGGAAGACCGGCAATGACTGGTGGACCTGGGAGGCAAAGATCGAGTTCAAATATCTTTGGACTCGCGGGTTCAAACCGCCAGACCCGAAGCAGGTGCACACCTGGAAAATCGGGTTCAATCGCTGGAGCAATTTTCATGGTGAAATTGGATGGTACGGGTCAATGCTCTCCAGTCTTAACCACCAGACGGACCACTGTCCTGTTTTCAAGCTTGCCGGCACGGGCACCGCGCCGAGGGTGCAACTGACCCATCCAATGAAGGGGAACGGACCGGGCAGATTTTCGGTCACTATCCGCAGTCTTCGCGCCGGGGAACAGACCTACCGAGTCAAAGTCCTTCGTCGCAACGAGCCATTCGATCCGGTCCTCGGCGAGGTCCGGCCTCTGAACGTAGAGGGAGAAGACTCGGGTACTGTGCAACTGAAACATGGGCAGGATGCCAAACTGGATTACCAGGTTCCATTCAAGGGATGGCGCAACCAATACCGCGTCGAGGTCTGGGACGGCGGCGGGAGGACCGCGTATTATAAAAGCCTATGGTACTCCCTTGGCGACGATGTCCTTTCGCACGGCTGGGACTCCGAACGGCCCCAAGTCGGAATCCTGCCCGAGCCGAAACAGATTCTCATGCGAAAGGGAAAGTTCTCCCCGTCCAGTACCACGCCAGTGCTGGTAGATGCTGCAAGCGAAGCGGACATTTTCTCCGCCAGCTACCTTTCGAAACCAGTCGGGTCACTTGCACAGAGATGGCCATCCTTTGCCGTGAAGGAAGTAAAAAGTCAGGCGACCGTGAAGGGCAGATGCATCCTCATTGGGGATGTTTTCAAAAGTCTCTGGATGCAGGATGTTCTGGAAAGGCGAGGAGTCAACCTACCGCACCTGAAGCTGCCGGCCCAGGGTTACGTGCTCGATATCAGTCGCGATCTGATTGTCGTTCACGGCGAAGGAGCAGCGGGAAGATTCTATGGAGTTCAGTCGATTCGGCAGTTGATTCTTCAAAATCGCAAGGCGCTGCCGGCTCTCCGGATTGCTGACTGGCCCGACCTCGACTGGCGCGGCGCCTGGCACTCGTTCACGGTGAACGAAACCAACATCGACCTGGCCTGCCTGTTCAAGATGAACGTGGGCGCCCTCTCTTTTGAGAAGAAGCAGAAGTATCATTTTCGCCCGTTCTCGTTTAACGCCCATACCTGGTTCGGACACACTGGCGGAGCGCTGGTGCCTCCTGAAAAAAGGGAGCCAGTGCAAGGCGAGCCCGTCATTTGCCCTGCCTCAGAGTGCAAAGACGAGCTGGTGGCAGCGATCGAGAGATACAGCAAGCCACACGGCACGGATGCCTCTGCGATGCCATACGTATTCGTCGGTGCCGACGAAGCTCCTTTCGGCACCTGCGAGCGATGCCAGAAGATGATCGATGAAAGAGGCGTGGGCGGGACAGTGGCTCATCACTTTCGCGACAACATGTACGCGGCCTGCAAGGCCCGGGGCAAGACGATGATGTGCTGGGCTGACGCGCTCCTGGCTTTCGAGGATTCTCTCAACACCATGCCGAAGGATTTCATTCCCCTTCACTGGATGTACTACGCGACGACTTACTCCGGCGGCCTCGACCTGTTGGGAAGGCATGGCCTGCCGTTCGTCACGGCCCCGATGACCCGGGGCGAACAGAGCTTTCACTTCCCGCAGATTCGGTCACGCGAACGCAACATCGCGACCCAGGCCCGATGCGCCGCCCACGCGAAAGGCAAAGGAATCTGGACCACCACCTGGGGTGGGGGGCTCCACGATGACCTGTTGTGGTATCCCTATCTGCTGGCCGCCGAGTACGGCTGGTCCGCGGGCCCTGACATCCGCACCTTCCGTAGAAAGTTCGGCAGGATCTTCTTCGGCTCTGAAAATGGCGGCGACTGGCTCCTGGAACTGGAGCGCCTGACGGCCCTCTACCTGCACGAAAAGAACACGCCTCCTGCCACCCTCGAAGAAGACAGGAAGACGATCAATCAGATCACCAGAGAGATCTCTTCTTCAATCGCCAGGGACTGGTTCACGAAAGACAAACTTGCCACGCTCCTCAAGATTGCAGAGAGGGTCCGAGAGAAGCTGGAAGCCCTGGTGTCTTCATCACAGTCTGAATGATTGCTGAATTCTGATTTCTGAACTCAAGCATTCGTTTAAGCGGCACATTTCTGACTTCAGAAATCGAAAATCAGAAATCGTCACTCTTCATTCAATTCCTGAGCTGGATGCAAGTGTTGCTCACTCCCTCTACATCTTGTCCCACGTTACTTTTGTGCCCCCCGCAGTGAGCTCTTTTACAGTTTCAAGGGACTCCTTCGAGTAATTGTTCTTCTCTGACAATGTAAGCACTCTCGGTCGGATGGTGGCCAACGGGGTCAGGTCGGTGAGGGGCATTCTCTGGATGTGCAGAGTTTTAATGCGAAGTGCTGCAAGCGGCCTGATGCTGGTGGCCGGCACTCCCTTCATATCGAGCTCGGCGAGATTCTTCAGGTCTGTCAGCGGGGAGAGGTCGGTGACTTTCAGATACTGCATGTGAAGCTTTTCGAGTGTTGTTATTTTTTTGAGGGCGCCGATTTCCGTAATCCTGTTCTTGTTCATCATTAATTCTTTGAGTGGCAGCCCGGCCAATGGCGAGATATCCGTCACCTGGGATTCGGAGAATGACAGAACTTCGAGTTGGAGACTGCTCAGCGGGGACAGATCTTCGACCTGTGTTTCATCGAATCTGAGTAACTTCAGCGTTTTCAATTCTCGAATCGGCGTGATATCGGCAGTGCCGCCCTTCACGAAAGACAGCCTCTCCAAAGGGGACTGTGCAAGCGGCGATAGATCCAGCTTGAAACTGATGCGATCGAGAATGAGGGCTTTGAGTGGCATTCCTCTGAGTGCCTCGAGCGTGCCTCCCCTGAGAGCTGAGAGGTTGAGGGCTTCGAGGGGGACACCCTTCAGTGGGCTCAAATCTGAGACCCGTGCGCTGTCGAGGCTGAGAATTTTCAGTTTCAGACCGCTGAGAGGGCTGAGATCCTTGATCGGGGTATTGCTGGCAGCGAGTTTTTCGAGGGGCATGTTTCGGAGGGGTGACAGATCCGAAACCGGGGTAAGGCCCAAAGCAAGGCTTTTTAACGGCGCGCCTTCAAGTGGAGTAAGATCTTTTATCCTATTGGAGTTCTTGAAGGAGACATTCACCAGTGGCATCCCGGCCAGAGGCGAAATGTCTCTGACTTTTGCACCCCACAGCTCCAGATGGTTCAACTCCATGCCCTTCAAAGGTGAAATGTCTGCGACAGGGCAGGCGTGAATTCTTAAACTTGCGACGGGCATCCCTCGAAGACCGGATATGTC
>JASLXP010000100.1 GCA_030740295.1 Planctomycetota bacterium
GTGACTGGAAGCCGGAGTTGGAGTCACGGCTTTAGCCGGGTTCTTGCGGCCGCTCAGACCCGGCTAAAGCCGTTACTCCAACCCCGTTTCTGCCACTTGTAGCCAAAGCTTGCGAGGTTGGTGAGTGGGCTGAACAGTTACAAACTTTTTTAAGTTTGAACGCCCAAGTGCCTACTCCGGCAGATACCTTCTCGCTACCTTGGCGACCATCGTGTAGTTCGGATCGACCATATTCCCAAGGCGCATTTTGCCGACTTGTCCGAGCAGGTGGTAGGCCTCGAATTTCTCGAAGCCGTAATCAGCGACCATCCAGTCGATCAACTCGACCCAGGCGATTCGGGCTGCGTCGTCCAGGGGGCGGGCGCTGCCCGCGGTCATCAGGTACTCATCCGAAATGATGCGAGGCCAGTGAATGGTCTTGCCCTTCAGCACTTTGAAGCTCAGCGTGACCCGAGCCGGTATCTCACATGCCACTCCGGTGAGCTCGCCATCGCCCTGTGTTGCGTGCGCATCACCCGTGAAGAAATGAGCGCCATCGACAAAGACCGGGAATAGCACTTCATTGTCTGGCCGAGTTTCAACGCAATCCATGTTGCCGCCATAGTAATCCGGGGTGAGACAGTTTACGGCTTCGATCTCGGGCGCCACGCCCATGGTCCCCATGAATGGCTCGTAAGGGATTCGGATGCGCTCATTGAAAAGCACTTCGCCCTCCTCGATAGGCAGAATGCGCGTCTGCTCGGGCAGCGGGTCGTTGAGCATGGCGGTCTTCTGTGTGCCGGTCAGTCCCCCGAAATTCGGGATAAGGGCAGTTACCGCGTATTCCCGGTCCGGCACGATATCGTGGATGGTGACCGATAGCGTATCACCAGGCTCCGCTCCACGAATGTAGATCGGGCCCGTCTGAGGATTCAGAAATGGATAGGTGCACAGGTCGGTGAACTTGTCTTCCGGCGAATTCAGCTTGTTCTCGAACGCATCGACCGTGTAGACGACCACTTTTTCGCCCTCAGCCACTTCGGCAACGGGCGTGTAGAAGGGGCTGTAGGTATAGCAGTAATCGCCGGGTTGCCGGATTTCGCGAAGGCCCGTGTCACTCATGGTCGTTTCCTCTCTTGTTGGTTGGGAAGTGGTGGGGTGTTGCCTCATTCACTTATCGACGTACTCAAATCAACCAGGCCAGGTCATAGTGACCATCTGCACTGTGGCGATGGCCTCGCACCGAAACCTTGCGATGTTCAGGCGCTGCTGCTCGCTGCGCAAACGGAAAACGGGGTGGAACGATTTATGTGATTCACGATGTAACCCTCACGGTTCGATCTTTACCTCTGCGTCATCCACATACATGGTGCAGTTGTTCGTGTTCGGACAGAATCCGATCACCTTGACGCGATGCACTTCCGGGTTGGCGAAGGGCAGGCGTCTGGCTGTCTGGCCCTGCACGGTGAGATCGAATGTGGCAGCTTTGAGGTCCGCGCGAATCAACACGTCCTGCCAGGCATCGAGCTTGACCGTCATATTCGGTACCTCATGGTGCTTCTCACCCGCATAGTACTTAACCGCTCCATCGCGAAAGAAGCGGACGTGAAAGGCCCGATGAGAATAATGATCGGGCTCATTGTCGTAGGCATCGATATCAACGCAGTACTTAATCGTGGACGGCACATACACCCGGGCTTTCACTTCTACCATGCCGTTTCTGTTGTCCGCAATATCGCGGGGAGACAGCCTGACCCACGCTCGACCGCCCTGGCGACCGTGCTCGTCGCGGCGTTCAATTTTCATGTAGTGGTTCGTCCCGGCCTTTCCACTTCCAATGGGATCGTCCCTGAGCACCTGCACACGGTTGGGACTGCCCTCGGGAGTGAACCATCCACTCTTCTCGCCATCGTTGGGCGGGTCCAGGTCGTCGTCAGTGGGTGTGACGCCGGCCTTTACGGACTGGAAGTCGTCCTGCAAAGCGACAAAGGGTTTTCGATCGGGGTTCTTCTTTGGCGTGCCCCCAGCCCTGGTAATGTCCGGTCGCCTGGGTTCGGGAGCATAGGGGACGAATTGGAAGGAGTAGAGGTCAGCGTCTTTGAGGAGGAATCGGAGCCGCACCGGCTTGCCCGCCAGGGGGCGCACGTCGCCGCCCTTGAATTCCCACCGCACGATATAACGGAGGTCATCGCAGAAAATCTGAGGGCAGTCCTCGAGGGTATAGCCCTCGATGGGCTTGCCGTCGGCGTCCTGAAGCTCGACCTGTATGCTCCCCGCGGCCGATGTCTCGAGGTTGAGCGCCAGGTTGCCGCCATCGAATACGAGGGGCTTTGTCACGATCTCGCCGCCGCTGAATGGTGCATGGACCGAAACGAATCCGTCCACGCGCAAGGTGTAGCGGCGGACGCTCGTGAAAGTGCTCTCCCAGTAACCCTCAGTCGCGTAGAGCGAAATCTCGTCGGGTGCGTTGTCGAGATGAGACTTCGTCTCGACCATTCCCCAAAAGACGAAGTTGTCGCCGTAGACCCACGTGTCTTTCTTGCGCGGCCCGGGCCGGATGAACGCCTCGGCCCAGCGCTTGAAGCGGAGACCATCGCGACTGGTCATGAAAGCGGCGTCTGTAACTACTGTTCCGTAGCGCGGGCTGACTCTGGCCCTGGCAATGCGGACCTGCTGGCCTGGCAGATCGAGCATGGGCTCGGACCAACCTCGTCTGTTGTAGCGCATGGGGAAGCCCATAAAGATGTGGGGCGCGCGGTAGTAGGGCTGGATCTGGTTGGTGTAAAGTGCCTGCACTGGAGCACCGGGATATTCGAGCCATCCGGGCTTGGGGAACCGGAGAATGTCCTTCGACGCAGCCGTCATGACGGCGCGTACTGCACCGCGGAACCCTCGATGGTATTCGCGATATTCGCCGCGCACAGTGTCGAAGAAGACGAGGTTCTGCGAGTCGAAGGCGCCGGTGGTCTGGATCGGCTTTTCGCTCATGAGGGAGAAGTGCAGGCCATCCGCCGATTTCAACACGTAAAGTCCATGCGGCTTACTCCCGACAGTGATGATCTTGTAGCGTTCATCAGGAGGGCACTTGGGGTTCGCGTCCAAGAACGTAGCAGTGTGTGCCGGGCAGCCACCAACTTTGGCGAGCAGTTTCATATCCACGACGATGTTGTTTTCGGTGGAGCCCTCAGATTCGCAGATGCCGAGTTTCGGTCTACGCCAATGGATACCATCATCACTTTCCGCGTAGCAGAGCACCCAAGGGAGGCTTGCGCGCGCCTCTGTGGGTTTGCCGCCGTGGCGGTAGTGGCCACCACGGTAGTACATCCTGTAGAGATCGCCGTCCTTGAACACCGACTGGTAGGCGCTTGCATTCCCCTCCCGCGGCGCATCGGTCTTGAAGACAATCTCGCGGCGTATGGGGCGATGCAGCACCAGCCGAGCGCCCTCTGCCATCTGGTCGATCAGGAATTCATCCACCATCGGCTCCAATCGACCACCGATCGGGATAACTTCGCCGGCGGCTCGACCCTGAGCGCAGAGACACTGCACAGCGATAAGAGACCACGTTGCACTGCTCGCGAGGACCAAGCTCATAACACTCTGACCATTCATCTGTTTACGTCCTCCAACTATTTCACAATGTTAACTTCAAGAGGCCACGGGCTTGCCCCGTGGAGTCTCACGATCTGTCGCAGGGAAGCGTGAATCTCCACGGGACAAGCCGGACAAGCCCGTGGCCTCTCAAATCTTGCATAGCAGCTTCGCGAGGAAGAAACGTGAGCCTCCACGGGGCGAGCCGGTGGCCTACCAAGCCAGAGTTAACATTGTCAAGATAGATAGCTAAATTAATTTACTTAGTGTTTCTCAGCGCCCAATGCCTTGTGTTGTTCCCTGGAATGTAAGAACGCCAGAGTCTACGAGAAATAGCCGGCACCGGCACAGCCTGAAAAATCACGCGTTCGACGAGCATGTTGGAATGAAGGAGTCAGGAGCAATAGGATTGCCACCAGAGGAGAGTGAGTTGTCCAAGAAGACGAGAGACTGGGAGACCCCAGACAGGGCGAGATACGACCATGACCCTTGAATCGGAAGAACAGGCGGCCACCTCAGAGCCAGAATTCGAGGCGCTGGCGCGCCAGGCATTGCCGCTGTACGGACTCGACGCGGACAGCGATGTCACACTGATCAACCACTCGGAAAACCTCACTTACCGCATTGACGCAGCCGACGGCAAGAGCGTTTTGCGCGTGCACCGCCCGGGCTATCAGACCCGCGAGAGCATCCTCTCCGAGATCGCCTGGATGAAGGCGCTGCAGGAGCAGGCGGGCGTGCAGACGCCGCAGGCCATCGCCGGCGCCGACGGCGAGCCGCTGCAGACGATGCCCGGCACCGACGGCCGTTACTGCGTGCGGTTTGCCTGGATCGACGGCGAGTTGCCGAAGGAGACCGACGCACTCGACGAACTACTCGATCCGTTCGAGCAGCTCGGCGAGATCACCGCACGCCTGCACGAGCACGTCAGGAACTGGCAGACACCGCCCGGCTTCACGCGTCAGTGCTGGGACTTCGACGGCACCATCGGCGCCGCGCCGATCTGGGGTTCGTTCCGCCTCTGCCCCGTGCTTGGCCCCGCCGCCCACAGCCTGCTCGACCGCACGGTTGACGTCATGCAGCGCCGGCTCGATGCCTACGGCGATGGGCCCAATCGCTTCGGACTGATCCACGCCGACCTGCGCCTCGGCAATCTGCTCATCCACAGCGGTAACGTTCGCGTTATTGACTTCGACGACAGCGGCACCAGTTGGTTCGGGTACGATCTCGGTGCGGCGCTCAGTTTCATGGAAGACCGGGATGACGTGCCCGCCCTGGTCGGTGCGTGGGTGCGCGGCTATCGCCGCAACGCGGCGCTCTCGGCCGCGGAAGAAACCGAATTGACCACCTTCATCATCCTGCGCCGACTGGTGCTGCTCGGATGGATCGGCTCCCGAGCCGAGTCCGACCTGGCGCAGGAGATGCAGGACGGCTTCGCCCAGGGTACCTGTGCGATCGCCGAAAAGTATCTGCAACAGTTCGGCTGAGGATACAGGCCATGGATAAACAGGCTGTACTCGATGACTGCCGGCGCTACTGGAATCCGGCGAAGACCGACTTCTGGGTCGCCGCCGGTACCGACCTGGTGATCGACCGGCGCGAGGGCTACGCGCTCTACGACGCCAGCGGTAAGCGACTCATCGACCTGCACCTCAACGGCGGCACCTTCAACCTCGGCCACCGGCATCCGGAGGTCGTGCAGGCCCTCATCGAAGGCGCCGACCACTTCGATATCGGCAACCATCACTTCCCGTCAATTGCCCGGGCCCGGCTCGCCCGCGAGCTGGCCGAATGCACTCCCGGCGACCTGCAGTACGTGCTCTTCGGCGCCGGCGGCGGCGAGGCCATCGACCTGGCGCTGAAGACGGCACGCCACGCGACCGGCCGCCGCAAGATCGTGTCGATCATCAAGGGTTATCACGGGCATACCGGCCTGGCCGTGCAGACCGGGGACCCGCGGTTCTCCGACATCTTCCTGAGCCAGGATCTGCAAGGCGACTTCGTGAAGGTGCCGTTCTCCGACATCGACGCCATGGCCGCAGCACTCGCCGGCGGTGACGCCGCTGCCGTAATCATGGAGACGATCCCGGCGACATACGGCCTCCCGATGCCAGCCGAAGGCTATCTCGAAGAGACCTGCGCCCTCTGTCGAAAGCACGGCTCTCTCTACATCGCCGATGAGGTGCAGACCGGGCTGATGCGCACCGGCCGCATGTGGGGCATCGAACACCACGGCTTCGACCCCGACATCCTTGTCACCGGCAAGGGCCTCAGCGGTGGCATCTACCCGATGGCCGCGGCAGTCGTCAGCGCGCGCTGCGCCGGCTGGCTGCATGAGGACGGGTTTGCCCACATGTCGACCTTCGGCGGCGCCGAGCTCGGTTGTGTCGTCGCCTCGAAAGTGCTCGAAATCACCCAGCGCCCGGAGACCCGCGAGAACGTGGCGATGCTGATCGACCGCTTCAGGATCGGCCTCGAAAAGCTGCGTCAGCGGCACGCCGACTACTTCGTCGGCATCCGCCAGCGCGGCCTGGTGATGGGCCTCGAGTTCGATCACCCCGAAGGCGCCATGCATGTCTCACGACACTTGTATGACAAGGGTGTGTGGGCCATCTTCTCAACCCTCGACCCGCGCATCCTGCAGTTCAAGCCGGGGCTCCTGGTCGGCACCGCACTGTGCGATGAGATCCTCGAAACACTCAACGCGGCGATTGAGGAAACAAGAAACGCGCAGAAGTAACGATAAGAAATCAAGACAGATGAGCGTGTGAGAGCTCCCGCGTTACATGCTGTGCCGCGTCCGCTCGATCAGCTCGTTTTGATAGATCGGGTCCAGAGACACGAAGCGGTCGGTGAATCCCCACACACGTACAATCAAATCCTGATAGCTTTCCGGGTCAGCCTGTGCGGCCCGAAGCGTGTCGCCGCTAACCGCGTTGATCTGCAACTGCGGTCCTCTCATCGTCAGCCACGTTCGGACGAGGGATTCGAATTTATCCAGACCCTCACCACCGAGGCTGCCGGGATCGAACATCATGGTCAGGGAGGAGTTCCACTGGACGATCATCGGATCGATCTTGGCAACGGATTTCATCACGGCCGTGGGCCCCTTGGTTTCCGTCCCGTTTGCGGGTGCGAGGGTGGGTGACATGGGTTGGGCATCGGTCCTCCCGTCGGGAGTGGCGGGGGTCGCGTGGCCCTTTGATACGTGATGAGCCTGGTGGATCCCGCTGAGAAATCGTGAGCCGTCCGGCGTGCGATACTTCCACAGCTCGTGGGCGGCGAACTCAAGAATTCTCGTGCCCAGCAGATCGACAAAGTCGTCGTCGTTGCCCCATTTCGGAGCTTTGCTGCACATGCGCCGGAGATCCTCGTAACCAGTCCAGTTAGCTTTGCAGGCGTCGCGGATCTCTCCGAGATTGCTCTCGCCGGACTCGATAGCAGCCTTCAGAGCAGCCAGCGAATTGATCGCCGTGACAGGAGCGGCGAGCATCACTCCCTTGTCACGCACGGCCAGTCCCCCGTTCGCGTGGTCCAGGCCTCTCTCGATGCAGTCGTCCATCGTTACCGACAACAACGGGCACGGCATTCCCGGGAGGGCTTCCATCCGCTCGTTATACGAGCCGCAAATCCGGGCGACGTCGGTCTCGATGATCTTCTCATAGCCCGCCAGGAAGTCCGGCCAGCTCAATTCGGCTTCAGCTTCGTCGATCGCACAGAGGAGCAGCCCCGTCAAGTCGATCTGGCCGGCAACGAAGAAGTCACTCTTGCCAAAGATATTGACGTCCTGGCAGGCGTCGATCGCGTAGTCACGCGCGTCTGCGAGATCGATGCCGGCCCCCGCCAGCGCGGGGATAAATACGTCGTCGTTGAACACCGCAATCTGGCTCTTTCCATCGCACCACATCTCGCATACCGTGTGCAGCAGTTCAGACGGACTGTCATCGTGCAGCCGCACCGAGGGTTGCGGGTCGGGCATGTTCAGCCGGTCCAGAGAGCTGAGAACCGCCCATGTTACGGCGTTGGTAGCGTCATCTCCGTTGCGGGCACGGCCTGAGAGCACCACTTCGTTGTTGATGAGCGATTTGCCCTTCCACAGCTCGTTCTGATCGTTACATTTGATGATAAAACAGTCCATCAGTTCCTGCGCGGATGCCTGCGATTCAGGATCCTGCGGCCAGAACGGCCCCAGCACCTGATCGATGCGGCCCATCGAAACCAGGCAACCGACCTCAAGAACGATGAGCCCCCACGTCAACCAATAGAGTTGCATCGCTTCGTGCAGGTCGCGCGGCGCGCCTGTAACGAGATGATCGCACGCGTCTGCAATCTTCTCGAGGTCCGCGAGTCTTTGCCCGGCGGCCCCTCCCGATAATTCGCGGGCCAGGGCCGCGTAACGGGCGAAGAGCGTGCCTGCCGCATCGCAGGCGATTTTGTAGCTCTTGAGGGTATCGCGCCTCCCTTGATCGGCTTCGGTCTCGAGTTTCGCTTCCGACCGGGCGGACAGCTCGCCAAGGCCTGATGTGACGATTTTCTGGAAGCCGGGCACGTTGTGGCTGGTCGACCGGCCCCAATCGATGCTCTCCCTCTCCGATGCATCTCGAAAAAAGTCAGGTACGGGTGGATGCCAGACGCCAGTTTCCTCCCCGGTCGGGTCCAGCAGTGTCCTCATGCCGACAATCAGCTCGTCCGGCTCGATGCTGATCGGCATACGCTCGCAAGCCATCGACATCGAATAACCACGACGCTCAGCCAACGAGCAGTCCAGGTCGGATACAGACCAATCTATCGGCCGGGGGATGCGATGAGCGCCGTGAGCGTCGCCGTTCATTCTGTCACGCAAACGCCCGACGCGAGAGGTGGAGTGGTAATTGGACAATTCTCGGAACCGCGGCATACATGTCTCCTGAACAGATTCAAGGTAAACCATTTGTTAACCTCACAGACATTTTTTCATTAAGGATCGCAGCGATCAGAAGCATTCGGGCAAAGGAAATCATTTCGTTGCCTTCAAACTGACCATCGAGGCCGATCTTAAGCAGCAGCCGCATCCGATCCACTCTTCTTTCACTGGTATCTTCCAGCGGGGAAGTCGGCGTCGACAGCGCCGAAACGGCGCGAGTCCTTTCAATTTCTGGGCATACCCCAAGTGGGATTCGTGCCCACGGTCCTGGCCACAGAGACAGGCAGAAGTAACGATAGGAAATCAGGACAGATGAGCGAACACGGCCGCCGGCCACCTCAAGCGATCGCACTGCCGCGCCGAGTGGAATTTGGAAAACACCGAAAGAAGTGAAGGGATTTCATCAACAGAATCATGGAAAAATCGATCAGCCCTCTTCTTCCTTCGTCCAGTTCACTTCATTTTGAGTTCCAAGGAATGACTTCCAGCGGGCAGCTTCACGCGCTGGGGGTCATCCGCCACCTTTCCTCCGACCACCGCTGCGGCCAGTCCCGGATGATGAAACGAGATTTCGGCGCCTCCGGAACAGAGCGCTCCCCTGGCGTTCTTCAGATGAATGCTGACCGGCTGGTCGCTCCGGAACCCGATGTCGCCCGCTTTGAACTCCGTTCCCTTGCGGACAAAGAAGAACCTCACACCGGTTGGGTCCTTTCTGAAGACTGCTGACTGGCCATTTGCCGTGATGTCATCGAAGACCATTGGCCCGCCCGAATCGGGAGAGGACGCCAGGACTGTGTCGGTGACTCCTCGGTCTGTTTCGATTCTGATACCGGTGTATCCGGGTCCGGTAAGTCGCTTCATTTCGGGGGCCGGGTGCTTCGGGTCGGATGGATAGATGACGGTCGGGATGTTTGCTTTACCTGAGTCACCGGTCTCAAAGGTGGCGTCAAGCGTGGAGCCGAGCGTGCTCCAGCGATAGCTCCAGCCGGCTCGGACTCCAAGAGGCAGTTTCACTTCCAAGGGCTTCAGGCCCAGAAACACGTCGACCTTGGCCTTGTCTTCCCTGTTGAGGCGGGAGCCGCCGTTAATCGGCCATCGGTAATGCTCGCCGGGCCGAACGATTTCCATGAGGACGTGGCCCTTCGCATGCTGTTCCGTCCCACGGCGGGCATGTTCTTCCTCCAGGGCCTGAGCTTTGGCGAGGTCCTCCACCGTCACCGCGCGAGAGTTTGGGTGGAGGTAGAGATTCACCTCGGCGTTGGGTGTGTCTGCACGAACTTCGTCAAGGAGGATGAAGTATCCCGGCGCTTCGTCCTGAGGGTGCACCATGATCAGATTCCGAAGGTGGTGCCCATTGGGGATCACCTTCCCCGAATCCGCGCAGGCGAAATCAAGCTTGTCGCTGGTGAAACCTTCGGCAATTCCCGCGCCCCGTTTGGTGTGGAGCATCCCCTCATTGTCGGGACCGCCGTAGTCGCCACCATTGGGGGTTACGTGACCGATCTTGTGATTCACTCGATCGATGGTGATGGTATTATTCGCCCTGGCCTGATGGGATATGTAATCCCAGTCGAAACTGTAGCGCCCCTGCTTTGCGCCGGGGTACCCGGTATTCTGAATGAGACTCTCGCCGTAGGCGCAGAGGTGAACCGCGTTCACGTCGGAGTGCGAGTGCCAGCCCCGTCGGGTGGGACTCCAGAGCGCGCCGGCCAGCGAGGTTTTCGTCATGGTTTCTTCGTAGAAGACCGCCATGGCCTGCGAGAATATGCGGCTTGGCGGGCTTACAGGCTCAGGCAGTTCTTCTGCAGTGTAGAGGTAAGTGTGCAGTCGCGGTTTGTGTCGGACTTGCCTGCGGACCTTTGCATATCGGTAGGCTGCGAACGCTGCCGCGAGATTCGAAAACTTGTGAATGTTGAACGGGGCCGAGCCTGCGGCGGGCAACCCACCGTGGACAGTCGAGTCACCGAAAATCCAATTGGTGTTCATTGGGGTAAGCCCGTATCCGAACAGCCACTCATAGAATGCGGAAGTCGAGGACTTGTCGTAATAGTTGGCGGCCCCGTGAAGCTCCGCAATATCCAGCAGGAAATACTTTGAGTCGCGCCGGTTGGCGAAGCGGGTGAACGCATAGCCTGGTCCTCCGCACCACACACCATCGTCCGTCCGAGTATCGGAAACGAATTTGTCGTAGAGCGCGATGTGCTTCTTGAACCCCTCCAGGTCTCCTTTGTAGAGAGACCAGACTGCGTGAAGCGTTGTCCAATTCCATGGCCAGCCGCGGCGGATCTTCCTCACGATCCGGTCAATCTTGGCTTCGGCTCTGCGGCGTCTTCTTTCGCTGAAATCATCATGCATGATGTCGAGTGCGAGGATCAGATTCAGTGTTCCTGTTCCCGGCGGCACCTGCTGAAGGAAGTCAGGGATACCCCGGGGCGGCCTGGCCCGGTCAATGAGGCCGAGCACCACTTCCCGGTAAGCTCTCCGACCTTCCTCGTCCTCGTCCAAAATGTAGCAGAGGGAGGCCGCGCTGGCGCGTGCGCTAACCTGCATCCACCAATCCCACATTCGATCCTCAGGGATACGCTCGACCGCCAGTTCCATGGCCTCCCGCTTCATCTCTTTCCAGGGAGCTATCTCGGCCTTCTCGCGAAGGTCCGGGTACATCGACTTCGTGACCATGATGAAGGGATGCTGCTGCAGTTCGGAGAAGCCTTGCCTTGAGTCTGCAAGGATCGCAGCAATCAGAAGCATTCGGGCAAAGGGAATCATTTCGTTGCCTTCAAACTGACCATCGAGGCCGATCTTAAACAGCAGCCGCATCCAATCCACTCTTCTGGTTCTTGGGAAATTGGGCAAATGACAAATGCACTTGCGCGCTCTGTTACCTCCATTCGCGAATAATCGAAAGCTAGAGGCGCTCGACGCGGCGATTGATAAGACAGAAGACACGTAGGAGTGTAAAACCTCGAACCTCGATGATACGAATCTTCTGGACAGCCTGTTTCATCATCCCAGCCGCGCGCGCCGATATCACCATTGTGGAGCGTGGGAAGCCGCTGGCTGCGATTTTCGCTCCCGCTGAAGTCGTGGGAGCCAAAGATGTCAAGCACACACCGGGAGTCTGGATCAATTCTACCCCGGAAGTTGACCTGCAGCGGTTGAGAGACTCGGTAAGAGATCTCGCTCACTATCTTGAGAAGATCTCCGGAGCCAAGATGCACGTCGTGGCAGGCGCTCCGGCGCGCGGGGAGAAGAGACTCCCGATCCTCATTGGAACATTGGCTACGGAAAGGTTTGGTCCTCCGCAGAAGAAAGGGCCCTTCAAACAGGGCGGGCGGCTGGTCGTCGCCCGTGAGGCGGTCGGGATCATCGGCGAATCGGACCTGGCGACCAGCTACGTCATCTACGATATCCTTCACCGGCTCGGCTGCCGCTGGTACATGCCGAGCGAGATGGGCGAAGTCATCCCTAAACTGAAGACCATCGAGTTCAAAGAGTCAGACGAATTCATCGCGCCCTATACCAGCTTCCGGAGCATCTGGTTTGCAGATGACAATTTTGGCCGCCGCAATCGCCTCGGCGGTCCTCGCGTCCAGATGAGCCATGCGCTCGAGGGCTACGTCAGCAAAGAACTGCGCGAAAAACAACCCGAATGGCAGGCCATGCACAAGGGCAAACCCTCCGGGCGCCGACTCAAGTGGAGCAGACCCGGGGTCGCGGAAGCCATCGCGGGCGGCATTCTCAACCGTATGGAAGCACACCCGGCCACCCAGTCCATTTCGCTCTCACCAGACGACGGGCTTGGCTACGACGATACGGATGACACGAAACTCGATACGGGCGATTTCGATCCGACTCTGCAGGACATCTCGATCACCGACCGCCAGGTCTGGCTGTGCAATCGAGTGATCGATATCGTCGCCAGGAAACATCCGTCACTGCTCTTCGGCATGCTGGCCTACGGTCAGAGCGCACGCCCTCCGCTGAGAGAGAAGCCGCACAAAGCGTTGGTGCCCGTCTTTGCCCCCATCACCTATCGCCGCGCGCACCCGATGACGGACGACGCAGTGCCGGATAACAAAAGCCTCCGCGCGGCCATCGAGGGCTGGGCGAAACTGTCTCCGCGAGTCGGGTACTACTTCTACGGCTGGCTGCTCGCCGAACCTTCCGCGCCCAACCCATTCATCACCAAGTGGAGCGAAGACCTCCGTTTCATTTACCAGAAAGGCAACTGCAGGTTCTGGGATCCCGAGACTTTTGCGAATTTTGAGAGCACCATGCATGCGCTCACTCTGGGCATCCGCATGTCATGGGATCCGACTCAACAGGCCGAGGACATCATCCGTGAACTGCACCAGAAGTTTTACGGCAGGGCGGCAGAAGACATGGCCAGGTATTGGCATTTCATCGATCGCACGTGGGTGGGATCGCCTGAGTATTCCGGCTGCGGTTTCGGCCACCTCAGGCGATGGCCAGTGGCGAAACTGACCGAGGCGCGCCGCCTGATGAATCGCGGTCTCAAAGCGGCCCGATCCCCCGAAGTGAAGTTCAGGGTCAAGATGGCCGATGAAGGTCTCCAACTCTTCGAACTCTTTATGAAGCTGCGTGGTGACTTGGCTGCTGGCCGCTTCGAGCGCCTGGAAGTAGAGGCGAATCGCTACACTGACTGGGCCAAACAGCTCGCGACAACTTACAAACCGCAATACGCCTTTGGGGGCGCCTATTATCTTCGGGGGCGAGACATCACCCATTACGCGAGATACTTCAAGATCTTTTATCAGCAGACCTACAACGGAGCGTCGAAAGTGGCCAACGAGTCCAAGATCCTCACCCGACCGCCCATGCGGACCTGGCGATTCCTGACGGACAAAGATAAGAAAGGAGAAGCCGCAGGATGGTCGAGGCCGGAGTTCGACGACAGCCGCTGGAAAGTTACAGACCCGGCAATTGAGACTTGGTCTACTATTGGGCATCACTCCTACATGGGCGCCATGTGGTACCGGACGAAGATAGATTTACCGACTATCCCCGAAGGCAAAAAGGTGCACCTGTGGCTTGGTGCAACCGATGGCAGCGCGAAAGTCTTTGTGAACGGCAAGCACGTCCCCTATGCGGACGCCAAAGGTGAGACAAAAGAATCATTCAGCGGATACTGCTCTCCGGCTCCGTTCGAGGTCACCCCAATGATCCGTAGCGGCGAGACGAACCACATCGCAATCCTCTGTGAACGGACCTTTGTAAACGAACTGGGCACCGGCGGATTGCTGTCGCCCGTAGTGATTTACCGGGAACGGGACTAAATAGTATCTGTTACGGATATGACTCTGGGTCACGTCCGGGGCAGGCCCCGTGGAGGCGGGAAAACGTATACGTAACAGATATAAAATACGAGTTCATGATTCGGCACATTCTCAAAGGCGCTGGCATACCGGAGGGATGTTGTGGCTAGCGTCTGAAACGTGTCCCGAAGGGACTCAGGCGAGTAGCCCCGGGATTCATCCCGGGGGAGATTGCTTTACCCAAGTTTTTCGGACCGACCCCTGCGGGCTCGTCCCGCAGGTGAAGAAGGCTGAAAAGTTAATCGGAGAACTATCGATCTCCTGCGCATAAGGCACATCCACCTCGATAACCATTCAACCTGATTCACCTGCGGGGCAAGCCCGATATGTGTTTGGCGTATCTGGGGTAGTAGCTCAAGATTGGCCGAAGGCCATACTCATCGTAGCCTGGGGCAACGCCCCAGGATCGAGAGAGAGCGACGATCATTGGCCGAAGGCCATGTTCAACGATGCAACGTCGCCGCTTTGGTGAGTATGGCCTTCGGCCAAAAGGCTGATGCGAATAACAATCCCTGGGGTGATACCCCAGGCTACGATGAGTATGGCCTTCGGCCATTACGGCCGCTAAACACATACCAAGCCCGCAGGGGGCTGGAGGATGCTTTTCCGCATTCTAACCATTCAACCTGCTTCACCTGCGGGACGGGCCCGCAGGGGTCGAAAAAGTCTGGGCAGAGCCCCAGGCTTCAGCTGACTTCAGCCCGGGGTATGCGAAGAGAGATAAGAAAATGCCCACATCGCAGATTTATGAAAGTGGCTGAAATGGCCGAATTCAGCCGTTTCAGCCGCTTTTAAAATCTGCGCTGCGGGTAGGGAATTCGTGGGGGGCCAACCCCGGGCTGCGCTTACCCGGGGCTACATGCCTCCGTCCCTCCGGGACTGAACCTCGTGCAGAATCGGCTCTCATCCCCTCGTGGAGCGGCGAAAAGAACTACTCCTCCGCCGGACTCGTCGTCTCACTGATTTTACCGAGCGCTTCCTCAAGAGGGCCGAGGATGGAATTCTTCTTGCTGGTCCTTCCTTTAGCGATCAGCTCGTTCTCGCGGGCAATAGCCTTGCGAAGGGAGGGGGCCAACGCCTTTGCCTCGTCACCCAGCTTTGGCATCGCTTTGCATACTGACACACGAGGGTTGCCACGCTGTTCATAGGACGGGTCCGTCAGGATCTTAGCGAACAGTTCAACCAGGCGTTTCCTCTCCGGCTCAAGGTCGATCAGAATGCCTATGGCCGCCGACAGGTTGTTACTCCACATCCCCTCTCCCGGGTGAGCGATGAAATGAATGAGAGCCTCTGCCAGTTCTCGTCTCTGCTTCGAGTCCTGCAATCCCTTCTCTCCTCTCAGGATGCCAAAGACAAAACGAGAATCACCAAAGCTGGTCCGCCTCTTGTTGAGCGTGTTGATCACTCCATGCAACTGTGTCTGCACGGCGGCCTTCCCGATGCTCTGAAGCGAATAGGCGGCCCTCTCCCGTACCCAGGGATGTTCGTCGCCACACAGCTTCGTCAAAGCATTGCCGGCCGATGCAGCCGGTTCGCCAATGTTGCCAAGCACACCCGCGGCGCGACATCTGACCCAGAAATGGGAATCATCCAGTGCCGCGGTGACCGTCTCAACAACACCCGGCATCCTGCTGATCAGAACCGATACCTCGGCTTTTGCCGCTGCACTCCTGGCTTTTGGAATCAGCATATCCAAGGCAGTCAGTGCGCAGGCCCGGGCTCGCCAGGCTTTGTCACGCAGTGCCTCCTTGAGCGTCGGCCAGGCTTCAACTTTGTGTTCGGCGATGGCTTCCGCGACAAAACCTCGTCGGGTCGGGACCTCCTGAGCCATCTCGTCGCGGAGCTCAGAGAGCGTCATCTTGCGATACTGGTCCGCGAAGCGGTTGTTCTTCCAGGGCCCGGTCTGGGCGAACAGAGCCGGGCAACTGACGAAAAGCACGAGCAGCAGGATCCTCCTCATTGTGCATCTCCCTTCGGCGCATCTGCTGAAACCAGATCCACTGCCATGGTGAGCCCTTTGGCGGCCTTGAGCTCCGGTATGCGAACAATCAGCTCATTCCGCCCTTTCTTCAGAATCTCCCGCGTCTTCGGATGAAGCAGGATCGTCCAGGGCCTCTGCGCTTTCCTCAACTTAGCTCTGACCGTTTGAACAATGGCGTGACCGTTCAGATAGACTCTGGACTCAGACGGTGCAATCAGCCTCAGTGCAACAACACCCCCGACCGGCTCTGTTGCCTCGAACGTTCGCCGAAACAACGCCTGTTCCGCGTCGTTGCTCAGAGAGGTTGTTGTCATTTCAGGAATCGCCTTCCACTTCGCGTTTCGGGCGCTCTCTGCTGTGACCGGCACGTCAGCCTTCCACGCCACAACCTGATAGGCGTCCGTTCCCTTTGCCAGGGTCTGCCATTTGTTTTGGTGCAATCGACGAGGCGGAATGAGCAGTGGCAACTGCTTCCTGGCAAACCGGGAGTAATATCCGTCCGGCATCGCCGCGGCCTGCTTCATGGAGTTCATCACGTCCAGGTCGTGCAACCATTTTCTGACCTTGAAATTTGGGAAGCAGGCATCGGCAGCCTCTTTCTCCGCCGCAAGCCCTTCTACCGGGATTTTCGATTCGAGTTTGGCAAGTTCGGCAACATCTTTCCGGTACCGTCGGAGCGCCTTGATCTGTTCGGATGCCAGATAGATGTTCCCCTTGGCCAGATTCGATCGAATGCTCGCCAGCGTCAGGCGAATATCCTCTTTCGCGGCAGGATCATTCCTTGGATCGGGGACCGGCTCCTTCTCGCGGCCGAAGATGCGCAGGCGCTTATACGGAAGCGCGTAGACCAGCGCCATTGCACCCGTGCTGTGCCTCGGCGTTCCACCCGCGCCCGACCATGTGCGACCGGACAAGTTCTCCGGCGTGGGTTGCCCCACGATCGCGCCCCGGCCGGTCCTGCCCAATTCATAGAACCAGCGGATCTCCTCGCAGAGAACCCGGAACTCCTCCTCTGGCGCATGAATGCCGCCCAACGGGGACCACAGCCACGTAAACATGCCACCGGCGTGCGTGAATTCGAATGTATCGTACGACAGGCACACCATCGAACCCATAATGCGGCTCCACTCTGGTTTGCCCAGAAAGCGAAATGCAATCGACGCGGTCGCGCACTTGCCCTGGTTCTCGCGGTAGCCGTATGGGGGATGATCTCCGTAGGGCACGCCACCGATCGAGACGAAGTTTCCAAAGAACTTCACCGACCGCTTCACCGCCTCCTCATCAACTGTAACGCCCGTTTCTCTCGCGAGGAGCAGAGCCATGAAGCAGGTTAGGCCCGCCTGGTTGAGGGCGCCGTATCCACCCCACGGCGCCCTGTGTCCCCAGCTTCCGCATTTCATCTGTCCCCTGCCGATCCAGTCAATCAGTTTCTGCAAAGCCGGAAGCACAGTGGCATCGACGGTGGCCAGGTAGTATTCGCACAGAAAGATCGCCTTGTAGGAGTACCGCCAGCTCGTCAGCCCGCGAACATAGGGATGCCCATACGCGGTATTGTATTCGACCAGGTCGCCGGCCATATAATGCGCTGCCCGCCGGGCATGGTCGCGATAGCGCAAATCGGGGTGGGCAACAAAGACGAGGGGGTTCCAGAACCACTCACAGTAGCCATTGGGATGCTGCCATTGGGCCACGTACGCGCAGGCCTCGTCCAGCACCCTCCGGGACTTGGCACAGTCGAACGGCCAGGTTTCCGAATAGGTACCCATCACTTTCAGGCGCAGGTTGACGGTCCTCGCCTCACCGTCGCGAATGATCGACAGCTCGAGCCTTCCTTTCACGCGCTCTGTCTCGCTCTGCGTGATACCGTCTGCCATAGCACGACGCGGGTCGCAGCCTTCAGCGAACGGCACGCTATTTACGCCGGTGATAATGTCATGCATCCGCAGGACGCCGTCTGCCGGTGACTTGGGGGCAACGCCACGGACCACCAGATGATTTTCCTTGACCCACCCGTAGGCGCCTGTCGGCCCGAACTGGAGCCGCAGTTCAAGCGGCGTGTCCAATATAAAGTCGTGATAGACCAGGTACCGCTCGTCCTCCTGGACTGCCTGGGCGATGAGTACGCACGGGCTGAGCAGAGCCGCGAGTATGACCGTACATGTTCGAGGCAACAATGCCTCTGATGCGAGAACCGGTTTGCGCATGTGCACTTCCTGTACACGAGCAGAAGGGACGTATGAGACAGTATCAGTTATTGCGAGCGTGCCTGAACCATAGGATAAGATGCTGGATTCTTTCGCAGACTGCGGCGCGAAGAAGAGGCCATTTGGGCACCCAAACTGTTCAGGGGGCAGGCTCTTGCCTTTAAGCTTGCTGTCTTCTCTTTCAGTCTCGACCTCTAATCTTCCTTTTCTTCATCTGGTGAAGTCGATATCAGAAGCCCGAATCAAAAGCAAGAGCTGAGGAACTTCAATCCGCATCAGGTCTGACAGAACATTGATTGGGGACATCGGTTAAATTGTTACAGAGCCTTTACACCGATTCTGTGTTTCTGCGCCATACTGACCTCCCAAATTCACAAACCGCCATTGGAGGCACAATTATGTTTAGACTCTTTCTCGTTCTTATTGTCTCTTTCACCCTCACTTGCTCTCATGCAGAAGAGACGCTGGTAAAAAGCCAAATCGTCTCGATAGGACTGTTCAAGAACGGGCTTGCTGTTGTAAGACGGACCGTTCCAATTCAGGGAACTGGTGTCTATCGGTTGGAGGATGTTCCGAATCCGGTCCACGGTACGTTCTGGATTGAGTCACAGAATGCGAAGGTCGTGACGCGGGTGACTTCCCGGACGCGGAGATCAAGAACACGACAGCCAGCAAATTCCAGGAAGAACTGGTGGGCAGGGAGGGAAGGATCCCCACGATTAATGGGAAAGTGGTGAAGGTCGAACGAGCGAAAGGTGAAGAGGCTTGGAACCGCACCTATCAACAACCCAGGTATCCTTACTACTACGGGAACAGGAATCCGGCGCAGCCCGGGCAGTTCCTGGTCATCGAGACGAATACTGGTCAGGCTTATATTGACACCTCGATGATCGCCTACCTGTCCACCACCGACAAGGGGAAAACGGTAAAGAGAAGAATGCCGGTTCTGCTGTTCGATGTCGAAGCCCTTGCGCCCGGCCCGATGAAGGTATCAGTGATGTATCTGTCGAAGGGAATGTCCTGGGCGCCGAGCTACAAGGTGGATACGACCGATAAGAAAGAACTCACCATCGAGCAGAAGACGGTGATCAAAAACGAGCTGGAGGACGTGGAACAGGCGGAACTGCAACTCATCACCGGCTATCCAAGTGTGAAGTTCGGGCACGTGGCCTCGCCGCTCTCGCCTCGGACGAACTGGGCGAGCTTCTTCAGCCAACTGAACCAGCGAATCCAGAGGGGGCATGCTTCTGTCAGAAACGTCATGAGCCAGCAGGCCGTAGCATACAATCGGCCCGCTGCCGCGGCAGGACTGGATCTTTCCGCCACGCCATCCGGGGAAGGTGTGGATCTGCATTACCAGACCGTGGGAAAGCGAACGCTGCTGGAAGGCGACTCTTTATCTCTCTCGGTAGCTTCTGCGAGTGCGGAGTACAAGCGGATAGTGGAATGGGCCGTTCCAGATACGCGCAAAGCGAGCGGGCAATACATCCAGGAATACGAAAGAAACCAGAATCCACAGAAGTATGAAGACGTGGCCCGTGACGCGGTGCAGTTCAGAAATCCGTTCAAGTTTCCCATGACGACCGGGGCGGCTATGTTCGTCTCGGAGGGCCGATTCACGGGCCAGAGCCTCAGCTATTTCGTGAACTCCGGCGAGAAGACCACGCTGCACATTACCCGCGCACTGAGCATCCGCACCCGCCACGTCGAACAGGAGGAGAAAGGGGGACGGGAGACGGTTTACATCGGCGGCAAGCGTTTCCGAAAAACGAAAGTTCAGGGAGAGCTGACCACAAGCAATCATCGCAAAGAAATCGTTCCGCTGGTGATCCGCCGCCGCTTCTCCGGCGACTTGATCAGTGCGGACAATTCGCCCAGGAACACGCTGATGGAAGAGGGCGTCTACTCGGTGAACCGGCGACACGAGTTGCTCTGGACCCTGGACCTGCAACCAGGCGAATCAAAGACACTGAAATACAGGTACAGCGTGCTGGTGCATTTCTGAGCCGGCCCAGCCTTGTGGCGACAGGCTGCCAGCCTGTCAGCCGTCGTTCCTCAGTTCTTAATAGAACAGGTGGATCAACACTGTGTCTCTTTCGACGATCTGATCAGAGCATGATTCTGGGCTGACAGGCTGGCAGCCTGTCGCCACACCATTCAAGGCGTCTGCTCCTTCAGAAATGATTCCTCCGTCTGACCCAAGACTTTTGACCCACAGAACGCGCTCGTCCCAGTTGTCCTCGACGGTGGTCACGGCCGCCCGGTTCCTCCGGATTGCGTGGCTCGATCTGTGGCTGCAATCAGCCTCGAATTCCTTGCCATCCTCGCCGATCACTTTCCCGCTACTCCATTTCTACATTTGCCCACAACCAGGGCTTGTGGATGACATTGTCTGATTTCGGCAGGGGCCAGTAGGCGTTGATTGTGCCGGTTCTGCCGGGTGAGGTCAGGTTGATGGACAGGCCGATGGTGTTTCCTTTGCCGGCCCTGTATCCGGTGATCGCTTCAGCGGGGATCAGGAACTCCATGGCGTAACCGTCTTTGATCCGTTTGGCAAAGCTCTTCACGTCCTTGATATCGTATTGCGTCGCCGCGATCTCGTTGCTGCGTTTCCAGCGGCCCAGGTAGGCCCGCTTCTGTTCGACCAGCGGTACTGCCCAGAACTGGTGGTCAGTCTTTGCATAGCCCTTGCGCTCGACCTTGTCGTTCTTCGTGTCGACGCAGACCTCGATGCAGTCCATGCTCCAGAAGGTCTTCGGTTGGGATGCGGCAACATCTGACGGCGCGATCTTGACACCAAAGTAGAGCCCTTCCGGGGCATATGCACTGTAGAGCTCGACTGTCTCCGGAGTACCAATCCTGCCCAGGGCCCAGGAGGGCATCCGCGCGCGTTCCGGCCAGTCAGAGAATTCGCCATCGAAGATAATCTTCCCGGCCCGGGGCAGGACCCCGGCGTTAGGCATGATGCCGCGGGTGATAATGGTTTCGCCGTCCTGGTTGAGGATCGTCATCATCGCC
>JASLXP010000101.1 GCA_030740295.1 Planctomycetota bacterium
GGGCCAATCCCGGCCTCCTGCATGGCCTGGCTCATGGCGTCTGCAATTCCGTTCTCATCTGCGTTGGACAATCCCGCACCGGCGAGGATGGCATAGGCCCGTTCTCCTGCCGTCGAGGCAGGCTCGAGCGCCAGCACGCCCGCGCCTTCGCTAAGCAGAAAACCACTCGAATTCTCACCGAACGGATCGCTCGTCGATGCCAGCCGATCCTGCTCCTGACAGCCGCGTAGAGCGAAACGAGTCAGCCCGTCCGCGCCGCCCGCGAGCAGGTGCCCGGCTCGTCCGAGACGAATCTGATCGGCGCCATAGGCAACGGCCTGCATACCACTGGCGTGGCCACCCGCGAAACATACGTTGAAGCCGCGCAGTCCATACTCGATGGCGATGATGCTGTTTGGCGCGTTGATGTACGAATGGGTGAAGACAAGGGACGGCACCCGTTTAGGACCAGCGTTCATGAACTTGTCAGTAAAAAGCTCGATGGAATCTGCACATCCCCAGGCCGTGCCCAGAGCCATGCCGGCGCGTTCCTTTTCCTCGTCACTCAGTTCCCATCCGGCCAATTCCTGGGCCATCGCGCAGGCGGCCATCCCAAGGGCCGAGGTGCGGTCGATGTAGCTTTTGACAGTTCCGATGTGTTCATCGAGATCGAAATCGATCTCTGCCACATCGGGCACATTCGGCTCACTGTGATCTGGGCGTTCATCGATCGCCTGCTCGAAAAGAGTCAGCTTTCCTCCCGCGCGTTTTCCCTCAACGATCGCTTCTTCGAATTCGTCATAGCCTTGAGCGATTGAGCTCAGGACTCCGATCCCAGTAATGGCTGCAGATTCCATGTCTCAAAGAATGCCCGTCTGCATTCCTGAACGCAAGAGAGTTAGGATGCTGATATACTGCGGAATCACGCCGCTCAGGGCCGGGCGAGCCAGAATCGGTCTCGTATCCCAGCTTTTATCACCTTTCTCAGATCGACATGGCGCGGCTTATCATTCAACTGAATGGCAAGAAGGCCAATTTTGAGCTTACCGGTGAATCAGCCGTTCTGGGCCGGGACAGCAGCAACGAAATTCACATCCCCGACACAAACTGTTCGCGTCGGCACAGCATGGTCGAGTGCCTCAGCGATGGCGGTTACCGCATCGTCGATCTGAACAGCCGGAATGGCACACAGGTAAATGACCAACTGTGCCTGGCTCAGAATCTCTTTGACGGGGATCGAATCAAAATTGGCGCGGCGGCCATCCTGTTTGAAGACGATGAAACGATTAAGCCAAAAGGCCAGCGCCCCTTCCTGGTCGTCCAGGAGCCTGAGAAACTCGAGGTCCTTTTTGAACTCGGCGACGAAGCCCTTTCGGTTGGCCGGCACGAATGCAACCGCCTGCAGCTTCAATCAGACGCGGTATCCAATCGGCATGGCGAATTTTTCTTTGAAGAAGACGAGCTTCACTATCGCGACCTCGGCAGCACGAACGGCACACTGCTGGATGAGGACCTGATTGACGAGAGCCTCGTGCCGGAAGGGGCGAGCATCGAAATCGGGGACGTCGAGTTTTCGTTTCACTGGACAAATGAGCCGGCTGATATTTTTGCGTCCGGCGAAGACGGTGAGGACGAAGCGCTGCAGCGGCTTTCCACCCAGGAATCAGATTCGAATCTTGAAGTGGAGACATCTTTTGGGGGGCGCATACCACTCAAAACTCGAATTGCTGGTGGGGTTGCGGCCGGTGTGGTTCTGATTCTCGTGATCGTGCTCCTGTTCAGCTCCGGAGGCGAAGAAGAGGAACCGGTGGCCATCCGTGTGCCTAACGGCAGCTTTGAAGAGGCGGCTGATGGGCAACCGGTCGGCTGGACATATCGAGCATCTGAGCACCTGGAGGTGAGCATCGATGAAAGGGAGGAAGGTAAGGGACAGGCTCTCCTTATGAATCTGAAAAACAGTGCGCCCCT
>JASLXP010000102.1 GCA_030740295.1 Planctomycetota bacterium
GCGATCCGGCTCGACCCGACAGCCGCCATGTCATGCGGGGTCAATGTGAATCGCTACAAGATGATTGCTTTTGCTATTTCAGGATTCATCGGTGGCGTCGGCGGTTCTTTATACATGGTCTGGCAGGGCAGCTTTTCTGCCGTCAGCATGGAAGTCTGGGAATCGATTCTCCTGGTCTGCTGCCTCGTACTTGGCGGCCTCGGCTCGGTACGCGGTGCGATACTGGGGGCTATCGTTCTTGTTGCACTCGGAGAGATACTCAGACAGCCCTTGCCGAAATTCAATTTTGAAACCAGAGCGTTCTATTGGGATGCCTGGCCCCAGCAGGCTCGTCATCTCTTCTACGGCATCATCCTTGTCGTCTTGATGCGATTCAGGCCAGAGGGTGTGCTGCCGGATCGGCTGTCCAGAGAACCTTTGAATGACGCTGAAATCGATCGTCTCAAACAATCCGATTCGGCCCTTTACAAAGTCGGGGTAACAGGAGCGAACAATGCCTGAGCAAGACCAGGAACATCTTGCCAAAGTGCTGCTGCGCGTTCAGCGCCTGGATCGCTTTTTCGGCGGCGTTCAGGCTGTGAAACGACTGAGCATGGTCGTCAAGGAAGGCCGGATTGTCGCGCTTATCGGACCCAACGGCGCAGGCAAGACGACCGTCTTTAACGTCATCACAAATATCTATCCCCCGACCGACGGTCACATCTTTTTCAGCGACGCCAACGGACAGGAGATCCCGGTTTCAAATCTTCGAACCGACCTGGTGTGCGAGGCCGGCATCGCCCGCACCTTCCAGAACATCAGGCTGTTTGAAGACCTTACCGTGCTCGACAATGTGAAGCTCGGACTTCACCGTCATACGAACAGCGGCGTCACCGGAGCATTGTTTCGGCTGCGTTCGTTTCGTAAAGAGGAGCAAGAGGTAGACCTTGCTTCCTGGAAATACCTTGAGTTCGTAGGCTTGGAAGAGCGCTCACACGAGACGGCCTCAAGCCTTTCATACGGCGAACAGCGCCGCCTCGAGATCGCCCGGGCTCTCGCCACACAGCCGCGCCTGCTCCTGCTCGACGAACCGGCCGCTGGCATGAACCCGTTGGAGACCGAAGATCTGATGGCCCTCATTCGCCGCATCCGTGAGCATGGCATAACGATCCTGCTCATCGAGCATGACATGAAACTGGTGATGGAAATCTCTGACACGATCTATGTGCTCGACCACGGCGAGTTAATTGCCCACGGAGAGCCGGAAGAAATTCAATCTGACTCGAAAGTGATAGAGGCGTATCTGGGCGGGTAGTGCACGAATCCTGAGCCCTGCATCCTGAATCCTGATTCATCTCACATGCCTGAACCGATCCTCCAACTCGAAGAAGTCGTCGCTGGCTACGGCCAGATGGAAACCCTGAAGGGGATTTCCCTCGATGTGAAAATCGGAGAGATCGTCACCATCATCGGGGCGAACGGCGCGGGGAAGACCACGACCTTGAATACCATCTGCGGTATTGTAAAAACGCGCTCCGGCGCGATACGACTTTCCAATGAGAGGATCGACCGCTCGGCTACCGTCGACATCGTCAAGCGCGGCCTGACTCAAGTGCCGGAAGGCAGGCGGCTGTTCTCCGATATGACCGTTCGCGAGAATCTCGAGATGGGTGCGTTCCTTCGCAAAGATGATGCAGGTATCGTGGCGGACATGCAGAAATGTTTCGACACCTTCCCTGTCCTGCGTGAGCGTCAGTCCCAACTGGCGGGCAGCCTCTCCGGCGGCGAGCAGCAGATGTGCGCCATTGCGCGCTCGCTGATGGCCCGTCCCGCGGTGCTCCTGCTGGATGAGCCCTCCCTTGGGCTTGCGCCGATGATCGTGCGGCAGATTTTTGACGTGATCGTTCAGCTCAATGAAAGGGGAACGACCATCCTGCTCGTCGAACAGAACGCGAACATGGCCCTCGGCATCGCCCACCGTGGATACGTGATGGAGACCGGGCAGATCACCCTCTCCGGTGACGCAGATGATCTGCTCGAAAACGAAAAGGTAAAGCAGGCATACCTTGGCGAATGACGGCACATTGCCATAATCTGTGTATGGAAACTCCCTTCGAGCAATGAACGATGAGGTCAAGAATCTTTATCCAATGCATTGCAGCCGCTGCCCTCTTGGGCATGGCCCGCGGCGACATCATCTATCTGAAGAACGGCAATGAGCTCGAAGGCACGGTCGTTGAACAGAACGACTTCCTCATCAAATTCAAGACCGGTGTGGCGACGGTCGAGTTTGACATGGCGGAGGTGAAGGAAATCCACAAAGGGAAAACGTTCCTCGATGTGTACCGGCAGATGTGGATTCTTGCGGACCACGAAGATGCCAAGGCCAAGCTCGAACTGGCCAATTGGGCCAAACGCCACAAGCTGATGAAGGAAGCGGAACTCGAGCTCCGCCAGGTTCTGCTTCTCGATCCGAACAACCGTACTGCACGCATGCAGCTCCGTTTCGTGAAGATGAACGGAAAATGGGTCACCCGCGACGAAGCGAACCTGAGCAAAGGGCTGGTCCGATACAAAGGAAAGTGGATGACCCCTCAGGACCGTGAAAAGAAACGTGACAGCTCTCTCAGAAATCAGACACGCGATCGCATCAACGCCATTTTCAAGAAGATGGCCAGAGCCAAGCCGTTCGAGCAGGAAAAGCTCATACAGGAGCTCCTGAAAATCAAGAACCCGCACGCGGCGCCGGTCATCGTTCGTTATGTCGTTTATCCACATGACCACGTTCGGGAGGCCGCGACGCAGGTGCTCGGCGCCCTCAAAGACACCTCCGTGATCCCTGCCCTGGCCAACCTTTCGCTCGAAGATGACAGCGGAATGGTGCGCCGGCAGGCCGCGCTCGCCATGAAGGCCATCGGCAAAGTTGTCGCGCTCAACAGGCTCATACCGCACCTCACCCGCAATCGCCAGAGGAGCCGCCGCTATCGGGCGGCACAGGCCCTCGGGGAGATAGGAGACTCGCGCGTGATCCCGCACCTCATAGAAGCTCTCGTCATCAAGATCAGAATCGTCTCCGGCCTGAACCCGTTCCAGCGTCCCGGGCAGATGGCCGCAGAAAACACCAATAAAGTAGCAGGCCAGAATTCGGTGATCACGAGATTCACCGGGGAAAAGGTGGTCAAGACATCCATCTCTAAAGGCCTGACAGCCGGCGCAAAATCAAACGTTCAAGAGGAGTTCGAGGAGAATGCTGCCGCGCTGGAGGCGCTGAAGCGGCTCACCGGAAAAAACTTTGATTACTCGAAACCGAAATGGCGCACCTGGTGGAGCACCCACGAGCACGAGGTGCTGCGCAATGCTCGGAAGAAATAGGACGCGGGAATCAGGTTTCAGGACTCAAGATTCAGGATTCAGCACTCCCGCCGACCTCGCGAGCTCGACCGGGCAAATCATCAAAAATACAGGTTGCAGAGCTCGTCGGAGTAACGGCTTTGGCCGGGTCCGGGCAGCCGAAAGAACCCGGCTAAAGCCGTTACTCCAACACTCTCGCCGAGCATCACTTACGACATTGTATCCTGAATCCGATTCCTGCTGAATCCTGAATCCCTTGTCCGTCCCATTAGACAACCGCGTCCCCAGTCATCAGAATCCCGCCCGCATTCGCGGGCAATTTCATAACGAGGCAATCAAATGACACGCATCATCGTAAACGGCGCATGTGGGCGCATGGGACAACGCATCTCCTCCCTTGCCATGAACGACTCCGAGCTTCAACTGGCCGGCGCGCTCGAACGTGACGGGCATCCTGATCTCGGCAAAGACTACGGGCTTGTCCTCGGCCTCGGCGAGCTTGGCATTGCAGTCGGCTGCGATCCATCGGAGGGGGATGTGCTGATCGATTTCACGGCTCCGGCATCGACGCTACGCCGCGCACAGCAGGCGGCAGAAAAAGGCATCGCGCTCGTCGTGGGTACAACCGGTCTCGAGGAGGAGCACAAAGCGGCCCTGCATGCAGCCAGTGAGAAGGTGGCTGTTCTACTGGCGCCCAACATGAGCCTGGGCGTGAATGTGCTGTTCCGAATCGCCGGTGAAGTAGCGAAGATTCTGGGCGGCTCATTCGATATCGATATCGTGGAGGCGCATCACAATCAGAAGGTCGATGCACCGAGCGGCACAGCGGTTCGGCTGGCGGAGGTGGTCTGCGATGCGTTAGGTCGTGAATATCCGGAAGGCGTCATCTACGGCCGCGAGGGGATTGTCGGTGCGAGGCCTGAAGGTGAGGTAGCCGTCCATGCAGTGCGAGGCGGGGATATAGTGGGCGACCACACGGTCCTGTTTGCCGGCGATGGTGAACGTATCGAACTCGTTCATCGTGCCCACAGCCGCGATACCTTTGCGAATGGCGCGCTCCGCGCCGTCAAATTCGTTCATGGGAAACCGCCAGGCATGTATTCAATCACCGATGTACTCGAGAGTGAACTGGGCGGTTGAAGGCGCCGATCGGAAACGCATACAGTGGCTTAATCGATTCTCAGATGGCCGGCCGGGCCCCAGTTGCCGGCGCCGTCTCTTGCCCGGACGTGGAAGTAAAGCACGGGCTTGGTGGATGCCGAATCCGCCTTCTTCCAGCGGGCAGCGGCGGACCTGCCGTCGATTCTCTTGTCCGGTTCCGTGCCGGGCCTGTTGTCTACACACCAGCTATAGCCCGTGATGCCGCTGGGGTCCGGAGGAGGATTCCATTTGAAAGAAGCGGTCCCTTTCAATCGGGAATGGACAGCAAAGTTATCCACGTAAATCCTGTCACCGGCTCGTTCGACCTGCCGTCTCTTCTCGCCGATCAGCAATCCGTAAGGAGCGCCCATGCCGGGCTTGACATGTGGCCGGAGGTCGACCTCGATGTGCTGCCAGTTCCGGGCATCCCTGGTGGGCAGCGTCCCGATCAGAGTGCGCACGTCACGCTCACCGTTGAAGATCAACATATAAACGCCGTAGAAAAGGAGGTCGGGATCGTGGACCGGATCAATGCGGTAATCGAACGATACGATCGGGTACTTGCTGACGGGAATCGGCCGGACATCGCAGAGCCCCATATAATATCGCGAGGGTAAGAAGCTGGTAAGCATGAGCGATGAGTTTCCAAGGCACGAAGTGGCCTGGGTGGTGCGGACGTCGGAGCCATCCCAGTCGCCCCACTTCAGGGTCTCCTCCTCGAAATCGTGAAAAAGGAAATACGGATCGCCAGTCTCCTGAATGGGAACTAGAACCGGATATGGCGCTGGAGGAGGCGATTGGTCCAGCCTGGTGCGCATACGCCAATGCCAGGTGACAGGCGTTGCACGATTGCCAGCCCGGTCTTGCACTTCGAGGCGGCACTCTACTTTTTCACGATCTTTGAAAAGAATCGGTCGCGGCCGCATCGCGAGGCCGTCCCAGGACAACTTTCCTGACTGCCTGTCGAATTTGAGCACTGGATCAGACAGCGAATAAGTGCAACCCGCCACGGAAAGTC
>JASLXP010000103.1 GCA_030740295.1 Planctomycetota bacterium
GATTGTGATAGGTCTTGGCATTTACAGCTATGTGAAAAAATACCTGCCTTTGCTCGGTCAGCGAATAGTTGCATATACGACCAACGGTGTGGCAGTTCTCCTGGTCGGCATCCTGCTGGCCAGGCACTGGCTGCCACTCGGCCCGGAGAAGGGGCTAACCCTCAACTTCATTTTCGTGGCCACTATTATCGGGGGATTGCTGGCTCTGGTGCAGGTATTCCAGCACGTCTATCCATTCGTACTGGGCTGGTGTCTCGAACACAAATTCACGTTCTTGACCATCCCGACAGCGCTCGTGCTCTGGGGATTCACCATTTGGCTGGGCTTTGAAAACGTCTTCGGCGTCATCCCGAAAGCCGCTGATGAAATCGGCATCGACGGCCAGGAGATTCGTACCATGGATTTATGGGTCGAGGCCACGCACAGCTTCCCCGGCCTTGGCAAGGAATTCATGCCGCCTCTCGATGAAGGCTCATACCTTTTCATGCCGACGACCATGCCGCACGCATCGATCGGAGAGTGCCTCGATGTTCTGCAAAAACAGGATAAAGCCCTGCGCGCCATCCCCGAAATCGAAAGCGTCGTTGGCAAGATCGGTCGCGTCGAAAGCCCACTGGACCCCGCGCCTATTTCGATGATCGAAACGATCATCAATTACAGGCCGGAGTACATCACTGACAAAGACGGACATCGGAAGCGTTTCAAGGTAGAGCAATTGAACGGCAGCAAGAAATTCGTCCGTGAGGAGAACGGCAACCTGATCCCCGATCCCGATGGCGCGCCCTACCGGCAGTGGCGCGACCACATCAAGAAGCCGGACGACATCTGGGATGAAATCGTTCGCGTTACCAAGATACCGGGCACCACTTCAGCTCCCCGTTTACAGCCTATTGCCGCCCGCATCGTCATGCTGCAGTCCGGCATGCGCGCCCCCATGGGCGTGAAGGTGAAAGGGCCGGACCTTGAGACCATCGAAGAAGTCGGACTGCAGATCGAAAAGTTTTTGAAGGAAGTACCCTCGGTTGAGGCTTCGGCAGTGCTGGCCGACCGAATCGTGGGCAAACCGTATCTCGAAATCGATATCAACCGCGAAGCCAGCGCTCGGTACGGAGTCCACATCCGCAAAGTGCAGGATGTGATTGAAGTCGCCATCGGCGGGCGCAGGATCACAACGACGGTCGAAGGCCGCGAACGTTATCCGGTGCGGGTGCGCTATCAGCGTGAGCTGCGAGATCAGATAGAGCAGCTTGGCCGTATCCTTGTCCCGGCGGCCGATGGCTCACAGATTCCCATCGACCAATTGGCGGAAATCAGATACCTCCGCGGCCCGCAGGTCATCAAGAGTGAAGACACGTTCCTGGTCGGCTACGTCATCTTCGATAAGAAGCCCGGCTATGCGGAAGTAGACGTGGTCGAGGATTGCCAGCGCTATCTGGTTCAGAAGCAGAAGACCGGCGAGTTCGATCTGCCATCCGGTGTGAGCTACAAGTTCGCGGGCAGCTACGAAAACCAGATCCGCGCTCAGAAAAGGCTCTCCGTCATTCTGCCACTCGCCCTGTTAATCATCTTTCTGATCCTCTACTTCCAGTTTAAGTCAGTCCTCACCACCCTGATCGTTTTCAGCGGCATCTTCGTTGCCTGGTCGGGTGGCTTCCAGATGATCTGGCTGTATTCGCAGGACTGGTTTCTGAACTTCAGCGTATTCGGGGTTGACATGCGCGAACTGTTCCAGGTGCATCCGTTCAACCTGAGCGTCGCGGTATGGGTCGGCTTCCTCGCCCTCTTCGGGATCGCCACCGACGACGGGGTCATCCTTTCGACGTATCTGAATCAACGGTTCGCCGCAGACAAACCATCCACCATCGCGGGCATTCGACAAGCTACTGTGGAAGCCGGCAAGCGACGAATCCGCCCCTGCCTGATGACCGTCGCAACGACCATCCTCGCCCTCATCCCCGTCCTCACATCTACCGGCAGGGGCGCAGATATCATGGTACCGATGGCCATCCCGTCCTTCGGTGGCATGACTGTCGTGCTCATAACCGTCTTCGTTGTGCCGACGCTCTACTGCCTTGTGAAAGAAATTGAGTTCGCCTTCGGTGTGAAGGAAGAACTGCCTGGAACGGGTGAAGAAAGTGACCGTGAGGAAGAAAAACGAGAAAAGGAGGAGGAGGAAGGAGATGGAGGAATGGCGCTGACCTAAGCCATCGTGGCATGGGCGTCCCGCCCGTGTTGGCTACTGAGTCATTTGTTCACGGGCGAGACGCCCGTGCCACGATAGTAAGGTCAGTTCCAAGCTCACTTGAGTCAGCGCCATTCGAGTGATGGAGTGACGGCTTCAGCCGTTGATCGAGCGGGCATCCCCGACAATGAAGCGATTGCTGGGATACGACTCAGAGCCCAATCTGCTCTATTAACCATCATCCATCTTCCTCCTCTTTCCACTTGACTCTCCGCGGCGGCATCGATAAACAGATCCACACATTCGTTTACCACAGAAGACATGAGGATTGACCATGGCTGCGACCAAAGCTGCTGAACCTGCACCCGTAGAAAACAAAGCCCTTACCTTGGCCGTTGCGCAGATTGAAAAGCAATACGGAAAAGGCGCCATCGTGCGGCTCGGATCGCAGGAAGCCGCCGACATGCCAGCCATTTCAACAGGGTCTCTGGGGCTGGATATGGCACTCGGTGTGGGCGGCATACCAACCGGCCGGGTTGTCGAGATCTTCGGGCCCGAAGCATCCGGCAAAACAACGCTGACTCTTCATCTTGTCGCGAATGCGCAGAAGGCCGGCGGCATTGCTGCATTCATAGATACGGAGCATGCACTCGATCCGACTTACGCAAAAAAGCTTGGAGTCAACCTGGACGATCTCCTCGTCTCTCAACCCGACACTGGCGAACAGGCTCTCGAGATATGCGAACTCCTCGTTAACAGCAACGCGGTCGATGTCATCGTTATTGACTCCGTGGCTGCTCTCGTCCCAAAGGCTGAAATCGAAGGGAACATGGGTGACTCCCACATGGGGCTGCAGGCTCGTCTGATGTCGCAGGCACTGCGAAAGCTCACCGGAGCGATTCATAAATCCAAGGCGATCGTCATGTTCACCAACCAGATCCGGCAGAAGATTGGCGTGATGTTCGGCAATCCTGAAACCACTCCTGGAGGCATGGCGCTCAAGTTTTATTGCTCGGTCCGGCTCGACATCCGCCGCATCGGATCCATCAAGACCGGCGACACCGTCATCGGCAATCGCACCCGCTGCAAGGTGGTGAAGAACAAGGTGGCCCCGCCTTTCCGCCAGGCCGAATTCGATATCATCTTCGGCCACGGCATCTCGCATACGGGCGAATTACTTGACTACGGTGTGGAATCGGAGGTCCTGAAGAAGACTGGCACATGGATCAGTTATGGGGAGATCAGGCTTGGCCAGGGCAGGGAGAAGTCCCGCGATTTTCTTATGGAAAACCCGGACATCCAGGACGAGATTCGGCATAAGATCCTGGATGTAATGATGCCCAAGCCCAAGAAGACTGAAGAGTCTCCCCCCGAAGGCAAATGACTTCATCGAAGCCGCAATTCCGCCAGCACGGGCTGGTGATCTGAAACGCGATCAGGCAGCACCTCGTAACGAACGAATTCCAAATCGTCCGAAATCAGGATCCAATCAAGGCGGTGTCCTGTTGATAAGAAAGTTGGCGTTTCGGTCAGCGGGTCAAACGCTTCGAGCTTCAGCCCGTTCACGAGCCGTTGAACTGCCGAATCCTTCCAGTCCCATTCGCAGTTGAAATCCCCCATGACGATGAGCGGCCGGGTGCGGTCGGCGAGTTCCAGGATCAAGCGCTCAACCTGATGGCTGCGGTGCCTCCTGCGCGAGAAATCCAAATGGACCGAAATGACATCCACTTCTCGAAAAACGCCCCTGAGAGGAATCCTCGCCGTCGAGATCACGAACCCTTTTGAAAAGGTTGGCGGCGTGGGCCGAAAGGTAACGGAAGCCGCACGGTGCAACTGAAACTCTGAAAGAAGGGCGGTGCCGTAATCGAGTTTCATTCCCTTGACATGCCTTCCGTGGACGAAGAACGGAAACAGACCATCCTCGGCCAGGAATGAAGCCTGATGGGTGTTCCCACTCCAAAGCGCCTCGCCATCGCATTCCTGGAGGCCCACCATGTGCGCTTGCTCCCGGTCCAGCAGCTTTGCGATGTCCACCAGATTGCGCCGGATCGTCTTATTCCGGACCAATGCCTGATGAAGACGCGTTCTCCTCCCGTGCGCGATATTCAGACTGATGACGCGAAATGTGTCGGACGTATCCCTCCCAGTTGGCTGAGCGGAAGGCGAGTTCTGTATTGTCTGAATGTTGAGGTCTCGAACCGTAGGCCCATTCGTCATCCGGGCAAGAGCCACTGCAGAAAGGAACATCAGGCCGGGCAGAAGAACGGAAATCAATGCCAGCTTTCTCAATCTCTTCTTCATGTCACAGTTTTCGATGACGCAGCGTTGTATTGAGACACCGCGTGATCATCACCGAATGCCCCATACTTCCCAAATCTCACGCTATTGGTTCGCGGGACGCCCTCACCACAGGGAACACTACTTCTGCTTCCAGCCGCCCGCGTCGTCCTGATACCAGTGTCCCTTATCCACTTTCGCCCGGATCGCCTCTGTGAAAGGACCTACGATGTCAGAGAGCTTCTTGGGATTGATGCCATTGGCCCGGGCAAATTCTTTAACAAGTGCAGTGCGATCATTATTCTCAGCACTGACGAGTCTCTTGACCATGACCTTGTCTCTGCCGCCCAGACCGGAAAGACTGCGAACGACCAGCAGACCCTTGTTTCCTTCGCCGACAATACCTTTATCGAGGTGTGGCTTCAGTTGAGGATAGCGTGCTTTGCGGCTTTCTATCATCTTCCGGATGCCCGGGGTCGTGATGTTGAGATTTACATTCGCTTCGGCAAGAACCGCCTGAAAATCAACAGAAGGAAGGAAATAAAACCGCCTGCGCTTAAAGGTCTGATCATTCCCATCCGTTTCCGGTGCCGGTTCGCCCTGTCTGATCTCTCCCTCAATTTTCTCAGCCGCCTTCTGAATTTCACTCGGCGGAAAATTCACGTTGATGGTCACATTTGCACAACTGGCGACAAAACAGCAGATGACGAGTAATGGTAGTTTCGTTCTTTTCATAAGTAGCTCCTTTTAGTTGATCCCAAGTAGTGTGGGCGCTCCGCGACCGCTCGGAAGCAGGGGCAGATTTTCAGACGTGAGCAACAGAAGTATATTCGGAGGCAGATGGATTCGAGTCAAAGCAGATCTGGCCCTGTTATTCCGACCACTCTACCAGCCGAACGGTCAGCCCCTTTATCTTTGGCCGATCATGGTCGAACTGAATTTGGGCAACATCCCTCACGAGATCTCCCGTTCGCCAGATGGTTGTAGGATACAACCAGTCAGCCATAAGATGCCTGGCCGAGATTTTCTTGCCGTTCAGAAGCCGGAACTCGATAACCACCTCGTATTCCTTCTCCATGGGCTGGATACATTCCCAAAAAGTTTCTAACTGAATAGTGCGCGGGCCAACAGGGCTCAGCGGGGACCATCCCAGCAGCTTCGCTCCATCTGTCACCTGGTTTACAGGTGTGCCTATCGATAATGGTCTCGTGGCCAGAGCATCATGTTTTTTATCGAAACCAGCGCCTCGCCTGAACACGTAGAGTTTGTGTTTCCGGAATACGAGGTGGTATTCCGGCTTCAGTAACGCGGCGTCACGAGCGGCCAGCATCATTCCATAATTGGTGTAGCGGTCGAACGGGTCAAACACCAGGTAATCCTGATCTTTCAGCGGGTGCCGATCCATCACGTTAATCATCCCGTAGTCTGTGAAATGGGAAGCAAGCCTGTAACTCGCCAAAACTGAACTGTCCCGCGGAATCAGATTTCTGATCTCATTGACCAACTCATCTCTCTTCGAGACCTCAAATGTTTCAGGTGTCATCATCCTGAAAAAGAACAGATAAGAGCTCATGGAACTTGCAGCCAGTACTCCCCAACCCGCGCCGAGTAGCAGCTTCCTGCCGTTCTGAGGGGCCGCCACCTTCAAGAATGATGGGAGGGCCTGGGCTCCAAGGACAGCGCCTGAGAAAAGGATGGGAATCAGAGTTGTATGGTTCCAGAATAGAATCGACTGGTGCATCGGGTTGGCGCTGATGAGCAGAAAGACAAGGCTCGGCCCCAAAAGGAGCAGCCAGAACGGTCGCACAAGTGGTAGCAGAATCAGCGGGCACAAAAGATGCAGTAAAAAGACTATATTGCGGTAATTGAAAAGAAGATGGAACGTGTTTACCGGGCGGGAAATTAATGCCCAGGCAATTTCAGAAAAACTACCGCCGATGTGGTCGTAATAGCCGATTACAAAGCTGTATCCTCCCTTGGCCAGGTGGGGAAGAATTAGTTTTGTCCCGACCACAAAATACAGAACAGAGCCTGCGGCAATGCCCAATCCCGTCTTTCGTGCAGGAGTCTGTAAAGCCATGACAACGCCAAACATCATTGTCATGGGCGCAAAATTCTCTTTAACAAGTATCGTCAGAATGCACCAGATGATGCACTGTCTGGGTCTGTTCGTGCCCATTGCATAGCAGGCCCACATAAGACAAAAGAGCCCTTGGGCTTCGTTATCCGGTCCATATGAGGATCGAAAATTCACATACAGCATCGGTGGGTATAGAAGGTAGGCCAACCCGACCAGCAGCGCGAAAACAGCACTTCTACTCTTTTCGCGAGCGAGCAGAAAAAGCGGCAGCGCGGCCATCGAAAGCATAAGAGCATTTAAAACTAATAAGGTCTCATGATACGGGAACAGCCAATAGAGAGGGACCATGAAGATTTGCGTCAGAAACAAGTGCTCCATGGAAGTCTGCGGCTCAAAGGGATTTCCGCCGTAAATGTAGCTCTGGTTGTAAGAGAGCATGAAATTGCCGCGAAGCGTTTGGCTCAGACTTTCAGCAATCCGGCCTGAATCAGGGAAGCCGAGGTTCAAGGCCCGATACTGAAGAATATTAAGCCAGGCAAGAAGGAGGAAATGGATGACGACTATAAAAATAAACACCGCAAACCAGACGCGGCGAAGGCAGTTGTCTTCCTCCGAGTCTTTTGACAGATGGAACGCAACCAGACTGGTAGTTATTCCTGCAATTACGACCGCGTGAAGCACCAGAAGGAGATTGGTTTTGCCGGCTGAGGAAGCAATGAGTGGGGCAAGGAGAGTCAGGGATGGAAGCCCAAGCCACGAAACTGGCCTTCGCTCAGTGTTCATTCTTGCCAGCAAGTGAAACAGACCAAGACCGATGCCTGCCCCGAAGCAAATCCACAGAAAAATGCCTGTGTCAATATAGGCAAAACCGTCTGGGGGAGTGAAGTACTCATTCCGTTTGAAGCCCTCATACAGATGATATCTCCCCTGCATAAAGACGGACACAAACCATGCCGTCGAAGCGCCTCCTGCACCGGCGAGTGGTCCTCCGAGTTTCTCGATGAGGGGGGGAGTTCTCATTTGGCGGGCAACTATTCCTTCACCGCGTCAGGCAATCTCCTCAATTCCACATGTCCTGCCAAGTAGAGATCATTGCCGACAAAAGCCAATCGGCCAGGGGCAGCCTTGCATAATCGCTTAACCTGCATGCTGTCCGGATCTATCCGGCATAGATGCTCGGCGATAAATACATAAACCTTACTGTCAGGGCCCAGGACGGCCTGCTTCCGAGCGGTGGCATCTATTCTGGTTATGCCGAATACCTTTCCAGTGGTGATGTCGACTTTGTACATCACCGGCCTTTTATCATGCTGGCTGAGGCCGAGCACGATACCGGGTTTTACCTCGATGATGACGCCTGCTGATGGATCTGACACAGGTGCGGCTTTGCGAACTATCTTTTGTGTTTCCGTGCTGTAGACAATTAGTTGTCCCTTTCTCTGCTTAATTTCCGGGTGCAGCGGATCGTGGGAAAATTCAGATGAGTAGACAATCAGTTTTCCTTCCATAGCAGAAAGTAGTGATTGGCAGTCATCATTTGGAAAACGGACACCTCCAAACTTGCCATCCTCGGGCGCGTACCAGCCCAGTGAGCCGCCGACGAATTCACGTTCCGCATGATTGCCGGAGTAGATTCTGCCATCGGCACCTTTCACTAAGAACATCGAGTGTTTCGCACCAACGAACTGATGCCAGTTGCCGAGGATCTTTCCCTCTGATTTTTCTATGACTCCGAAAATGGCATTGGGGTAGCCGCAGAAATAGATACGTCCATCATGCTCCAGCATGTCGTAAACATTCTTGGACGCGGGGGCTCCGATCTGTGTCGTCTTACCAGTTTCAGGGTCGAATGAATGGACGTTGCCATAAGGTCCTGTCGAAACCAGTAACTTGTTATTCTTCGTTGGGGTGATGCGTTCCACTCGCATGTCGACACCTTTCACGGGAATAACCGTTCTCTTCCATTGCTTCTGCCCCGCGAGTCTGTAGCGAAATTCTGCGCCGCCCTCGACCAAGGCCAGGCTTCGTCCGAGCCCGTCAAGTCTGGGCCTCTGCTGATTCCCGGGGATATAGGAGTCATCAAATTTTGGGAGCGCTTCTGCCGGCAGCGCTTTGCCATCCTTGAGACGATATATGGCCGGGGGCCTGGCTGCATCATCACCGCCGAATTTTACAGCCAGGAACACTTGAGCCTTACGCTGGTGCACCTCTGGATGATTGGAGCTTGCAAAGGTGAGTATGTTCTTCTGTTTACCTGTATCAGTATCATAGGCCACTACGAACCAGGGCATTTTCCCAGACGCCGTGTAAACCCATCGCCCGTCGAAACCGACGCTGTATCCGTAGATGTTCTTGATGTTGAAAGGCCCGCCCTGAGGCCCGTAGTTTGTGATTTCGCCAGTTTTGGGATCGTACCTGGCGGCAGAGCCGGTGGGATAATCAGAAACATAGACACCCCCGTCCGGCCCGATTGCCATGCCACGAAGCCAGCGGGCCTTTGGAATTGGCCGAACCAGTTTCATTGCGTCCGTCACTGGATCATACACTGCAAGACCGCCTTTGAAGGATGCACAGAATATCTTGCCATCGCTGCCAATGAAGCATGGCCAGCCGATGTGCTCCTCTTCAAAGCCCGGGGCAATTACTTTTCTCGATGAGCCGTCGCTTAGATTTACGATCCATGTGCCGTCTGTATCAAATCCTGCAATGAAGCGTGGTGGGTATCTGTCGGTGCCTGGAGAAATTGCAGTTCCGCGCAGCCGGGCTTGTCGTTCTATAACGCCAAGGAATTCTATTTCAGGTCCAGCCTTCATTGGACCGGATATGGCCATGATTAGTGTGAGGTAAGTAATCATGCTTGATGGTGCGACCACTCATAGGCCGACCTATCGCCCAGGCTTCCTGACGGGCCGCAGCCAAAGAGAGGACCGCGGATGCAACGGCCCCAGAAAAGCAACAGGATTAGTTATAGTTAGAAGAAAGAACTTCGAATGAGGAGGTCCAGGCGAAAGCCAATCATGGCCCATTTTCGTTCGAAATGGTCGAGAGTCCGGACGACTGTTCTCAATCCATGAAAGTCGGTTTACCAGAGTGTCTGCACCAGGAAGTAGCGGATGATTTGCACCAGGATGACGCCCACCATCGGGGCGATGTCTGCGTTGCCAAAAACCGTGGGGATGACCTTTCGAAGTAAATTGTAGAACGGCTCGGTCACCATGACCAGGGTCTGCAGCAGAGGATTGCTCTCATCAAGCTTAAGGAAGCTCACAACCACGCTCGCGATCATCACGTACGTGTAGAAGCTGAGGGCGCGAACCAGAATGGTGACAACGGTGGTCCAGAAATCGTTCATCTTCAGGCCTGCTCTGTTCGGCGCTTGGATCTCTTCTTTCTGGCCGGCTTTTTCTTTGAGACTTTCTGATGACGACTCTGGTCGCCTTTTTCACGGCGACTTTTGGTAGATGGATTTCGAGGAAGCCACCACTGTAATTTGCCTGGACATTGTCTTCATCGACGGGCGATGAAAGCGCGATAGTGCGTTGAAACTGGCCGTAATTCACCTCCATCTGTTGAAACTGCATTTTCTGTTTCCTTGCCGGCCGTTTGCGCCGGCCTTGAACGATCAGTCGTTGATCTTCAACCGCGATCTGCATGTCCTCGGGACCGACGCCCGGAATCTCAAGGGTCACGACAATGCTGTCGTCGTTGTCCAGCACATCGGTCGGCGGGCGCCAGACCTCGGCGTTAAGGGAAGGCAGGGGCTGCGTGGTGACCAGGAAATCCTGGAACGTCTGCATCATCTCCTGCTGCATCTCTACAATATTCTGGATTAGGTCGTCTTTTGAAGAAGCCATATTGAATGATGTGTGGGTGACTACTCGCCAACTTTTTCTACATTCACCTTATCGCCATCTCTTACTGCCGCAAAATCGCGGGGTTCGCCGTCCAACTGACCAAAAACATTGACCGGGCTGTAGGGCGCCTGCCCAAAGAAAACGCAGAAGGCCGAGCCCGGCGGCCAGTAAGCAAGCGTTCCGGAAGGCACTTCTCCAAGAGGATCCTCGCTGTCGGCCTTTATCGATGTGTCGAAGTAGACCTCATCCCCCCACACCTTAGCGTCAGACTCTAAGGGCAACGATCCCCAGATCAGATTAGCTGTCTCCGAATGGTTGAGCGTCGCTTCCATAGCGACAATTCCGGCCGTAATCTGAATCTTCCTGTCAGGCATACTGTCGTCGAATTGATGGCTGTCGTGCACTTGTTTCCTGGCCGGAGGATTCTAGGTAGAGGGCGGATCGGACGCAAGGAAGAGGAGGTGGGGAGGAGGTGGAGGATGGTGAATGGTGGAAGATGGGAATGGTGGAGAATGCAAATGGTGGAGGATGTAAATGGTGAATGGTGAGTGGCTTGACATGAAACTGTTGAGTTAAGGAATTACTGGAGTGCATGTTGCCTCTTCTTTTCCTCATCTGTCGATATCCTTGGGACACTCTTCATCCACGATGCCTGCAGTTGAGAGTAAAAAGTGAATCGGTTATAGGATCGGTGCGTTCGATGCCATCGGAAATAGGGCCCCTAACGCCAGGAATCCAACCCAACATTTCATTCCACCGACATTCCAATCTTCCATCACTCCAAATCATCCATGTCCGAATCACAGCCAGTTCTGCCTGAGATCGTGACTAAAGTCCCGGGCGACGATAAGCATGGGTACGCCCGGCTTTCTCAATATCTGATTGTCTTACTGGTTGCTCTTGCTCTTCCACAATTGTGTTCCTGCCTGGCGGTGGACGCGGCAAAGGGGGCCGTTAAGCTCACGGGGAAGGCTGCGATTGCCACAGCCAAACTCACCGGCAAAGCCGCGGTGGCGACCGGTAAGGCCGGTTTTGCTGGCGTCAAGTACGCCACAGGCCGACGCACGGTGAAGCTCGAGAAAGAGGGCAACAGCTATTACGCCGAGGTCAGGATCAACAAAAAGCACAAGGCCAAACTTCTCCTGGATACAGGAGCTACGAATGTCCAGATCTCGGCATGGATGGCACGCAAGCTCGGACTCAGCCTGTCTCGCGCTGAAAAGGTGACAGTCTCGCTCGCCGACGGCTCGACCAACACGGCACGGATTGTCACCCTGAAGGAATTGCGGGTGGGCAAGGCCAAGACCAAGAAAGTAAAAGCCCTTGTCATCGAAGGCGCTTCTATTCCCGAGCGCGGTGGGCTCCTCGGAATGTCGTTTCTCAATCGATACAAATTCCAGATCGATACCGAAAAGCACTTGCTGATACTCCGTGCAACAAATTGAGCATCAGTCTGAAGCTGATGACACCCATTCTCCCATCCGCCACACCTCGCCGGTGTCACCACGAGACTATAAACTCATCGCCATCGATGTAGACGGCACACTCGTCGACCACGAGGGAAACATCCATCCTGAGGATCTCAGAGCGCTTCGACACGCGCAGGATCACGGAGCGGTCATCGCCATTGCCTCAGGGCGTATGGGGGAATCCATTGTCCAGGTCTTCGACAGGATAGAGATGGATGGCCCGGTAATCGGATACAACGGGGCGATGGTGAAGCTTCCACGCCAGGAGGGAGCAGAGATCATCTTCCACCGGCCACTTTCGCCTGAGATAGCGAAGAGCGTTGTGGATTTCGTTTACTGGTTCAATAGTCTCGCGCCGGAAAACGACCAAATGCACCTGAATTACTACCTGGATGACGTCCTCTACGCGGATCGTCAGTGCGTCTGGTCGGACAAGTATCATCGTCAGACCGGCTCGACCTTTCATTACGTTGGGGACCTGCGCCAGTTCAATGGAAAGTCTCCGACCAAGACGATCATGATGAGCCATCCCGAACGCCGCGAAGTTTTTTATGAGCTGTTTCAGTTTCATTTTGCAGATCAGGTTTACCTCGCCAAAACCTGGCCGGAGTATCACCTGGAAGTCATGAATCCCCACGCAAACAAAGGCGAGGCTCTACTGGCGTTGGCCGCTCACCTGGAAATCGAGCGCGAGGAGATCATGACCCTCGGTGACGGCAGCAATGATATCCCGATGCTGGAGCTCGAAGGCGTGTTCAGCGTCGCCATGGGCAACGGCCCTGACGAGGTTAAGCAGATCTGTGACTGGACAAGCAGGCCCTGCGATGAGGCAGGAATTGCCCATGCGCTGGATTCATTCTTTTTGGCAGGTAGCGCGTAAGACTCAAGCGGCCCCATCCCCCTGTGACATTGACGATTCTGCCGAGCCTGCCGGGGCGGTGGAGAACGTGCGTACCCGGATTGCTGTCAACCTCAGTCCCGACCTGAAGACC
>JASLXP010000104.1 GCA_030740295.1 Planctomycetota bacterium
GCCCCCCGGCCCCCCCCCCGCCGGGGCGGTTTTACCCCCCCCCCCCCCCCCCCCCCCCCCCCCCCCCACCCCCCCCCCACCTCCCACCCCCCAAACCAACTCACCCGGGGTCTTCCCCCCCGATTCCAGGTTGGCCGGAGTTTGCGCTGTTGGCATAGGTCGGGAGGTGGCATTTATACCCAGGGCGGCGCTGCGCTTGCCCTGGGCTACGTTGTTCAACGCCTTCGGCGTAAAAGAATCGGAAAGTGCACTTGTTTTGGGTCTAGTCGTTTACAAGTCCCCAAAACTGGACAAATGAGTCGAGTTTCGGTGAAGCACTGTAGCTCTGGCCTCCAGGCCGGAGTTTCGCGGTCGAGCCCTCGGCTCGCATAAGACGCCGCCCTGGAGGGCAGCGCTACGATGGGCTGCTCGACGGTTTGAGGCGAAGCTTCGCTAGCCCGCAACGTGTCGCCCATCAGATGCCTGTGCAGCAGTATTTCGACTTCTGCCGCGTGATAGCAGAAAATGTGGAAGACGAAGAATACGGCGAAGAGCGACCTCTCAACCATGTCTGGACTCGCCCGAAGGTGGCCTCTAATATCGTGCATCGAGAATCCAGTAACGAGCATCGAGTTTCAATTGGAAGCGCCGGAAACAGCCATACGGTCCGCACTACCTGAACAACCGTACAACGAGACGAGACCAACCCATGACTAACCGAGAGCGAATCGTAACCACCTTGCTGTGCCAGCCGACAGACCGGGTGCCTTTTGGCGTTGGCATCGGGTTCTATCCCTGGGGTGAGACCATGGAGAGGTGGCGAACGGAATCCGGAATCAGCGACCTCAATCCTGCGGGCCTCTTTGGCTACGATGCAGGCTTCCATGGTGTTCCCGCGGAGTACGGGCCATGGCCGCATGTCGAGTCTGAAGTAATCGAGGAGAACGATCGATTCATCATCTCAAAAGACTTCAGGGGAATCATCACGAAGAATCGTCGCGACCACCATTCCATGCCCGACTTCATTGCGCACCCGATCCGCAACGAGCAGGACTGGTCGGCTTACAAAGACCTTCACCTTCAACCTCGGCTCGATGAGCGCCTCAAGCGCCTCGATGAATTCGCTGATGCCCGCGCTGACATCGACGCGCCCATTCAACTCGGAAGTTTCCCATGGGGGCATTTCGGCACTGCCCGGGACATGATGGGCGCGGAAGAACTTCTCTATGCTTTTTACGACATGCCCGATCTCGTAGCCGACATGATGCAGACATTTACAGACCTCTGGATCGCCATTTACGAAAGAGTGGTCGAGAAGGTAAAAGTTGACCACATTCATTTGTGGGAGGACATGGCCGGCAGGCAGGGCTCGCTGATCTCCATGGAGATGGTCGAGAAGTTCATGATGCCTCATTACGATCGCACGGTTGCCTTTGCCCGAAAGCATGACATCCCCATCGTCTCCGTGGATACGGACGGCAACGTGGATCAGCTTGTTCCCATCATGGTGGAACACGGCATCAACATGATGTTCCCATTCGAAGTGCAGGCCGGAAATGACGTCGAGGAATTTCAAAAGAAGTTCCCGGGCCTCGGAATCATCGGAGGGCTCGACAAGAACATGCTGGCAGGCACCCTGAAAGACATTCACGTGGAACTGGACAGGGCGGAAGGAATGCTCGCCAATGGCGGCGCCATCCCGGGCTGCGACCACCTCATCCCTCCGAATGTACCGTGGGAGAATTGGAGGTACTTCAATGAACACCTCCGAGGTATCTGCGGCGTGTAAGATGTGACTGTTCAGCGACACCATCCAATGACCATGTTGCGCACAGCAACAGCGGCCGCGTAGAGCCCGGCCGTGAGGACCACGTTCGCGTATTACGCAATTCTGCCTGACGCCAAATCATGCGTAACCTGGCCACCGTATCCACTTGCGCTAGAGCGGCTCACTCAACATCCATCACAACTCGGAAGCCAACGTTGTACACGCGCTGGTACGGGCGGTAGGCCAGGCGGAAGGAAGAGCGGGCGCGGAGGGGGCGGTCGCGCCATGAGCCACCGCGAGCGATTCGTTTGACGCGCGAGTTAATCTCATTGCGACCGTCGCCGGCTCGATAGGGATACGGTTTCGCCGACGAAAGGGTCCATTCCCAGACGTTGCCGTGCATGTCGTGCAGTCCCCAGGCATTGGGCTTGAATTTGCCTGCCTCGGCCGAAACCAGTTGGCCGTCGTTGAAGTGGTTGTCACGGGGAATCCAATCGTCGTACTTGCTGGGATTGCCAAGTGGGACGTTGTCCTTTTTGTATGGATGGCTCACTGCGTCGCGGAGCTTGACGTCGGCCAGGTTGGCAAATTTCGAGAAGTCCGCATTCAGGTTGCCGAAGTGGAACGAGGTTGCCGAACCGGCCCGGCAGGCATACTCCCACTGGGCTTCCGTGGGCAAGGTGAAGCGCAGACCGGTTCGTTTACTGAGCCAATTGCAGAAATCGATGGCCCGCTGCCATGAGACGCGCACGACCGGTTGTCCGGGCAGGTTCAGAGGCCAGCCGCGAACGCCGAACTGCATCCCGTGACGAATTTCAACGCGACTGTCGTGATTGGGATCGAAGAGCGTGTACTGCTTATTAGTGACCTCGAACTGTCCCATCCAGAAGGCACCACTGCGCTCGCGGCACTGCGGTGCTTCATCCGGAAATCCATCCAAACTGCCCATCAGGAACTCCCCAGCCGGCACAAGTATCAGGGAAAGCTGAATGCCGTCGCCAATGTCAATGGAGCGTTGCGTCTTCTGGCCGGCGGCGAGCTGACGGCGTCTGGCTTCGGCAGCGTCGAATGGCCAGCCTGGGGGATTCTCGATTTTTGATTTCTGATCTTTGATTGCACGAACAGTCTGCTTTTCTGTGCTGGCCTCTGGCATGGGAGTGACCGGGGCAACTTTCTTTCCAAAGAGTGGCCCGGTCCATTCCATGTCTATATCGATGCCGGCATACTGTTTCATCATCTCGCGCCGGCGCCGGGCAGGATTCTTGACGCGCTCCTTGCCTGCGATGGTGAGCCACGAACCGTGATAGGGCGCGTTGAGATCGGTCCAGGTGATCAGGCGGTCCCATGCCTCATCATCGAGCTTCACGTTGTGATGGCCCTTTTCAAGCAGTTGATGAAGCTGAGTCGTGCTCACGTGGAATTCCATCGGCGTCAGCACGTGCATATCGCTCTCCAGGCCGGGGCGGCGAACGAAACGTTGAAGGTTGGCATAGGCCACCGAGAATTTGCCCGCGTCCCGTCCGCCATCGTGATAGCGGCTCTCGTAATCGGTGATGAATTCCGTCCCGCGAAGGTCGAGGACGGTCTTACCGTCAGAGTGCGGTTTGCCGTCGTGGCAGCGTACGCAGTGTCTGTCGATCACCGGCTGCACTTCACGCTGGAAGCTGAAGCCACGCGCGGGGCCGCGCCAGGGCGTGATTGCGTGCGGCTCGCGATTCGAAGCCAGGGAACGCAGGTTAGGGGTCGCTTCGTTATGGCTTTCGTGGCAGCCGACGCACGAGATGGCTTCGCCCGGCATGCCGGTAAACCAGCTCCTCATCAACTGTACGGCCTTGCCCTCTGAATCGAGGGGCTGCACGGAGATGGGCGTGTTGGCCGGAGCTTTGAAAATCGCAGAGCCATCCTCCTCTACCGGCACGGTACCGAGAATACGGCGGACGTCCCACGGGCCTTCCATGCCTACGACCCCCTGGGGGCCGCCCATGCCGGGATAATCATAGGTGTAGGTGAAAAGGCGAAGCTTCTTCACCGTGCCTCGCGGCAGTCCTTCCAGTCCCGGGCCTTCATATACGTCGCTCATAAAAACCGTGCAGTCTTTGCGATTGAGATCCACCTTGTCAGGCAGCACATGCGGGCGCGGGGTCTTGCGGACCGGTAACGGCTCGAGCAGCGCGTAGCCCGGCTCCTCCCGGATGAGCGCTATGTTGTCAAATACGTCGACAAGATAGATGCCCCAGAGCGATGTTGGCGAAGGCTGGCACGCCGCGAGGAAGTACTTTTCACTCAGCGGATACGGATGCAGGAACTTTGGCCACGAGCGGTCGACGAGCTGGTCTTCAATGAGGGGCTCAACCTTCTTCCCGTATCCGGGGATGCGCTGCACCGCGCCATCCGCTTCGTGGCGGCCCTTTGCAGGATCGAGAATGACCAGCTCTCCCATGCGCCGGACCCCGTGGTGACCGCTGACGATGGTCACGACTTTCGTCGGATGTCCCGGGATGGGGCGCGTGTAGAACATCGAGTTGGGCCAGTAAGAGTTGCTTCCGTAATACGCGGTCTGCTGCGTGCCATCCGGATTCATGTGGAAGAGCAGGCGGCTGTGCGTGTGGGGCGTGTCCGTGTATTCCCAACGCGTGTAGAGAACTCGGCCGTCAGGTGTCACGGTCGGACACCAGTTGTGCTCCTGATCGAAGCAGAGCTGGCGGACGCTCTTTCCATCCGCGTTCATGATGAACAGATTGGCCACACGGGTGCTGCCGTTGACGCAAGGCACACTGGCGAAGGACCGTGTGGAGCCAAAGATGATCCTGCCGTCGGGCAAGTAGCACGCGTCGTAGTTATCCACGTCGTTGTAGAGGCCCGGTGTTACCTGCCGCAGACCTTTACCGTCGACGCCCACCTCAAAAATCTGCCAGCGGCCCTGTGTGCCGATGGAGGAGAAAAGCAGCTTGTCCCCGTCAAAGTGCAAGTCCACGTCGCTCACGCAGGCCGAGCCCTTTGGCTTGTAGAGCCGGCCGAGTGGACCTTCCGGCCGTTCCATGGACAGAATGCCAATCTGATCGTCAAAGCCGCTGCGGGAAAGGGCGGAGTTGCCCTGCCAGTTGCAGGGCAGTCCGAGCCGCGGCGAACGCGCGCCCCGCTTGACCACCAGCAGACTGTCGAAATCGATCAGAGGATTGGCAAGGAGCAGTTCCCGCTGCGCGGTCTGCAGCTTCGCCAGCTCTCCGAGCGCGCTTACCTCGCCCTTCTCGATCCGTTGGCGAATATCGGCCTTGCGTTTTTCGATGCCATCCAATTGGAGCACCTGCTTCCCTTCGGAAAATTCGTCGGGGAAGCTGGTGGCAAGATCATCGACCGCGCGACGCATCGCAACAGTGTCAATCAAGTCGAGGGCGGCCAGTGCACCTTTCATCCTCGCCTGCAAGGCCTCTCGCTTCCTCCGCTCTTCAAGACCGGGCCGCCTCAGATACCATCCTTCCGGAAACTGAACGGACGATTCCATACGGAAGGAGCAGATATGGGGCATGCAACTCACACGCTGCAGTGTGATCTTGTGCTTGCCCTTCTCGATGCGCAGAACGCACTGTTTCTCCCATTTGGCGGAGTCCGTATACCAACTGCCCGTAACCCCTGCGAGACCGGTGTGAATCTTCTTGTCATCGATGAGAATATCCACCGGACGAGGCTCGGCCGCGGAGTAAAGAGCGAAGAAGGTGTAGTCCCCGTCGACCGGAAACTCGATCTCGTAGTGAGCCTGATTGGGATATTTCTCCGCGTTCCAGATGCACGGATATTTCCGAGCGTATGACTGGCCTTTCAGACTCGTCCGGACGTTGCCGCGGTCGTATTCGTGGGCCTCGATAGTGAACTGGGAACTTCCGCCGCGCCAGTCAAAGGTCTTGTCGCTTCTCTTGGCCGGCTTCCATCCATCAGGGAAGGGAGCTGACGATTCCAGCCGAAAGGCGCAGATATGGGGCATGTACTCCTGCCGCTGGAGTTTGATCGTATGTTTGCCTTTGGTGACGCGAAAGGTGCACTGCTTTTCCCATTTGGCGCTGTCCGTGTTCCAGTTGCCCGTGACGCTGTCGAGACCGGTATGAATTCTCTTGCCGTCGAGATAAATATCGACAGCCCGCGACCCAGCCGCGGTGTAAAGGGCCAGGAACGTGTAATCCGCGCTCACGGGAAAATCGATATCGTATTCGGCCTGGTTGGGGTACTTGCCGCCATTCCAGATGCAGGGAAACTTCCCCGCGTAGCTCTGGCCAGGGAAGCTGACGTTGACATTCCCGCGGTCGAACTCATGACCACCAATAGTAAAGCCCGACGGCTCGCCGCAGGCTGCGGAAGCCACCAGCACCGCCATCATTGATGTGAGTCTGGCTATTGCGGTCATGAGCGTTTTCCTCGGACACGGTGTCAGACAGAGCGTTTCGAGACTATTATCCATCGACTAAGTGTGCCTCGAACACCGGTGGCCGCGTGATCTGTAGCGTCATGATAAGGCGTGAGAGCATGTACGCACATGCCAACTACTCAATACCCGAGACCCTCACATGGAAAAACTGGAATCACTGAAGCCATCGAGCGTGGTCGAGCTGGGTGACGGTTACGCCAGCACTGCCGTCAACACCACGATCTATCGGCACCATGGGCTCGTCACTCGTGGGCACTATCAGTTCACATCGTTCTACCTTTCTGAGAATGAGTTTGTAGTCCTTCGACGGGATCTGCGCAACGACGGGATAGAAATCGGCAGGCACCACGGGTCTTTT
>JASLXP010000105.1 GCA_030740295.1 Planctomycetota bacterium
CGACAACATTCTTTGCTACAAGCAGATGATAGCCAGTGAAAAAAAGTGGGAAGAGGAAAAAAACAAGGAAAAAGAAGACAAAGACTAGGCCGCTTTCCTGGCTCGAAGCTATATGCGGTCCGGAATAGAATAGTGTGCCCTGGCCATTCTTTTCCCATTGCGAGACGAAGCCAAACAGATACGGAGACACGCCATGGCACCCAGCACTATCGAGCAGTTTGGCAAAGACCTCGAGGCCGCGCCCGTTATCGCCATCTGCCGCGGGGTGACGCCAGACACGATTATCGAAGTCTGCGAGGCACTCGTTGCCGGCGGGGTGCGTTTCGTCGAGACAACGCTGAACTCTCCCGACCCGATCGCCAGCATCGGCAAAGCCGCTGAGCGCTTCAAAGACGACGGCCGAGTCCATATCGGCGCGGGCACGGTGCTCAGCGCCGACCAGGTGGACCAGGTGGCCGACGCCGGCGGGGCCTATATTATTTCGCCGAACTTCAACCGCGAAGTCGTGCGCCGCACAAAAGAGCGCGGCCTTATCTCGATCCCCGGTTTCTTCACGTCCAGCGAAGCGTTTTCCGCCGTCGAGGCGGGGGCCGACTTCCTCAAGTGTTTCCCCGCCCGCGCACTCGGGCCCGGCTACATCAAGGACCTCAAGGCCGTCCTGCCCCATCCGATCATGGCCGTCGGCGGAGTCAACCTCGACAACGCCCGCGACTACCTCGCCGTAGCCGTAGGTCTCGGGATAGGCTCGGCCCTATTCTCGCCCAAGAAGACCCCCGACCAAATCAAGGAAGACGCGACAGAGTATATGAGGCGACTTAGGGAGTAGTCGGAACAGTCGGAAACGGATTTTTCTGTTGAACAAAGAAGGCTGCCAAAATGAAATGCATTCACTGTCGAGGCGAAATGGTAAAAAGCACGGCGCCGGCGCCCCTTCCTGCGCGCTGGTCGCCCAAAGCAGCGTATCAGCGACTTGCGATGCAAACCGAACATAGCGCAACCCTCATCGAGAATTCTGCTTTTCCCATCCCTTGTGGCGCGGCAGTAACGCGCGCGCTGGGTCCTGACGTAATCCTCTCGCGAACGATAATTCATCGTTTCCCCCATGGCAGCCTCCCCGCTACTCGGTAACATCAATTATGAGGCAACCATCTCAGTCCTTTCAGCCCCTTTCCCCCGAGGCAAATTTCTTCGGTAGCTTTTAATCCGATATTTCCCATTTGGGCTCCCATGGAGTCCTCTTTCCGTTCCAACTGCTAAGATTCTGAGCGTGTCTGGGCTGAGAGTCAAAAGAAACCTGGGCCCGGCGGGCATTTGCGTACGGTTTTCGCTGTGACCGACACCTCTTGCAGCGTCTTGGTTCGCCTGATTGCCGCATTTTCCGTCTCCTGGGCGTAACTCTCCCGTGAGATCACTTTTCATGTTGGTCCTTTCGCGCCTCAGCCCTGTCATGCCGCTCGCGGCAACAGTCGCAGCTGACCAATTCTCTTCAGGATCGCATCGAAGAGTTCACGCTTGATCGCCACCTCCGCCAACTGGAAGGTCACGTACCGTGAGCGCCGGATTACCTTCGCGCCGATCTTGATCACCTTTTCTCGTAAAGTGGTCAACGACCAGTGTTTGATCTTGCGCGGCAGAGCCAAGCGGCAAAGGAAGTTGCCAAGGTTGTAGGCCAAAGCGAAAAGTTGGAGCCGCACTTCGTTATCACGAAACTCATGGCAGGAAAGCCGTGTCCAGGTCAGTGCGATCTTTCCCTCTTTGATCCATTGTTCCGCCGTCCCTCGCTTGTTGTAGAACTGGACGACTCGTTTGGAGCGCCAGGTCAGGTTGGTCACGATGAATCCAATTCGAGGGAACAACTCTCCCGCATGCCACTCAATCTTCGCGACGACTCGTCGTGGTCGCTTCCAACTCTGCGCCTTATACTTGAAAGCGTGATGGAACACCTTAGGCTTGTGCGACGGTCTTCCAACCGGACGCGTCATCAAGTGCTCGACTTTACGGCAGAGCACTTCGTTGGCGGGAAGGCGAATGGCGTAGCCGAAGTTCTCGCTCTCCAGGTATTCATAGATGTCTGGGTTGGCGAACGCGGCATCGCCACGGAAGAAGCGTTCGAGAAGTTGTTGTCGGTATCGCTCGACAACCGGTTCGAGAACAGATTGCCAGTTGTCTGCACTGTGGACGTTGCCTTCGCGCAGCATCGCCCGTTCCAAGTCTCCAAACTGGTTGAAGCAGAGCCGTCAACGTGTGCTGTGTGTTCCTGCCCGTTCGCATATCCCCCAGGAAGTCCTCGGCTTGTTCCGTTAGCCCGAGAACTTCATCCAACTCTCTATGCAGCATCAGCCCGGCATCGCTACTAATTTTTGCGCCGTGAAATTCTAACTTCACGCTCTTGTCAAACGCGACCAGCAAAGTCCTCTTTTTGCTCTCACCCATTGAATTCCTCCGATCTGCTCAACTGGAAGTGAACTACAGCCATATTCCACAGGTGTTTCAGAGCAATCATCGGGCCAGATGAGAAAGATCAAATGGGAAATCCGGGCTGAAACAATGTTGCTTGACGTATTCTTCTCACAGTGCTACACAAAGTGCCGAAACGAGCCGGAGCGTTTGCAAACAGCCGAAGGCAAGTATTTCAGCCAGAGGCTCGAGTTTACAAAAAGTCTCCGCCGCGTCGGCGTCTTGCGCCAAAGAAGTGGTTGGAAATGCAATGAGTTCAGGAAAGAACGCCCAAGGCGGAGGCAGTCCATGGGCGCGTGCGGTCCACGCCATAATCGTAGGGCTTCTGGGTGCCACTCTGATATGGGTGGTCACGCCATACAACAACTACGTTCTCAACAGTGGCTTCATTTCCGATAGTTACCTCCCTTTCG
>JASLXP010000106.1 GCA_030740295.1 Planctomycetota bacterium
CCGGGCGACATTCTCTACATCTCTATGTCGTCGATCCGGCCGGATAAGAGGTACTGGCGGCTCATCGAGAACTTCGGCAAAGACTCTTCGGTTTCCGAAGGTATAGCTGCGAATTAAAGTTACGTGTTGGCCTCTAACCGCAAGGCTACGCCGCTGGCGTCGAACACCCGCTCCGACTAACGTACACGCTAACGAGCAAGCCCAGCATCAGCGTTTACCAGGTCCGTTTCGGGTCGTGTGCCACGAGCGTCGCAAGAGTATCTGGGGCGCGTAAGTGTACGAGAGATGAAGGAGGGCCCTTTGGGTTCGGTCGTCAGGGACTGATCCCAAGCCACCGCAAGCTGCTGTCGTAAAGAGCGATGGTTGTGAGCGTTGCGGAAACGCCGGGACGTGATCCCGGCAGGCACGGTTGAGAGAGGCGAGCGCAAGCGAACCACTGCTGAAGTGTCGAAAGCGGATTAGACGATGTCAGAACCGGGGGGTGACCCTTCCTCCGGGATCAGTTCGGGGGCTGTCCTGAAGTCCGCCCGAGCGGCATCCGGCATGTAGGTGGCGCGAAGCTCAACCAGGCTCTTGTATGGAACGTGGGAACCTGTCGTTCCGATGCGAAGGGAGCGGTCACAAGTGGCTACCACCGCGAGGACCGGAGTACCGATGCGGAGCACAGGGGCGGAGCAGCCCGTAGTAGGGTTGAAGGTCCCGTAATGGGACTGGACCGAAGGGGCTGCGTTGTTCAGCCAAGGCCATTGGCCAACTGGTAACAGGAGGAGCCTGTGGGCGAGGCAAAGCCGTTCGATATCTCCAAGAGAGACGTCTGGGACGCCTTCAAGCGTGTGAAGGCCAACCGGGGAGCGGCTGGTGTAGATGGGCAGACGATTGCAGACTTTGAGGCTGATCTTTCGAACAACCTCTATAAGCTTTGGAACCGGCTGTCTTCGGGGAGCTATTTTCCGTTGCCGGTGCGACGGGTCGATATTCCAAAATCTGATGGCGGCACGCGCCCGTTGGGCATTCCGACGGTCGTGGATCGCATAGCTCGGGAAGTCGTCCGCCGCAATCTGGAGCCGCGTTTGGAACCGGTGTTTCATGCCGATTCCTATGGCTACAGGCCCGGTCGATCGGCGATCGATGCCGTACGTCAGACCCGCCAACGTTGCTGGCGGTATGACTTCGTGCTCGACATTGACGTTAAAGGCTACTTCGACAGCATCGATTGGGAACTGTTGCTCAAGGCCGTCCGTCACCATACGGGCTGTCCCTGGGTGCTGCTCTACATCGAGCGCTGGTTGAAGGTGCCCGTTCAAATGGAAGATAGCCGGGTCGTACCGCGTAGGGCGGGGACGCCGCAAGGTGGGGTTATTAGTCCCTTGCTGGCCAACCTGCTCTTGCACTATGCGTTCGATATGTGGATGACGCGGAACTATCCACACATCCCGTTCGAGCGTTATGCGGACGACATCGTTTGTCACTGTAAGAGCGCCGAGGCGGCACAGGCCTTACGCTGTGTGTTGCGGGATCGCTTTGCGGCCTGCAAGCTGGAACTGCACCCCGAGAAGACGAAGATCGTCTATTGCAAGGATGCCAACCGGCGAGGCGACTATGCCCATACGTCTTTTGATTTTCTGGGATTTACATTCCGGGCACGAAAGACGGTGTGGCTCGGTCGTATTCATACGCATGGGTTCCTGCCCGCCGCCAGTCGAAAAGCGTTGACGGCCATCAGCCGGACCATCCGGCGCTGGTCGCTTCACTTGCGCAGTAACGAAGCTCTGGAAGATCTGGCTAAGTTTGCGAATATGCATATTCGGGGCTGGATCAACTACTTCGGCAACTTCTATCGGACCGAGTTTCCTTGCACGCGGGCAAAGGTTCGAAGGTGCGTCGCGACGGCCCTCTTTCTGTTTTTTGACAGATTCGCATCCGCTTCAATCGCACGCAGTACGTCAACCAAGGTCTCGGATCTTCCGATTTGATCACTCATTTCGCCCTCTCTTCCGTGGACATTAATGTACATAAGGGTTATACTTGGGCAATTCAAGAAACGAAGTCTCATTTATGAATACATTTCATGTTGAAACTATATGAAGTAGAATAAAATGTATTCACAATACTTCAATACTACATTGTTTTTACTATGCATGCGTGGACAGGATGGGACATGAATGCCTTGCTCCAAATCTCCCCTCACGATTGCCGCCGAATGCGGACGAATGTTCGACAATCAACCGGTGTAATGCGCCATTGCCGGCCCATCCGGTGCCCAATCAGGTCTTTCTTCTCAATCCAACGGCGGACCGTCTTCTGGCTGACCTGTAGAAGGTTTGCGACATCGGCGA
>JASLXP010000107.1 GCA_030740295.1 Planctomycetota bacterium
AGGACGAAATACTCATCGGGCAATCGCCTTTCGCCGCGGGAAACAATAAACGATGAATCAGCACGAATAGCTCACCGGGTTCAAGAACCGCCCTTTCCTCGTTTGTCCGAATCCTTGGGAAACCCACTCAAATGGAAGACCGTTCATCCTCCTTTTCCTTGTTTGTCCAAATCTTTGGGAAGCTCTGCTTTCTCTCCGCCGCGCTCTTCGCCGAGCCCAGCGATCTCAAGCCCTTCGAACAACCACCCGTACCCCCACCAGACAACGTCTGGAAGTTCGACTTTAGCAAGAAAACCACACCCGTCGGCCAAGGTTTCTACGGAGTATTCCCGGATACCATGTACTCCAAACAGCAGCGCTTCGGATTCATCAAGGCCCGCTACAAACCAGTCGGCTTCGATCAGAATCGGCGAATCATCCGCGACACACTCGTGGTCGATGATGTCACCCGCGACAACATCTCACGGCTCTGGCCCTTCCACGTGGATCTGCCCAACGGAAAATACAGAGTGTCTGTCCTTACCGGAGCATTCAACAGGCCCGGAGCGAATCGTCCGGACAGCCATTTCAGGCAGTACTCCATTTCCGCCAACAGTGTCGAGCTATACCGGCAGGATGGCACCGTGGAAGAGTTCTACCATCCCGATGGTCGGTACTTTCACAGCTACTATCGGGACTGGCATCCTGATGTGAATCTTTACAGCGCCGTCATCGACCCATGGATTCCAATGCGTGAAAAGGAAGTCCAGGTAACTGATGGCAAACTGGTCATTCAGTCCACGAGCTATGCAGCCATCAACGCGCTCTTCGTTTATCCGGCAGACAACCCGAAAGGCAAAAGTGCGATAGACGCCTTCCGAAAGGGTCAGGAAGCGTTTTTCAATGAACAGTTCAAATATCTGCCTTCCTCGGTCGAGCATCCCATGCCGGCTTTGCCGGAGCAGATCGTCGAATCCGGCGCGGTGATGTTCGTGCGTGACGAAGCACTCTCGCTTCGCACCGGCACGCGCCCGACACCGCGAGACTTCGGAAGACCCTTGCGGCTCTTCGCCAGCATTGGCGAACGTGAAGCCGGCACCATTGCGGTCACGCCGCTGAAGGATGTGTCGGGCCCAATAAAGTTGACGGCCACCGATCTGACCGGTGATGGCAACGCAATCATTTCAGGTGCCGCATTCGATATTCGATACATCCGATACGGCGAGTACCCGGTGCAGGGCGGTTACGGAGTTCGGCCATTTTTTCTAATGCCCTGGATGCCCGACCGCTGGGAGAAGGAACTCACTCGTGGCTTCTGGGTCGATCTCCATGTACCGGAAGACGCGAAGCCCGGCTCTTACAGTGGACAACTGAAACTTGAGGCTAATAGCCTGAACGCTTCGTTACCCGTCCAGGTACGCGTGCTCCCGTTGCGGCTTCCCGTGGCCAGACTTCGCGCGGGTGTGTATGCCGGCAACCTGGGAAGCACCACATTTCGTCCATTCCGAACCGCACGCATGCTTCCTCGCGAGCTCATGCGAAAGGTCCTGCGAACCCGGATGCAGTTCTTTGCGGACCAGGGTTTCACCGGTCTCTACGACAGCCTGCCGTGGTGGCCGCTTGAATTTAAAGACGGCGAGGTAGTGCCAACCGAGGCCTGGGAAATCTGGAAAGAGTCATTCGAAACATCTAAATCCATTCCAAATTTTTCTGACAGCATTTTTCATTACTACTGCGGCGGCCCGCAGGTTTTTCCCAAGTGCGAAGGGTTCCTGTCTCGAGGCGCAATCCACAAAATGAAAATGGAGGACATCAAGTTCACCGACCAGGCGATCGAGCAGATGTCGAAGATGGTTCAGTGGCTTTACAGGGAAATGCGGGCAAACGGTTATCCGGAGCTGGTATTCTATGTTCAGGATGAGCTTGGCAATCACGGTACGAAGGGCGCACGCTACGGCCGCGAGCTATTGAAGGCCCTCAACAGAATCCGCAAGCAGGTGCCCGGTGGTTTCCGCACATGCATTTCCACGCTAAAAGTAAGCATCGCCCGGGAGTATCTCTCGGAGGCAGACATCGTTCTCCCTAATTCTGCATATCCCGTAACAAGAGAAACCATCGCCGAACTCCGTGCCAAGGGCGCCACCCTTGGGCTCTACAACATGGGATCGTCACGATTCAGCTACGGTTTCTATCCCTGGCGTGTGGACGCGATCACCCGTGCACAATGGTCGTTTTCGTATGACGGCGATTCCGGCGATCCCTTCATTGCCCTCCCGGTGGGCCGGCGTGTTTCGTGTGACAGCCACTTCACCCCGGACTGGGAGATCCTCCCCTCCATCGGCATGCTGACCTTGCGAGAGGGAGTGGACGATTTCCGATACCTGCAATTGCTCGAAGAAAAGTTGGCGGCCGCAAGAAAGGCCGGGAAGGAAGACTCAGATGTAGCGAAGAAAGCTGCGGCTGTCATGAAAGAGCTCAAAGCAGCCGTCAGCGAAGACTATCTCGACAAAGCCAACAACTGGGACAAGAGCACTCTGGATTACTGGCGCTGGCGCGTGGCAGAGGCGGCTATCGGGTTGGAATGATTGGCAGGCGCAAAATCAACATGTCCTCTTCGAGACAGCGTGACGGCCTCGTCCGGGCTCTGGCGAGGTCGGCAAGGTACGCAGGCGGCGGTTGGAGGTCAGTCGGCCACGGGCTCGAATCCCTCTGGCAGGCTGTCTCCCGCCACCAGGCTTTCCTTGAGGGCGCGAGAGTGTTTGCATGCTCCACGAAAATCAAAGCCAGGGCAGTTGCAGATGACGTCAGGGCCGACCACCTCCAGGCGGTAGAACTTGTCCTTCTTTGAACTCTCCACCTGGTAGATATCTTTCTCAGGTCCGGAGAGAACTTTGGCCAGCGCGGACAGGGCCTCGGCAGAATAGGGCACCTGTTGCCTGCGGGCCTGATTCAAGAGATCGGAATTCTGATCCTCAAAGGTCTCAGTCGCCTGTTTGAGAAGGGCAACAACACGTTGCTCGTTGAATTCATCCTCTGGCAGGTTACCCAGGCTTGGGCCGATGGTACGCATGATGGATTTGAGCTCACCCAGGACGTCTGCGTTGACGTCCTCTTCGAGAGCTTTGCCTTCGACGAGCTGATCGACCATGTGCGCTTTTGATATGAGCACGGAACGGACGAACTCATCGATCGTGTCAGCGCCAATCATGTAGGTCACGTTCACCGACTGTGTCTGGCCGATGCGGCAGGCGCGGTCTTCGGCCTGCCAGTGATTAGCGGGCACCCAGTCGAGGTCATTGAAAACCACCTGCCTCCCCGCCGTCAGGTTGAGGCCCGTGCCGCCGGCCTGGATGTTTGCGATGAGCACTCGGACGTCTTCGTCCTGTTGAAACTGATCGGCGATGTCCTGCCGTTGAGCGGGCGGTGTGTCCCCCTCGATGGCCACTCCAATCTCTTCGTAATGCTCGCGCAGGCGCAGAACGGCCTCCTTGTAGCAGGAAAAGATGATCGCTTTCTCGCCCTGCTCGATGACACCATCGACGAAATTCCAGGTACTGCGCACCTTCGCTGTGGCCAGTTTTCGGCGCGCGGTACTGAGCCCTCCGAGCAACACTCCCTGGCGCCTTCTCCGAGCCTGCAGTTCCTCTTCCGTCAGCTTTTCGGTGGAACTTCCCTGCTCTCGATTCTTGAGTGATAAACGCATCAGCGCGTGCATAAAACCGCGAATCTCTCTCGCCGTGCCAGGCGGGACGTCCACCTCGAGCCACGTGCGGAACTTCGGCGGAAGATCCAATACCTCGTCCTTGTTGCGGCGGATCATGATGCCGTGAAGCTGCACGGCCAACTCACCCAGATTGCTCGCGCCGTCGGTGACCCATCCATACTCGCCTTTGTAGGCAGCGCAATATCGACGGGCAAAAGTCAGAAAGCTCTTGCCCATGGGATGCTGCACAAGCTGCAAAAGCGGAAAGAGATCTCGGGGACGGCTGGTCAGGGGAGTGCCCGTGAGCGCGTGAATCATCGGGTCTGTGTTGACTGACTTGATCAGCTTGTTGGAAAGCTGATTCCGCTTGCTTCGATAGTTCTTCAGGTAGTGGGCCTCATCGAAAACCATACCCGACCAGCCATGCAGCTTGAGCGCGTCTGCGTGTTTGCCGAGAATGTCGTAATTGATGATTACCCAGTCTTTCCAACCGAGGTCGGGGGGCATTCCCGGGCCGACGATGGTTGGCTTTGCATCTGGTTTGACGATGAGGATCTCACGGGCCCAGTTTCGCTTTACCGAGGCAGGACAGACCACCAGGTACGGCCCGACCGGTTCGGATTCCGTAAGAGCGACCACGGACTGTCGGGTCTTTCCAAGCCCCATGTCATCGGCCAGGATGGCGCGGCGTCGTGCCAGCAAAAAGGCGATGCCTTCAATCTGGTGCGGGTAGAGTCCCTCGGCCATCCTCCGGGCCCGGCGTAATGCCTCTTCACGAACTTCGGTCGATGGGGGAATGTGCTTGGCCATGGGTCACGTGATTAGAGATTTACTGCTGAACTTCTGCGCGGTGTGCGTGAACACCTCTTAATCCTCGGTTGCGGCCGAAGGCTGCCGTAAGATGAGTGTGCAAAGACATTGCATGTGAAGCATCCTAACGATAAGACAATCCAACCGTGATTGCGTCACTGAGTCAGTCATATAGTTCGACGATAACCTCAGAAAGAAGGAATATGAAGGAACTCGATACTCAGACCACCAAAGACAGGTCGAGTAGAGGCCCGGCATGGAAGGCCGCGGAAGAGTACGGCTTCGATATGTCCATCGTCGAAGCCAATCTTTTGAAGACACCTGCGGAACCTGTCAGGCAACATAGCGAGGCGCTCGAGCTGGGCCTGAAGCTGCGTAAGGCGATGGAGGAGGCACGTGCTCAAGGCTATACAAGAGGGACCGGGTAGCGATCTCATGGATCCCTGACGCAGCGAAACCCTACGTGATTCGTACTTGTGTCCGGTGAATTCTTGTCCCTCGCGCTGGGGCGGTATCGAGTACAGTAAGAATCACAGCAGAGGTAGGAGCCGCCCTTCATGACGCGCTTGGCAATGTTGGGCTCTGATGGGTCGTAGCTGTCCTTTGGGCCTTTCGGGTTCTTCTCTGGGCTCTTGAGGTAGTAGTCAGGCCGATACCAGTCGGAGCACCACTCCCAGACATTGCCGGACATGTCGTAAAGACCGAAGGGATTCGGTTCGAACGACTTTACCGGCGCCAGGCCCTGGAAACCGTCATCCCCGTTGTTTACGTTCGGGAAGTCGCCCTGCCACGTGTTCGCCGGCCACTTGCCATCGATGAGTTTGTGGTCGCCCCAGACGTAACGTTTGCTTTTCATTTTGCCGCGGGCCGCGCATTCCCATTCGGCCTCAGTCGGCAAACGTCCCCCCGACCATTTCGCATATTCGGTCGCGTCAAACCAGGAGACATGCAAAACCGGGAGGTCTTCCTTTCCTTTGATGCTGCTGCCGGGTCCGGCCGGCTGTCTCCAATTCGCGTTCTCCTTATATTCCCACCACTGCAGAAAATTGGATTTGTCTGTTACCTCTCGATCGGGCCTGCGAAAGCAGACTGAGCCCACTTTAAGCTCCTCAGGTGGCACGCCAGGAAAATCCTCTGGCTCAGGCTGCCTCTCAGCAGTCGTCACATAACCTGTCTCTTCAACAAATCTGGCAAACTGCGCGTTCGTCACTTCGTGTTCATCCATCCAGAAGCCATCCACCGTCACCTCGTGTGGAGGGCCTTCTTCGTTGTAGCCAGGCTCGAACGCGCCCATGATAAATGTGCCACCAGGTATCCACACCATGCCAGGCGGCGCGTCTGCCTTCGAGGGGGCCGTTGTATGTTCAACCGGTGACGCCTCCGGGTTTTTCGAACGAACATCTATTCTGCTGGCCGCCATGAATGCTCCCATCGCGACGAGCACGGCGATTCCGCCAATGATCTTTTTCTCAATTGGTATCTTTTGAATCGACGGCATCTATGGTCTGTAATGTCTGCTATTGCTCAGTTGGCAAGCACAATCGCTGCCTGACAACATTTTGAGTTCAATTCAGGTCTGAGCCACGCATTCTAGGTATCTGGCGCGGCTTCACCTGCAAAACGAAAAGGCAAGGTATGAAATGAGCGATGGTTCCGATTCCAAACCAGGCCCCGCAGTCTTCCTTGACAGAGACGGAACGATTAATGTTGACGTTCCCTACGTCGGCGATCCTGACGAAATCAAACTTCTTCCGAATGCTGTGGCGGGATTGTGCCGTCTGCGGGACATGGGGTTTGCGCTGGTCATCGTCACGAATCAATCGGGAATCGGGCGGGGCTACTTTACCGAGGAGGACTTCCATCAGGTGCAGTCCCGTCTTTTTGAACTGTTTGAACCGTCCGGAATCTCGTTTCTCGATGCATTCTTCTGCCCCTTTCACCCCGAGGCGAAACTGCCGGAGTACCGTCGTGTTTCGGAAGATCGAAAACCCTCGCCTGGCATGCTTCTGAAGGCCGCTGCCAAACATGGCCTGGACAGGGATCGCTCTTTCATGATCGGCAATTCCGAGACTGACATTGAAGCAGGCCAGAAGGCGGGATGCCGTACCATTCGGCTCTGCGAATCAAAGGCCGAAACAAAGGCGGACTTCATTGCGGCAGACCTCCTCGAAGCCTCTCGAATCATTGAAGCGAATACATAATGTCTGCGCACGAAAAACCCTGGCTCGGACTGTCCGACCGAGATCTCCTTTCGGACTGCAAAGAAGAGTTCATTCGTTCCGGAGGGCCGGGCGGGCAGAAACGCAACAAGACCTCATCGGCGGTCCGGCTGACGCATGTGCCTTCGGGTGTCGTGGCGAAGGCTACCGAAAGCCGATCCAGGGAGGAAAACCGGACCCGCGCCCTCAGACGAATGCGTCAATCGATAGCACTTCAGATCCGCACGGACCTGAATGTCGAGAATTACAGAAAGATTAAGCTGGTGTCCAAATATCAGGACGTTTCGAATCGGCTTCGGGTGAATAAGAAGAATCCGCATTGGTCATTGGTTGTCAGCCACATCCTAGATCTGTTGCAGGCCACCAGAGGCCGCGTCGGCGAATGCGGTTCTCTGCTTGGCTGCTCCACAGGGCAACTGATCGATTTTCTGAGCAGTGAGCCGGACCTTCTGGTTGCTGCGAATAATGTGCGCGCGTCTTTTGGTGTCAGGCGGTTAAAGGCGAACTGAAGAATCAGCCGTTCCCGGCGGCCTGTACTCTTACTGCATCGCCGGTCTGTGTCATCCATTCCTGGAGCGAACTTCTCAGCGCATTACGAATCGCACTGTGATCGGCGGATGACGCAAGAGAGCGCGTTTCATTTGGATCTGCATCTAAATCATAGAGTTCATCAATATCGTTTTTGGTGTAGATGTATTTCCACCGGTTCCCATTTAATCGGGAGACGATACATCTCGACGGAAATAGTGTGGAGCCATGATCTCCGTTGTATTCCATGAATACAGCTTCTCTGTCCAGGGAGTGCTGACCCTCAATCGCGGGTCTCCAGGATAATCCCTGGTTGCCGGCAGGCGGTTCAACACCGGCGTAATCGCAGATAGTCGCGCAGTAGTCTATGGCACTTGCGAAGTCATCCCTTCGGCCCGAATGATTTTCGGGAGTTTTTACTAATAGTGGCAGATGAGATGCCGGCTCATAGTGGCAGTGCTTCTGAAACAGGTGATGCTCGCCCAGCATATCGCCATGGTCCTGAACAAATACGACAACGCAATCATCCCATACGCCGCGCTTTTTCAGAGCATCTATCACGCGCCCGATGCAGTCATCAACGAGAGTGACCAGACCGAAATAGGCGCTCCAGACCTCAGGATACTCGGCTCGCGTACAGGCCGAGCCGATCTGGCCACAGGTCTGCTGGAGCAACGATGCCGGCTGCCCTTCATGCCACTGGCCCACCGTCTCAGGCAATACAATGTTTTCAGGCGGATACATACTGAAATAGGGCTCCGGAACATCGAGTGGAGGGTGCGGCGCCCAAAATAGTGCCTCAAGATATTGCGGCTTGCTGAAATCAGTTTCCTGAATCCGCTCCTCCATTCTGTGTGACCACCATACATCGAGGAATTCTTCTGCCGGATAGGGATTCCTGATCCGCCTTGGTGCCGGGAACATCTTTACCTGTGGATTGCCATCCGAATCGAAGCCTGCGTTACATGGAAATCTGAAAGAATTAGTAAAACTCCGTTCGGAGGACACTGGACATGCTTCGGCCCAATCCTTCATCGATTCAAAAATTCCGGCAGGCACTCGTTCTTCAACGGAAGGGCTCAATCGGCAATGATGAACGCCTACATGCGTGATCCCGTAACCAGTCTTGTCCAGCCGTTCGTACAAAGTTTCGTGCTCCGGGCCGGTCACCGTAGCCGGGAGCGTGTTCGCAACTGCTCCATGAACATGCGGATACTTGCCGGTGTACATCGAGACCCTGGTCGGTGTGCAGAGCGGAGTGGCGCAATAGGCGTTTTCAAAAACAACGGACTCATCCGCCAAAGCGTCCAGATTCGGCGTTCTGACGGGAAGGCTGCCGTAAGCACTCAGGCAGTCCCGTCTCAGATGATCCGCCATCAGCAAGAGGATATGGGGTCTATTCACTGGCTGGTTTACTCTAATGTTTCCCATAACGGCTTGGATTGATCCCGCGCGCCTCGCTTTTCATACCGGCCGGCTTGTTGCTGCCATGGAAATCGATCTTTGAGATATTAGGGTCAATGAAAAAAGGAAGGACTTCTTCGGGAAGTTCTCTCAGGTCTTCATCAGTCCAGTCATCGACTTCCTTCACAGGCCCTCCCCAGGCTGGACGGTAGCCAATAGCGAGCATCTCTCTCGCGTAATCCCCGCCATTTGGAGAATTACCATGAAAGGCTCTGTGATTGAGAAAAACTGCGGAGCCGGCCTTGAGAGTCACTATGACCTGCTCCGGATGGTCCTCATAGCGCAGATATGGATTTCCATCCGCGTGCATAGATAAATGCGATCGCGGTATAACGCGGAACGGGGACACCTCAGGTGTCAGATCCTGGAGGTAGTAGAGAACGCGAATCATTACCGGAACGCTGCCTTCGTAACCGAAGATTTCTGACCCATACGGTTGGCCGTCCGTATGAATACTGATTCCTGGATGGCCCGGTTCAGAGCGAGCATAGACGCAGGACATGAAAACGACATCGTCGCCAAAGACACGCGCCAGAAACTCAGTCGTCGGCTGATGAGCGATTAATCTAGTTATTTCGCCGCCTCCTCGATGAAGATCTGATCGGACTTGCTGATTCACACTGTAGTCGACGGCTCTAGTCTCTAATTTGCTTGTTTCGGCCCTCAACAGTTCCAGGTGCTCAGCTGGCAGGAGGTCCGGAATAACGAGGTAACCTTCGACCTCCAACTGAAATAGTTGTTCTTCGAAAGATAATAGAGACCAGTCGCGGTTGTCGATTTTTGTGCCAGACATTCTGACTCCGTGTTGGAATGATGATTTCAACACCAGTATGGGAATCTACACAGGATGCTGGCCAAATCCATCCGCAGCCTTTCGCCGTCCAGCCCTTCCTTTAGCGGCCTGAAACTGAAGGAATTCCTGCGGAAGTTGAGGGACTGGGAGGTTACTGCGCTGAACATGATGGCTAAAGGGAAGGCTGAATCTGAGCCAGAGAATATGCGCTGTTCGAACGATTCAGGAGTCCGTGAACGTCAAGATGGTTTACGACGTCTGGCAACATGCCTACTATCCGAACTCCCAGACGGGATACCGGATTACAGTGCCGCATGGTGGAACACCGTCAATTGGGATGTCGTCGAGAGCTTTGCCACAACCCCGTGACTGCTGCACGGTCCCATGCTCTTTCAACCAGCGACACAGTTTCGCCAGGGGCGATCACGTTCGAGTCACACCATGAGTGAGAAGTTCGTTCAATCGCTGGTCCTCCTCACTTTGGCTCAGTGGCCGGTTTCCGGGCAGGACGCTCGTTTGCCCGATGGGGCGAAGCTTGTCTTCGAGGATGCCTTTGACCGAAAGAAGCTGGACTCCTTTGCCCAGGGATTCATCAAGTCGGAAGACCGGGCCAAGCTGAACTGGTGCGTGCGGAAGGGAACGTGGGAGATTCGTTTCGAGAAAGGTGGCAACAACGGATATCTGTTCGGCAAAGGCGGCCCGGCGGAGATCGTTCTCGATAAGAATCTGCGAAGCAATTTCCGACTGGAGTACACCGCGTGGTCGACCAATCCCGGTGACCGCAGCGCGTTCCTCTGCGTGCCGCTGCCGAACTTCCGATACGAAGACATCTATGGGTTTCACTTTGCAGGCGGTTACAGCAAATACAACGTGCTGGTCAGGAAACGTCGCTCCATGACCCAACAGGCGAAGTCACCCCTGCCGAAAGCCGGGCAAAAATGGCGGGTGGTGGTGCAGAAGGCTGATTCGCTCCTGCAGATGTTCGTCGACGGGAGAGCCGTTTTTTCTGTGAAGGACCCGGAGTATCACGCCCTTCGAGACAAGCTCACGACCGCGCAGGGCACTTGCATTGGCCTTTACACCTGGTCCGACGGCATGTGTTTCGATGACCTGAAAGTTTTCAACCTGCCGGAAACGAGAGGAGAGCAACTCCCTAAGGACGCGAAAGTGACTTACAGCCTATGGCAGGGCCTGGAGGACGTGAAAGAAGGACAGTTGCCGGACGGTCTGCACTTGGAGGCCGGGCCATCGTGCTCGGCCCGCGTGATCGACGAGCCCACCGTTGTTTATCGACCGAAACCCAAAGGGCAGGAGATGGTGCGCGACCGCTGTCTGGAGCTCAAAGACGACAGCATGGGCAAAGACGAATTGGCTTCGGTCACGATTCCTATTGAGCCGATATCTACGGGCGAAGTGGAAGCCGAATTGCTCGCCTGGTCTTACGAAGGTGCGTGCGCCGAGATATCGCTTGTGGACAAAGACGGCGGCGAGCTGGCCTCTCTCGTCGTCGGAGAGAATGGTGCCTTCTTTGGTTTG
>JASLXP010000108.1 GCA_030740295.1 Planctomycetota bacterium
GGCCTCATCGCCACTCATCACGCGCTCGGCTGTGCCAAGGGCCACCGGACTACCTACAACGGTGACTGGCATATCGCCGGCAACGAAGGAAGCATCACCTGGGAAGGTTCCCAGGTATTTATCACCCACGGTCACAAGACCAAAAACGAAGGCCGCGAAGAGGTGACGCTCGATAAGCCTGCCGAGGATGGCCAGAAGGGCATCCTGACCGAGTTCATCTCGTCCATTCACGAAGGCCGCGCACCGGAGTGCAACAGCGAGGACAATCTGAACTCGCTGGTGATGACGTTCGCCACAGTGGAGAGCGCGGAGCAGCAGAAGTTTGTGGATATCGCGCCGATGCTCGGTTGAGGTAGTGTCTCGCTCATTTACGATTCCGTCGATGAGCGGCGTAAGCGGCAGCTCAGGCACTGCAATGGATGAGGCTTCCTCGGCAACAGAACAGCTCCCGAGGGCCGCCAAAGAGCCAACCATAGCCAGACAACTGATGCGGGCACCCTTCTGCATTCATCTCTCCTGGAGTTTGAGTAAAGCCTTCTGACTCCCTGCATGCCGACTTCTCGGCCAGTGTTTACTTAATGGATTTCCTGGTTGTTGCGTCGTCATGTGCTCTTGGGCGTTTACTTGATGTCTGCTGACTCTCACAATAAATATAAGGGAGGTCAAGATCTCTCCTCAATTTGTACATCACTTCAACATTCCAATCTCCACGATGACTCAACGACTCATTCCATCCCTGTTCCTTCTTATCGCTGTATCCTTTGCCGAGGTCGGCTACATCGTCGAAACGATTACGCCTCCCAAGTACGTCAAGCTCGAGGTGGGCGGGGCTGCGTTCACTCCGGAAGGCAAGCTTGTCATGTGCACCCGCCGCGGTGAGATTTGGGTCACCTGGGGAGAAGGCCCGGAGCGCAAATGGCAGCAATACTCGTTCGGCCTCCAGGAACCGCTTGGGCTGGTGCTGGAGGATGATGGTGCGGTCGTGGTGTTGCAGCGAAGCGAGCTCACGCGCCTGCGGGATACGGACAAAGATGGTAAGGCCGACGAGTATGAAACTATCTGCGACGATTGGGGATTCAGTGGCAACTACCACGAATACGCGTTCGGCCTGGTGCGGGATAAGGAAGGCAGCTACTACGGCAACCTTGGTTTGAGTTTCATGAAGGACGGTTTCAAAGGCACCTGGCTAGGAACGAAACGCAGCATCCCATGGCGAGGCTGGCACTTTAAGGTGACGAAGGAAGGTAAGTTCGTACCCATCGCACCCGGCATGCGAGCACCCAATGGCATCTGCATAAGCCCTGATGAAGACGTCTTCATCACTGACAACCAGGGCAGTTACGTTGCCAGCGGCTGGCTGATGCATGCGACCGAAGGCGACCTGCTCGGTCACCCGACGGGACTTATCTTCGATAAGAAATACAAAGAGCCGGAAAAGATCCCGCTCGAAGAGCTCAACAAGATCCGCAAGTATCCTGCGGTCTTTTTTCCTAACGGCATCCTGGGCCGTTCCACCGGATCGCCGATTTTTGATACGACCGGCGGGAAGTTTGGGCCTTTTGCCGGGCAGGTATTTTGCGGCGATGTGACCACGCCGATTCTGTTTCGTGCATCACTTGAAAAAGTGCAGGGCGAATGGCAGGGCGCGGCCTATCCCTTCATAACGGGCAACGGACTTCTGGCGGGTAACAATCGCCCTGTCTTTGATAAAGATGGCGTCCTCTACATCGGACAGACCGCGCGCGGCTGGGGCCGCGGCGAAGGCCTTCAGCGCGTAAAGTGGGGCGGCGAAGTGCCCATGGAAGTGCACACCCTCTCGCTTACAAAGACCGGATTCGAGCTCACCTTCACATTGCCTGTCGATCAGGAAGCAGCGAAGAATCCTGACACTTACAGCATTCAGCACTGGCACTACAAATACCAGCCGGGTTACCGTGCGCCGCAGATTGGACGGACGACCGTCAAGGCGGACAAGGTGGTCGTTTCAAAGGATGGCAAGAAAGTCTCGCTTGCCCTGCCAGAGCTCGTGCCCTTGAAGGTTTACGAATTCAGCTTCTCAAACATCAAATCGCAGGATGGCCAGGGCCTGAATAACACGAAGGCGTTTTATACGCTGAATCGCCTGCGCAAATAGTCCTCAGAATTCAAGAAACTCTTTGGTGAAGTGGGACAGATCCAGGCCCTCAGTTTCCGGGACGGGCCGAATGCCCCACTGTTGCATCGCCAATGCGCCGAACAGAATCTCAATGTTGTGGCCATCTTCATCTTTACCGATCTCATCAATGACCATCGCATGGGTGGATAATTCGTTCCCGTCTATATCGGCCTCCAGGATGGCTGTCTGGTTGGCTTCCTTAATGCCGCCCCCAAGGCGCGAACGAAAAGGAGTGGCCTGTTGAGAGATCACCAGGCCCTCCGCCACACTCGGGGTGATGTAAGTATTGCGAGCACCGGTATCAAAGAGAGTCCAATGTTCTTTGCCGTTGACTAGAATGTTCTGGCAAATGGAGCCCATCATTAAGTCTTCTGTGAATCAAAGGTACAATTATCTCTTGCAGCCTCATTCCAGAATCACAACATCCACGGTCTTTGGTGACTTCAGAGTCACGTGTACCACTTCGCCCTCCTGCCTCCATTTGAGCGGGCCGGCGAGGCTTGCGGTCACTTCTTTTATTTTTCTTGAGGTCTGCACGGTCAGTCTGGTCTCGCGTTCAGGCTCGGCGAAGAAGGCGAAATTGCATAGTGTGACGGCGATGCCTTTCTCGTGTTCGAACAGGCATATTTCGGTCTGCGGCTCGGAATATTGCACACGGCCTTTACCGAGAATCTTCTCGGCAGGCATGGTGATGAGCGGACGTCGCGCCAAAGCATAACGAGAGCTTCCCCCGGACGGGCCTTTGTAGATGTGACCGGGTGTAATTCCGTAAAGCAGTGTGTGCCCTTTGCCGAGCTTTTGCAGTACGGCTCCACAACTGCCGTCTTTGAAGGTGCCGATGGACTTCCCGGTGGTGGGAGTCAATTTGCATTGCACGCCGATGACATCGACCTTGAGTTCAGAGGTGAGTCCAGATGCCTGAAGGCTGAACTTATCAATTGGCTTGTGTTTCGGCAGTGACTGCGGATGCCAGCCCCCTTCGGATACGCCGATCAGTTCTTGCTTTGCACCGAATAAGCTCTCTGAAGTCGCGGCCGGCGTGTCGTACTCGTCACGCATGGCTGTACCGGCGACTCCGATTAACGTGCCGCCATTGGTGACCCATTGCTTCAATGCTTTAGCGTGCCGATCGCTGAGATTGAATCCCTGTACGTAGATCACTTTGTAGGAGGACAGATTCTCTGGGGTCAGGTCTTCTTCCAGAATGATGTCAGCAGGAATGTGCCCGTGCGTCAGGGCCATGTAGGTCAGCAGGCGGTCACTTTGAAAACCGCCGTATGCGCCGTTCCAGATTTCATGGCTACGGTTGTAGAGGACGGCTACCTTGCGGGGCCACCGTTTGCCTTTGGCGATGATCTCATCCGCGGGGCCGAGCGCGTATGTGCCGCGGGCGATCTCTGTGTAGGTGTTTGGGCTCTCGCTCCAGAAGTTTGAACCTTCTGCGCCGATATATCGCGGCCCCCAGGCGTACAGCTCCAGGTTAAAGACACCCCGATTGATGAGCGAAAACATTTTCTTATCTGCGCCGCCCATGGTGCCGACGATGTAGAAACCGGCAGGCAGCTTTCTTTTGCGGGCCGCGCATTCGACCCAGGCTGCGTAATAGCTGACGACTTCGTGCCCCACAAAACCCCACCCGCCTCCGCTTGCCCAGCCCTCACCCCAGGCCATGTTTGCACCGCCTTCGCGAGTCAGCGCGAACCAGTCGGAGTGGTTCATCTGCTGGCCGAACATCGGCGGGTGCGGTGAAAAGTTGCAGTAAGTGTAGACCTTCGGAAAGACCCGTTCCGCGGCGCGGGTGATCTGCGCGTAGTACATGGATGTGAGCACAAATTTAAACTTCGCGCTGTGGTAATGAACCCGGCGTTCGTACAGACCGGGGCTTTCAGGCAAAGAGGGTAAGAATGGCACCTCGTTAACCTTCTCCACACCAAAGAATCCTGGGCCCTTGCCGATCTTCTTCAGGTGCGCAGTGAGGTAACTGTGAAACGCACGACGGCAGGTGGCCAGGCTGTTGACGGATGCCGTGCCTACCGCGCCAATTTCATCGCCCATTTTGAGAGTTACTGAAGGCAGATTCTCATCCTTCGCAAAACGACTGTTGAAAATGTCTTGCAGAGATGCCTGGAAGTTCTTTTCTGCAACGGGATCGAGCGGGTCGTGGGTAAGGCAGAGGTACTGCGAATCATTGGCGCCGATGAACGCGTGAGGCTCGAACTTGAGCTCCCTTGCCAGCGGAAGGTCGCCGTCCCGGAATCCGTAGAAACCGTTGAGGCCAAGCCTGGCAAGCATCTTCAGCGAGGCATCCCTCGCGGCCGGGGCCGGCCCGCATGGCGAGAACAGATTCAAGTGTCGAGGCGTCTGGTTGTGTCTAAGTTTGAGACTGGCGACCGCTTCGTCGGCCCACTGGAAGTGCCGCTCATGGACCTCCATCGCCGTCTCGAAACGGTTGAGGACTTCCGGCCGACGCATTCCCCAGACGCCTGGCTTGGTTTCCTCGGCTACGGGAGCGGCGGCCGCACTGTCGAGTGGAACCATGCAAACGGCACGATAGGCAGCAATACCGGGCTTAATGGTTTTCAGAACCGCGCTCTCGTGGGGATGCCATGCGAGCTGCACTTCAGCCTCTCCCTTTTTCACTTTTCCAAAGCTCAGAAAACCGGTCGCCCATGGCCCTCCGCCTCGTGCCCACGGGCCAACAGTGACGTCTTCAGTAATGTCTACCCACCGTGTCCATTGGGCCGCCTCGATCTCTGCCCGCCCGTCCTTGTCTACGAATCCCTTCTTGTCACGCGTGCCGAGGCTGCTGTACCAGATTGGCTCGGTTTTGCCTTTTGGAATGCGGCGCCAGTGATAGGTGAGATTCTTGCCCTTGACAGAAAAGTCAGACTCCGGAACGCGTATCCGGCAATAGGTGCGATACAGGTTGCCTTCATCGATGACCGGCGATTTGCTCGGGCTGAACGTCTTGCTCGCGCAGATGAGAATCGCGTCCACTTTCGTTTGCGGGTGCCGTGATGCCAGGCTGAAGGCCGTGCTGCCTGCCTTCAAATCAGTGTCGAAGAATTCCCAGACCGGCATGGGCGTGGTCGGTGGCGCGATGCGGTGGGCCTCCTCTTCGAATCGGATGGGGTGCTGCTTTTCAATGGCGCTGCCCGGACTTGAATCGAGGGCAATTCTGCCAAACGTGTGCTGGCCCTGATTGGCGCCGGAGAGGGTGAGGGTTACAGGATACTTTTTGCCCGGCACAGCCAGATAGCAAAGCCAGACCCGGTAGCTCCTGTCTTCCGGGATGGCGATGCTGGTCTGAATCGGTGTTGTTGAAAGGGGCGAGACAAGAGCCCGGCGCGGCGAGATTCCCTGCTTCACGATCTTCCATTTGTATTTGATGCTCTTGTCTGCCCTCCGCAGCGGTTGCACGCCCGGCCAGCGGAAGATCTCGCTCAAGTGGCTGAGTCTGATGAGCTCGATGTCGCTGTCTTCCTCTGCGAGGGCCGCTTCGAAATCATCGAGTTCTTCCTTCTTGTCATCGGTGAGATCGAATTGGGCGTAAGAGGGAGTGAATATGGACGCAGCCAGCAGGAGCATGGCCTGCCCGATTACTCTGAGGGCGGCTTTGCCAAAGACTGGGGAAATGTTGAAACTCAAACTATCTCTCTTGCACATTCTCATCAGCTTCAATCCAGAATTGACAGCAGGTAAACGAACCCTTCATCGTCATGACACAGGACGGCTGGCATTGACTCCTGACCGTCGACAAGGCTTTCAAAATCGTCTTCACCTTTCTCGCGCGGTGGCTGCCAGTGCAGCGGAACTTCCTTTGAAAACCAAAGCTTTGGCAGCAGGTTGGTGACGAATTGGTGTTGCCTGAGCACCGTGAGATCTCCCAGGTTCAGAAAACTGATTCGGTTTCGAAGATCCAGGATAGCGAGGAATGGCTTCTGCCCGGGCACGATCTTGAACGCACGGATCCAGGTGGGCCATTTGGCTTCCGTGATCATCTTTCCAGATGCGCAGTTCTGGATAGTGATCCGATTTTCTTTTGTCACAGTAACGATGACGAAGGCACCGAGCTCTGGCCTGCCGACGAGAGGCTCCTTCGCTCTGTTTTTCAGGACGGCTCCCTCCGGCTTTGAAGACTTCTCCTCAGCTTTTAATGGCGTAGCCTTCCCGGTCTGCCAATCGAGGAGCGAAGAAGTCCGACCGTGGCGTTCGATCTTGCCGTAGCGGACCACGTATCGAGGGGGCTTCACAGACTCTTCTTCCCAGAGCATTTTGCCGGTCGCCGGTTCGACGACTCGGGCCTTTGTGCCATCTGCAATCAGGGCCATGCCTTTGTGCCAGCCGATCATCCTGGCCTGATGCGATCCTGGAAAGGCAAAAGTCTTGCAGGGCGCGTCCCCATGAAGCTGCATGAACACGCGAACCAGGTTGGGAAAGAGCTGTTCGAATGGAATCCGCATTTTGATGAGCTCTGTTTCATTGCCGCCCGCAATCAGCATGACACGGACGGAGAAGAAAACCGAGAATTCCTGACGGATCTGGATCGTGATCCGGTCTTTCTGCGGGGCGGAAGTCGGCTGCCAGCCAGCTTTGAACGCGGCGCCGTATGCGAGCGCCTCCATGGGCGCAATTTCCAGTAGTTCGGATGATGCGTTTCCACCGAGCAGGTCTGTTTCCTCGCCTTCTGACTCCATTTCCTTCAGCCAGGGTTCTACTTTCACTTGAAGAGGCGTTCGGCTGCGCGGCTCGATGTCGCCCCTGAAAAGAAAATCCGTCGCGCATTCCCGGATGGCGTTCTGGGGGAGTTGGGCCCGGCCGGGCGGCACCGCGTACCAATACTGAACTATCCGATCCCTGGACGGGCGATGACCCGCGTAGGCCACAGTTCCGATCCGGTCATCAAAGGTGAATGCAAAAAAGTCACACTGCGCGCCCAGCTTTACTTTCACCAGCCGAAGCCATTCCCCTGGCGCGACATTCCCTGGCGGGACTTTCCAATCGGCCTTTGGCGCGTCATGAATCAGTGTTGCGGTATAGCCTTCAAACGCATCGATGGAGTCCACAAACTGGGCGGGCTTTTCGCCATCCGATTTACCGAAAAAATCTCTGTACGAGACCTTCCAGGACTGTTCAGCCAGCGCTGTTGGCTGTGAGCAGATCCATATGGTCAGGAGAAACGTCATTCTGAATCCTACCGCAGCCTGACGGCCGCAACCAAATCCAGTATTACTACGGATGGCAAAGCAGTACAACGGATGCTTTGCCATCCGTTGGTAAACTTGGAGTACACGTGCGACGCGCAGAAGTTTCAAACGAAATCTCTACCGCAGCCTGACGGCCGCAACCGAAGGTGAAGTCTAAGGCTCCTAATCTAATCTATCTTTATCTTTCCTAAATCTGGATCGAAATCCGAATGCAGACCGATTCAGACAAGATGGTTGCGCGAACTGTTTGCGGGCGGAGGGAGTTCTTCGTCCGGCAAAGCATGCCACCGGTCGCAAGGCTCGACCATCCGGGCGACGTCTTCCGGCGGGATGACCCCCTCCAGGTGGAGGAAGCCGTGGAGATCAAAGAGCCACTTTTCTTTTTCGGTGAGCATCAGGCCAAAATCTCTTTCACCACATTACCATGCACATCGGTCAGGCGGAAATCTCGGCCGGAGTAGCGGAAGGTCAGCTTTTTGTGGTCGAGACCGAGCAGGTGAAGGATAGTGGCGTGCAGGTCGTGAACGTGGACGCGGCCATCGATGGATGCGTACCCGAATTCATCGGTCTTGCCGTGGATATGGCCACCTTTGACGCCGCCGCCGGCCAGCCACATGCTGAACCCGAGGTGATTGTGGTCGCGACCCCACTTAACGTTCCTGTTGTTACCCTTGGGCAATTCCACAAACGGCGTGCGGCCAAATTCACCGCCCCAGACGACCAGTGTGTCTTCCAGCAGGCCGCTGGCTTTGAGGTCTTTAAGCAGCGAGGCGATGGCACGTGAGCAGTCTTCTGACGTTGCACGAATTCCGGTCTCGATATTCTGATGGTGGTCCCATGGCCCACCTCTCGAATGAAAGACCTGGACGTATCGCACGCCGCGCTCGAGCAGTCGGCGCGCCATGATGAACTTCCTGCCGACAACCGTGTCGCCGTACATTTCAAGAACGGACTTCGGTTCTTTCTCGACATCGAACGCGTCGGTAGCCGCGATCTGCGTTCGGCAGGCCATCTCATAAGAGCGGATACGGGCTTCAAGATCCGAGTCGCCTTTTCGTTCATCCAGGTGGTTGCGATTCAATGCCTGCAGCGGGTCGAGCTGCCGTCTTTGTTCCTGGCGGGTGGCGCCTTTGTTTTCCACTTGATGGATGATTCTGTTCATCTCTTTGTGGTTCACGTCAACGAACGTGCCCTGCAAGGAACCGGGCAGAAACGCAGAACGCCAACTGTTCGAATCCGCCCACGGGAATCCGCCCTGGCAAAGCGCGATGTAACCGGGCAGGTTTTCGTTGTCAGAGCCGAGGCCATAGGTCACCCATGAACCCATGCTGGGGCGGATGAGACTGGCTGAGCCCGTATTCATCATGAGGATCATCTGCTCATGATTCGGATTCGTGGTGTGCATGCCGCGAATGACACAAAGGTCGTCCGCGTGTTCGCCGAGATCGGCAAAGAGTTCGCTGATGTCGATACCGCTCTTTCCGTATTTCTGAAACCTAAAGCTCGACGGCACCAAGGTGCCGGTCTTGCCCTTCGCTACGGATTCTGGCAGCGGTTTGCCCTTCCACTTTTCCAGCTCCGGCTTGGGATCGAAAGTGTCGACCTGCGAAGGTCCGCCATTAAGAAAGATGTGAATCACCCGCTTTGCCTTCGGGGCAAAGTGTGGAGACTGCACCGGCAGCGCGCCCGCCCGGCCCTGCGATGCGGCCAGCATGCCCTCCTTGTTCATGACACCGGCCAGCCCCATCAGGCCGAAGCCCATGCCGGAGTGAGTGAGCATCTCGCGGCGAGTCAACGCCGGTCCGTCTGATGCCATTGAGCGGATTTCATTTTTCCTGGTCATGATAGATGAAAGCTGGCCTTGGAACGTCGGAGAATTCAGAGCCAGAAGAATACGATTTTTTTGTCGGGATGCCTGCCCGGTCTGGAACAGGATTTGAGATTCAGGAGGCCAAACCAGTGAATTCTGAATCCAAAATCTTGAATGCTCGATACTGTCAGCCCAGACGATGAACGCCATTCAATTCCCGGCCCGCGGCTTTACCTTCCACTTCATCTCTGTCTGCATGCCGCGGGTGATCATCGTGTGGAGTTCCTTCGGCTTGTCGGGTATCTGCGAAAACATCAACGCTTCGCTTGAAGGCACACGTTCAATCAGGCTGCGGCCGTCACCCGGGCCCATCACGAACAGGGCGTGCGCCAGGGCCTGCGCGTCCACCGCATTCCTCGCCACCGTGTAGACGGACAGCGTTCCACTGACAGGACTGCCATCACGCGGGTCCACACTCGCCCCCCGATAAACGCCACCGTCTGCAAGGTGAACGACCGCGCTATCAGTTGTGGCCAGGCTTCCCAGAACCTTCCCCTTGCGCCTCGGGTGAACGACCTCCACCTGAAGTTTCTCGGAACCTTTCTCGCTTTCTTTCTTTCCCATGACGAAGTGCACCGGGCCGGCCTCGACCTCGGCACACTTGATCCGTGCCTGTTTCAGCACGCGCGCTGCCGCGTCCACGGCCGCGCCGATGACCAGGCCGCTGACATCCAACTCGCAGCCGGGCTCGAGCTGCACCTGCCGATTAGCGAAACCGATCTTCACGTTATCCGGCTTACCACCTTTCACGCAGTTGTACGCGCCGCCGGAGCGCTGAGTCCAGAACACCGCACGCTCCACCACGCGAAGAGTCTCTGCTGAGACAGCAAAAGCATCCGAATTGTCTTTGGGTATTTTGAGTTCGTAGTAAGGCGAGCGCGAACTGGCCAGCCGTTCGACCTTTTCAAACGCCGCCCGTGCATTCCGAACGGCCTTGCTTGAATCGCCGCGTCCAGGATCGTGAACGGTAATTTTTACCGGTGTTCCTTTGAATCGTGGCAGTTCTGGCTGAGCGGATGAATCCGCTACCGGCCGTTGGCTCGATTGAGCGGGCGGGTTCGGTTTCCGAGTGGTTGCCGAAGCCGGGCCAGGGTCCCGTGTCTCACTGCATCCTGCCAGGGCAAAGACGAGCAATAGGAGTGACATATATGCTTGTTTCATGTCTGTTTAACGGCTGTTGAAATGTCGAATTTGAGAATGAGCGGGGCACTAGAATCCACGATTACAGGCCGAGTTCCAACTGAAAGTATTTCGTCAGGTTCTGCTTGAAAACCTTCTCTGCAATTTCGTCGCCGCAAAGCCTGGCCCTGGATTGATCGTGAAGGGCTTTGGCCTATGCTTCGCCTTTTCGTAACGGCGATCCCTTCCGAGCCATCATGGTCAGTCGACAGGAAAAGATTAGAGCCGGCGCATTCGTAGTGCTCACGCTGTCACTGCTGGTCAGCTCGCTCATTGGCCTGAAATATTACTCGAGCCTCGAAGAGTATCGGGAGTATTACTTCCTCTACGACAGCACAATCTTCGGGCTCGAAAAAGGATCGAAGGTGGCTTTTAACGGCGTTCCCATCGGCGTGGTTTCGGACATTGGTTTCAGCCCTGAGGATCGTTCCAAGGTAAAGATTCTGCTGAAGATCACGGCCCCGGAAGAAGAGCTTACTCTCCTCGACGATACCAAGGTATCCATCAAGTATGTCTCGTATATCACCGGTACTCTCTATGTCGAATTGAGCGGCGGAAAAGGGAAGGTCGTGCACGACCCAGCCAAACCGATCCCGGTAAACGTCACCATTCTCGACAATCTGGAACAGAGGCTCGGACGCCTGGACACGACGGTAAACGAGATTCTCAACCAGATAAAAGACTTGTTGAACAAACAGAATCGCACCAAGGTAGCCAAGCTGCTCGATGACGTTTCGATGGCCTCCAGCCACTTGAAGGACGTGACCGAGAGCGCGCGTTCGGCGCTGCATTCGTTCGATACGTCTATGAAAACCGTCGAAGCCACTGTTACGGAAAACCGTGAGAACGTACAGAAGCTCACTAAAGAGACCGGCGAAGTGGCCACCCACTTGAAGGTCGTGCTGGCGAAGGTGAAAGAAGAAAAAACGATCGAAGAGGCCACCGCGACGATCAAGCAATTCCGGCAGACCGCGAGCAAAATCGGCCAGTCCACAGACAAACTCGTGGCCACCGCGGATTCCCTGGGAACGGCAGGCAAAAAGACGCTTGTGCAGCTTGAAAAAACCCTTGCTGAGCTGGACCAGGAAGTGAAGAAAACGCTCACTCAGTTCCGGTCAACGGCCAAGACCGGCGAAGTTAAATTGACAACACTGACCGAAGAGACGACGAAGACGTTGACCCAGGCACGCTCTACTTTGAAGTCTGGCGAGACCCATCTGGCCACTTTGACCAAGGACGCGCAGGGCGCTCTGAAGCAGGCCACCACTCTCCTGAAGAACGGCGAAACCAAACTCGACGAAGTGGCAAAGGTGATCAAAACCACCGGCACTGCGGCAACGGAACTTGCGGAGAAATCAAAGACCGTCATCGATCGCACGAACAAGATCCTCGAGAACACAAACAAGATCGTTGCAGGCGCGTCGGACGACATCGAGAAGACTTTGTCCGGCATTCGAAAGGCATCGGAGAACATCAACAAGCTGGCGGAATCCTTGAGCTCCGTCGTGGTTTCAAAGACTCCCACGGTGGCCAGGCTGCTCGACAATCTCAAAGCCGCTTCGGGCGATCTGCGAGACTTTGCAGAGCAGATCAGGCAACAGCCATCCAGCCTGATCGGCCGACAGCCGAAGGATGAACGAAGTTTCAGGAAGTAGGGATGCCTGTCCAGTCGAGTGCGCGAGGTGTAATGAGGGCCCCAATTCTCATTACCTCACAAACAGTTCGCGTATTCGTTTAGGATGAAGATTCCGTCACAGCGGCAGAGAATTCTCATCGAAACCTTGCGCGGACATATTCACCAACTGTATCGCCGTCTTGAGTCTCGCCACTGACGTGGGTTTAGACAGGACCAGGTCCACTGCGTCCGGCAGTTCTCCTTTCTTCTGCATCACCGAGCCGAGTGATGTGAGCATAAGAATAGGCAGACTTGGCGAGAGGGATTTCAGCTTTGCGGCAAGCTCGTCTCCGGACATCTCGGGCATCATTCGGTCGGTGATGACGAGGTCGATCTCCTCCTGTCTGAAAACTCTCATGGCTTCCTCGCCACTGGTCGCCGTGCTCACTTCGTAGCCTATCCCCTGGCAACTGTGCCGAATGGCGCTGATCGCGATCTTTTCATCATCGACCACCAGCACTCGCATCTTTTCCGGTACAGGATTGTTGGCCCGCAGGTTACCGAGCTCAACAAAACGCGAAGTCTTTGGAATCGCCCTCATGATCTGTGACTTGATGGTGGGCTGGGCCCCGAAATCCTGCCTTTTGATTTCTTCGGCCATACAGAGCTGCAGATCGACTAATGTTTCGGCGCCGTTCTCGTATCGGTCGTCCGGGCTCTTCTCCATCATCCGCTGAACGACTGCGCACAATTCACCGGGCACATCCGGTACCAGGTCACGCAGAGGGTCGGCCGCGGCGTTGAGTTGCATATCCATGATCGTCTCTTCGTTATCTGCGACGAAGGGAAAGCGGCCGGAGAGCATTCGGTAGAGAGTGCAGCCGAGCGCATATAAATCCGTCCGGTGATCCACCACCTGGCCGAGTACCTGCTCCGGGGCCATGTAGTGCGGAGTGCCGTAAACGCCGCTGGCCATGCCGTAGGTTTTTTCGAGATCTATTGCGATACCCAGGTCGACAATCTTCACGTTGCCCTCGCCATCGAGCATCAGGTTTTCAGGTTTGATGTCGCGGTGAACGATCCGTTCTTTGCGAAGGTATTCGAGCCCGCGGGTGGCGTCGATAACGAGCTTCAGCGCGGAAGCAGGCGGAAAGCGATCCGTGTAATTGAGCAGGTCTTCGAGGCTGCCGCCTTCCAGATATTCCATGCTGTAAAAAAACCGTCCCTGGTCTTCGCCCACATCGTGCACAGCGGCGAGGCACGGATGGCAGAGCCGCCCCACCGATCTGGCCTCTTCTGTAAAGAGATCCACAAATTCCCGATCCGCGGCGAAGCGTTCAGAGAGAACTTTCAGCGCCACGGGCCTGCCGATCGAAAGCTGTATCGCCTTGTACACGGTGCCCATGCCACCCGTGCCGAGACGCGATTCGATGAGGTAACCGCCTAGGATCTGGCCGAACAATCCACCCTTCTGCCGGGCGATTTCGTCCTTAACAAATGTCATCACCGTGTTGCCGACCGCTATCTGATCTCCGTAGTTGATTTCGACATTATTCGCTCTCTCCCCGTTTACGTAGGTGCCGTTGTAGCTTTCCTGATCCAGCAGCATGAACTTGCCACCCACAACTTCGATGGTGAAATGGGCACGGGAAGCGAGGGGGTCACGCACAATGATCTGGCAGTGTTCGCCGCGGCCGAAGAGAACCAGATCATATCCCTCGAGGCTGTAAATCGATCCCTTGTCGACGCCTTTCTCAAAAATTATGGATGCCATGAACTCTCGGTGTTTGCAGGATGTGAACGCCCCAAAGAAAACGCGAGCAGAAAAGTATTTTATCTTGACCTGATATCTGTTACGAGTCTGTTCCGTTCCATGCATGAAACACGCATCCTGTCTGCCTCCGATTGATCAAGGCATGAAGTTGCCCTATACGTCCACGCCCACATTTAAGGAGAATTCAATTTGGTAGACGCCAACAGCACTTCCTTTGAATGGGCCGATCATCCGACGGATGTCTGTCTACTGCCGGTGGGCTCATTCGAACAGCATTCACATCACATGCCCCTCGATACAGACAGCATCATCGCCGATTACTGGGGGCGCTTTCTGGCTGAGGAGCTCGACTGCGCGCTTCTGCCGACGCTCCGCATCACGACGAGCATGGAGCACTCGGGTTTTCGCGGATCGATGACTCTCAAGCCGGAAACTCTGATGCAGGTCATCCGCGACATTGCAGACGATTTGGAATCGCAAGGTTTCCGCATCCTGATCGTTCTGAGCTGTCATGGAGGCAACCACTGTCTCGTCCCGGCCGCCCGCCATATCAACCGGCAGGAGCGGGACCTTCGTATCCTTCTCATGAACGGCTACGGCCATGGCAGACCGGATATCAAAATGGACGCGCCTGCATCGGAAATCCACGCGGGTGAATGGGAGACTTCCGTCCTGATGGCCATCCGTCCGGATCTGGTCAAGGAACGCCGCGAGGACATTAAACCCGATGAGAGTGAGTTCCCGTTGAAGCAACCGGATCTGACCATGTGGGGCATGATCCATTTCAGTGAGCACGGCGCGCTGGGTTACCCATCCCTGGCCAGCGAGGAGAAGGGAAAGGCGATCGTCGAAGCATGCAAGAAGAGCATCGTCCCGTGGACAAAAGATCGGATCCGCCGGCTGAGGGAATTGACTTATTCAGGCAAACAGGAGCGACGGTCATGAGCACACTCGAATCAACACCCGCTGCGGCCTCTCTGAGAGCAGGTATCCAACGCTGCGATATTACTCCCCCGGTCGGAATGTATGCGCGCACGTGGGGCGCAGCAGATCACGACCAGGCAGAGGGAGTGCATCTTCCGATTACTGCAACTGCAATCGCGCTGTTGCCGAGAGAAGGTGGCGAGTCCCGCCTGCTGCTGGCCGTGGATTGGCCAGGCGTGTGGGATGTTTCAAACGAACTGCTCAGCTCGGCCCTGCTCCCTCTTGTGGATGGCGATCAATCGCGCCTGCTCATGATGGGCTCGCACACCCATGGCGCAGGATTGTATTACCGTGACCGATGGGAACTGCCGGGTGGCGATCTTATCCCCGCCTACCTCGAACAGTCTCGAGACAGCATCCTCGCCGCGGCAAAAGAGGCGCTCGTCCAGGCAGAAAAAACGGACGCGACCATCACCTGGGCTTACGGGCGATGTTCGCTTGCAAGCAATCGTGATGTTAAAGAACCAGGAACAGATCGTTACCTGACCGGTTTCAATCCCGATGTCGAAGCGGACGACACGTTACTCGTGGGCCGTATCAGCCGGGACGCGGATGATTCGGAGATGGGAGTGCTCGTAAACTACGGCTGCCATCCGACCACCCTGTCGTGGGAAAACAAGCTCTTCTCGCCGGACTACATCGGCGCGATGCGGGAGACAGTCGAGAAAAATGTCCCCGGCGCCACGTGTGTCTTCCTCTATGCGGCGGCCGGCGATTTGGCCCCCGCTCATCAATACGTGGGTGATACCAGCGTGCCGGATAAACACGGCCGGCAGCTCGGTTACGCGGCGCTGAGCACACTCGAGAGCATGCTCGCCCCCCGCCAGAAACTGGTCTACACAGGTGCCAAGGAATCCGGCGCGCCCCTGGCCGTCTGGCGTCCGGCCCCATTCGAGCCCTCTCAGGATCTTTCAGGAATCGAAGCGCAGATCGAGATACCGCTCAAAGATCTGCCAACCGCGGAAGAACTGAAGCGGCAGATGGGGGAGACCGAAGACCGTGCCCTTCAGGAACGGATGAGAAGGAAGCTCCGCATCGTGGAAATGGTCGGGTCGGATTCCGTCACAAACATCCCCGGCTGGATCTGGAAGATCGGGGACGCGCTGCTCATGGCACAGCCCTGTGAACCTTACTCTTGTTTTCAATCAGACCTGCGCGAACACTTTGCGCCAAAACCTGTCGTCATCTGCTCAGTCACCAATTCAGGCGGACACGGCTACATGTATCCCGAACACCTTGCGGACGAAGATCTGTACCAGGTCTGGCAGAGCCCCTATGGCGCGCACGCTCTGGATACGTTGACGGAAGGGTTCAAATCAAAGGGTGGGAGCGTAATTCGTAATGCGTGATGCGTAAAACGTAAGTTGTGGATGGGGGATTGGCTGTGCCTGTGCGTGTTCAGCGTCTATCAACAGGTCGGATTCCCCCTTTAATTCGCTTGGCTCGTACGAGAAGGAACTCAGGCATCGATTTTACGTATTACTCAATGCGCATTACGTATTACTCCTCATCTTCCAACGCCTCATCAAACGACGTCGGAAATCCCATGCCGCTGACCTTCACCAGATCTATAGCGTTCCTCTCTATCAGGTCATTGACCATGATGCTGCAATCCTGGACGGTGCCACTGGCACAGACGGATTCGAGCCGGGCACGGGGGATTCTCAGTTGCTCCTGTTCGAAGCGTGTCTCGAGCAATCGTTTCAGACGGAACATGCCGTCACGGCCGGCGTAGCCGAGCTCGGTCATGGCAGATTTCGGTGTGATCTTCTCTTCCTGGTCGGACCTAATGGTCTCCTTGATTTCGTAATCCATGCAGGCCTTGTAGGCCACGAGGGTGGCCGCGCCGGTGTGGCTGGCGACCACGAAATCTGCCCCGCCAAGTCTCTCTTCATACTGCGACAGCTTCAGATCCAGGATTTCCGAAGTCTTTAAACCCTCGACGAGATAACAGCCAATATCTGCGGCAATCTGCATCCAGGGGTCACACATGTGGCACTGCCATTTTGCCGCTCTGATGACGGAATCCTCGATATGCATGAACATGTACACGTGGTCCGTGCTCCGTCCAGGGCAGGCGAGCACCTGACCTACCGCATTGAAGAATTCCGGTCGCCCCGTTCGCGAACCGGTATCGATGATCTTGTTGTAGTATTCGAATCCAATGCGGGATTCTTGAATTGGAGGTTCATCCATTGGGCGAAATGAGCTCGTGATTCAGAGGCTGGTGACCGTTTAAAGGGTGCAATGAAAAAAGACGAGACGCGCCTGAGCACGCAACGCCTTGAGCAGTATCTTGCTCGAATGCCGGAAGATAGGCTATACCATCAGTAGGGAATTTGAACAGATGCCTGGCCGCTTGCCATCTCCTCAAACAGTGTCTTTACAGGAGCGGAATGCGTGCGGTTGAGGTCCTCCGTACAGTCAGACTGCCGCCTCTCATCACTGTTTACGCACCATGTCGATCCTCGAACAATTCAAACTCACAGGTAAACGTGCTTTGGTCACTGGTTGCAGGCGGGGCATCGGCCGCGGCTTTGCCGAAGCACTTGCGGAAGCTGGAGCGGACATTGTTGGCGTCAGCGCTTCGCTTGAAAAGGGCAGCGAAGTGGAACAGTCCATCACCTCGCTCGGCCGTACATTCAAAGGCTACGCGTGTGATTTTTCCGATCGCCAGGCTTTGTATGAATTCACCGAAAAAGTCAAAGGAGAGTGCGGCCCGATTGATATTCTGGTCAACAACGCCGGCACCATTCTGCGCAAACCTGCGGCTGAGCATCCCGACGAATATTGGGACACGGTGATCGAAGTGAACTTGAATGCTCAGTTCATTCTGAGCCGGGAGTTTGGCAGAGAGATGGTCGAACGCGGGTATGGAAAAATCATCTTCACCGCATCCGTTCTTACGTTCCAGGGCGGCATCACAGTCCCCGGTTACGCGGCGAGCAAGGGGGCCATCGGGCAGCTCACCATGGCGCTCGCCAATGAATGGGCCAGCAAAGGAGTCAATGTAAACTCGATCGCGCCGGGCTACATTTCCACGGACAACACTTCCGCATTGCAGAATGATCCTGACCGTAATCCGGCCATTCTGTCCCGCATACCCGCTGGCCGCTGGGGCACGCCTGATGACCTCAAGGGCGCGGTTGTTTTCCTTGCCTCCGCAGCCTCAGATTATGTAAGCGGGTCGATCCTGACGGTAGACGGCGGATGGATGGGCCGGTAAGCGGAGTCACGCCTGTTAAAAAATGTCCCGCGATGCGGTTTGTGAACGAGGGAGAGAGTTGTTTAGATTTCGATTAGCTCGAAGGCCCGAAACACACGGGCGTCCGATGAAGGATCACGAGACGCCCAGAATGGGGAAAAGTCATGGGAAGATTACTTAACAAGATTGACAGCCCTAAAGACCTGAAGCAGTTAAGCACGATGGAGCTCAGCGAGGTTTCCGGCGAGATCCGTGAGCTGATCCTTGATGCTGTTTCGGCCAATGGGGGCCATCTCGCTTCCAATCTTGGCGCTGCGGACCTTACCGTTGCGCTCCATTACACCTTCGATTTTCTTGAAGACGTCCTCATCTGGGATGTCGGGCATCAGTGTTATCCTCACAAGATTCTGACCGGGCGCCGCGACCAGATTCATACGGTCCGGCAGTATGGCGGCCTGGCCGGTTTCCCCGACCCGAAAGAGAGCGATTACGACCCCTTCCTCACCAGCCACGCGGGAGTTTCGCTTTCGGCAGGTCTCGGAATCTCCGCGGGGGACGACCTTGTTCGCCGGCACCGGAAGGTCGTATGCGTGATCGGTGACGGCGCTCTCACCGCGGGTGTGCCCATGGAGGCCCTTTACAACGCGGGAGAACTTCGCAAGAACCTCCTCATCGTTCTCAATCACAACCAAATGTCGATCTCCAAGAATGTAGGCGCGCTTTCGACCTATCTGGACAAGGCGCGCACTGCGACATTTTACCGGGAAGCGAAAAGAGAAATCGGCAACCTGCTCAGCCTCGTCCCCTCCATCGGCAAGGATCTCGAATCCACCGTGAACCGTTTCCGCGATGCCATCAAACACGGGATCATGCCCGCGGGCACGATCTTTGAAGAACTGGGTCTGACCTATTTCGGCCCGATCGATGGGCACAACATGAAGACGCTGGTCGAGGAGCTGGCCATGGTAAAAGAGCTGGAAGGCCCCGTCCTCCTGCATGTAGTCAGCGAGAAGGGTCACGGCTTTGATTACACCTCCAAAGATCCGGTCACCTATCACAGCCCGTCAGCCTTCACCAAGGAAGATGGCGAGATCACCAAGAAGACCGGCCGCCCGAGCTACTCTTCAGCATTTGCAGCCACTCTCATCAGCATGGCCGAAGACGACCCGCGAATTGTGGCCATCACTGCGGCAATGGCGCAAGGCACTGCACTCGACAGATTCGGTGATCGTTTCCCCGAGCGACTTTTCGATGTCGGCATCGCTGAACAGCATGCGGTGGCATTTTCGACCGGTCTTGCCAAAAGCGGCATGCGGCCAGTCGCTGCCATCTATTCCACCTTCCTGCAGCGCGCGTATGACCAGGTCTTCCACGAAGTCTGCCTTCAGGATATGCCGGTCGTCTTTGCCATCGACCGCGCCGGCATTACTGGAGGGGACGGCGCCACCGCGCAGGGGAATTTCGATATTGCGTATCTACGAACCTTGCCCCAGATCAGCATTATGGCCCCCAGGAACGGGAGCGAATTGAATCTCATGATGCGTTACGCGTTAGAATCCACCGGCCCCATCGCGATCCGTTATCCCAGGGAGAGCATCCCAACGGAAGAACTCGATGATGTGCCGGCGCCTATCGAGCACGGGCGGGGCGAACTCCTGCGAGATGGTGAAGACCTGGCACTTTTCGCGCTGGGTGCGATGGTGATCCCGGCCCTCGAGGCTGCCGAAGCCCTGGAGGAAGAAGGGATATCAACTGCGGTCATCAACGCCCGTTTTGCCAAACCGGTCGACTGGCGTCTTCTCGAAGAATGGTGCGGCCGGGTACCGATGCTGGTGACCCTCGAAGACCACGCACTTCAAGGAGGCTTCGGCTCAGCCGTCCTCGAAACAGCTTCCGACCACCGGCTCGATCTGAATAAGATTCGCCGGATCGGAATCCCCGACCGATTCATCGAGCACGGCAGCCGAGCCGTCCTCATGGAAAAGCTCGGCCTCGATGCACGTGGCATCAGCAATTCCATCCGCAAGTTTCTTCGGGCGTCCGCCTCACAGGATACCGCAGTAGTTGGACCGGATAAGGCGTGAGGCTCCATAAAGCCGAAACTGCAGCACTGTTCTTCTTCGAAAAGACGCGGACGATTTAGCAGTCACTTCCGCCTGAACGCTGCTCTCCACGTTTCCACGTTGTCTTCAGCCGCAACTAGGGTCTGCTCCCTCACTCTCCACAATCGCCGCGGCTCTGATGGATCGAGATAGAAATCCTCCGGCTGAAAAAAGTGCATCCGTCTGCCGGTAAACGCCCCGACCATCGTCGTACCCATCCCCTCCGCGAACGCCAGGGGCGCGGCAAAGTCCCAAAGGTGCGCGCTCTGTGAAGCCGCGCCCGCCTTGCCGATGACCGCATACAGGACGTTCAAAACGGTGCACCCGCTGATGCGCGGCACGTGCGGCAAGTCGACATCGTAACGGCGGAAGAAACCGTCATGCACCATGAACAACGGTTTGGCATCCGACGAGACTCTGGCCGCAGCCACCTCGACAGGAGAGTGCCCTGGCCTTGAAACGTTCGGATGCCGCCACAGACCTTCATTATCGTTGTAGAACATCTCATCATTGAGCGCGGGGAAGTAGATCACCCCCAACTTCGGTTTCCCCTTCTCCATCAACGCAAGCGAAACGCACCATACAGGACTGCCGGCCACAAAATTGTTCGTGCCATCGATCGGGTCGAGCACCCAGGCATGGTCGGCCAGCAGTGCAGCTCCGTAATCCGATGTGGGCTGATCGGCAACCGTCTCTTCCCCGATGAAAGGGAATTCAGGAAAACTCTCGTTTAGCTTCTTGATGATGAACTCCTCCGTCGCGGCATCCGCCTCTGACAGCAGGCTATTGTCCGCCTTGATCTCCGTATGCAGTTCAGATCGGAGGAAAAACTCAAGCGCTATTTGGCCGGCTTCGCGGACGACCTCAATGGCGGTACTAATGTGGGAGGAATCAGGCAATTCTTGGCTCTCAGATGAAGTGCTTTGAAAGGAGCTCCGTGGCGACGGTCTGCCGCCAGTCGGCCGTTCGCCCGAAGTCTGGTGTACAGGATGAAGATTGCGGCAGCAGAAACCAGGCCCAACGTCTCTCGTCGAACCTAACAGCTTGCACATGCCCTGCCCGCTGTAAAGGAAAAGAAGAACTCAAATCAACAGAAGCCGTCGCCAGCGGCATTCGTGAAAGTCCTGCCTATCGGCCCGCAAGCTGCCTTTGGAGCGCGAGTAATTGTCGCCGCTTTCACCTTGGAACGCCGGATCTGCCGAGCATCGAGCATCCAGGATCCTGTTGTTCTTTCATAACTGTTAACGAAGGCAGTAACGGGGTTGGAGTAACGGCTTTAGACGGGTCTGCCGTACTGCGAAGAACCCGGCTAAAGCCGTGACTCCAACTCCCGACCGAATTCTCCTAATTCGCTTGCCATTTAGATTGCCTGCTAACTATAACTAATGCTTGAAAACAGCAGGTTTAACTAATAGTTACACCACCGCTTCAAATTCACGGTCATAGTCTTGCACTCGATTCCGCCATTCGAATCCAGCCGCCACGGCCCTCAGACGCGTGGCAACGGGCGGCGCGGGATGAATTAGTAGATCTTCAAGGCGTGCGGTGAATTCGTCATCTTCTTTGAAAAAACAGTCCGCGTGCACGGTGTGGGGTAATAATTCAGGATACGCCAGTCGTAACGGCACAAGAGGGAAACAGCCGGCGGCAATTCCTTCAACCACCGAGAGACCGAAAAAGTCGTGGATGGAGGTCGAGAGGATGATGTCTGCTGACCTGAGCAGACGCCAGTAATCAGCTCTGCTGTCAGCAAAGCCGAAATGCAGGATGCGGTGCGATAGTATCTTCTCTGCTTCCTCAAAAACCTGTGGAGACTGGATGAAACTCTCGCCCAGAACAACTAATTGGAATTCCACCCCTTTTGCCTCGAGTTCGAATAGTGTGTGGAAAAACAGTTCTGGATTCTTGTCGTATTCCCACCGGTGATTCCAGGCAAGGATTGGAGGGCCATCCCGATTTTCTGAAAGACTATTCTCTTCTGGTGGCTCTATCCCCAAATGCTGGACACCGCTTTTCGATCGTATTTCCTCATCGACTCCGGCAGGCGCGTGATCCGGCATTCGACTGAAGAACTCCGGTATTGCGTCGATGAACTGTTCTCTATGAAATGCGGAGTTAAAGAGCACTCTGTCCGAGGCCAGGCACGTGGTGATGTTAGTAAAAACGAACTGATAATCGCGCTCCGACTCATCCTTGACAGGATATGTGAGTTGGTTCTCGTGAAAATAGGTAAGGATCGGGATATCGCGAATCCGGGCCGGCAGTAAAGCCCGGAAAGTAGCAACGTCGAGGTAGTCAGAGGCCAGAATCATGTCCGGGACGTCCTCACGTTCTGCCATCTCCTGGGCG
>JASLXP010000109.1 GCA_030740295.1 Planctomycetota bacterium
GGTTGTGCTCGATCACGATCAGAGTGTTGCCCATGTCCGCCAGGCGATTGAGCACTTCGAGCAGCTTGCGGCTATCCTCGAAGTGAAGGCCAGTGGTCGGCTCATCCAGGATGTAAAGAGTGTGGCCGGTAGATCTCTTAGCCAACTCCGATGCCAGCTTTACCCGTTGCGCTTCTCCGCCGCTCAGCGTCGTGCTGGATTGACCCAGGGCCACGTAAGAAAGCCCCACATCGAGCAAGGTCTGAAGGATGCGCTGCGGAATCGGAATGTTCTTGAAAAGCGGCAGAGCTTCATCCACTGTCATTCCAAGGACGTCGGCAATGCTATACCCGCGGAATTTCACTTCGAGCGTTTCCCGGTTAAAACGCTTCCCGCGGCAGATCTCGCACGGCACAAAAATGTCAGGAAGAAAGTGCATGGGTATCTTTCTCGCGCCCTGGCCCTCGCATGCCTCGCAGCGTCCACCCTTGACGTTAAAGCTGAATCGGCCCGCGGTGTAGCCTCGCACTTTCGCATCCTTCAGTTTGGCAAACAGCGTGCGGACGTGATTGTAGAGGCCGGTATAGGTTGCCGGATTTGAACGGGGCGTGCGGCCGATGGGCGATTGATCGATCTCGATGACTTTGTCCGTCTGCTCGAGCCCAATAATCTCATCGTGGTCGCCAGGCCTGCCCCGACTGTTGTGCAGGTGCTTTTTCAAAGCAGGAAGAAGCGTCTGGCGTACCAGAGTGCTCTTCCCTGAGCCCGAGACGCCGGTCACGCAGATCAGCCCGCCAAGGGGGAAGTCTACGGTCACGTCCTTCAAATTGTTTTCTTTCGCGCCCGCAATTGTGATTTTACGATCGGACAATGCGCGCCTGTTGGCCGGTATCTCAATCTTGCGTTTATTCGCCAGATATCTGCCGGTGAGCGACTTCTTGTTGTCGAGGACGTCTTGGAGTGTGCCGCTTGCGATGACTTCGCCACCGTGTGTGCCGGCGCCTGGTCCGAGATCCAGGATGTAGTCCGCGGCCCGGATGGTCTGTTCGTCATGCTCGACCACGATGACCGTATTCCCAAGATCCCGAAGGCGCTGCAGGGTCGCTATGAGTTTTTCGTTGTCTCGGGCATGAAGACCGATTGTCGGTTCATCCAGAACGTAACACACACCGACGAGTCCCGAACCGACCTGCGTAGCCAGCCGAATCCGCTGCCATTCGCCTCCTGAAAGCGTGCTGCTTTGCCGGTCGAGGGTGAGATAGGAAAGGCCGACATCGGTAAGGAAATTCAGGCGTGATCGAACCTCCTTCAGGACGGGTTCGGCAATTCGTGCTTCTGTTTCAGTAAGATCGATTTTTCCAAAAAACTGAGATGCCTCACCTATTGGCATCTTCACGACCTCGAAAATCGGCCGGCCACCAAAAGTCACCGCCCGGGCTTCCGGCCGCAGCCTGGTGCCTTCGCAGGCCCGGCAGGGGAGTTGACTCATATAGGCCATCATCCGTTCCTTGAGCACATCGCTGTCTGTAGTATCAAACCGGCGTTTGAGGGTGGTAAGGATGCCTGCAAAGCCTTTCTTTCTGCCGCGGCGCCGGACCGGTGGCGGCCCCTGGAGGATAAGGCTCACTGTCGCTTCGTCGAGGGATTCATAGGAGGCCTTCACATCGATGTCTTTCTGCTTGGCCCAGCGAAGGAGCTGACGGTGGTATTTCTGGCCCGCGCCGATACCCGGGTTCATCAATACCTGGAAAGCGCCCTGCGAAAGCGAGAGCGACCGGTCGGGCACCATCAGGTCGAGATCAAACTCGAGATGATCGCCGAGGCCGGAGCAATCCGGACAGGCGCCATAAGGGCTGTTGAATGAAAAGGTCCGTGGGGCCAGCTCTTCGATCTTTACTCCGCAATCAGCACACGCGTAAAGCTCGCTGTAGATCTTGTCCGACCATTGCCCGCGTTCGGCTTCCGAGCTGATAGTCACCAGGCCCCCGCCGAGCCGCAGCGCTGTCTCCAGGGAATCCTGCAGCCTGCCCCGCAAATCAGACTTGATGACCAGCCTGTCCACGACCACATCTATCTGATGCTCATCATCAGGATTCAGGTCCGGAAGCGAATCTGCCTGGCATACCTCGCCATCGATTCTGAAGCGGACGAACCCTTCGCGTTGCGCCATCTCGATAATACCTTCGTGGTCAGCCGTCCGATTTGCCACGAGAGTTGAGAGCACCAGGAGCCGAGTCCGTTCCGGCAGGGCAAGGACATCTTCAACGATTTCTTCAGGCGACTGGGCGGAGATCCGCTTGCCGCATTCAGGGCAGTGTGGTCTGCCGGCCTTTGCGAACAGCAGGCGAAGGTAGTCGTAGAGTTCAGTTGTTGTCGCCACCGTGGAACGCGGGCTCGCCACGGCTTGCCGCTGTTCGATGGCCAGTGTCGGCGGAAGGCCATCGATGCGTTCCACCTCCGGTTTATTGAGCTGCTGCAGAAACTGGCGGGCGTAAGCAGAAAGACTCTCCACATACCTGCGCTGGCCTTCTGCGTAAATAGTGTCGAACGCGAGGGACGACTTACCTGATCCGCTCAAGCCGGTGACAACGATCAACCTGTCACGTGGAATATCCAGATCCAACTTCTTGAGATTATGTTCGGCCGCGCCGCGGACGATGATGTGTCGATTGGGGTTCAAGGTTCAGGGATTCTGGATTTTGGCCTCAGGATTCAGCAGGATTCAGGATTCAAGATTCAGGGTTCAAGATTCAGGATTTGAGATTCAAGATTCAGGATTCAAGATTCAAGATTCAGGGCTCAGTATTCAAGAGAGAATTTAACCGTCTCAACGTCTCGATTCTCTTCTACGGCCTTCTTACTCCTGCGATGAACCCTCTGTCAAGGACCTCTTCTCCTGTGCATCTATGCAGGTCCGGTGGCTGACATGGCTGAGTTCTGAATCCTGCAGAATCCCTCAAGAACCCCAGCATCCCTGAATCCTCCTGAATTTTGAATCCCGCTGAATCCAGAATCCTGCTGAATCCAGAATCCAGAATCCTGCTGAATCCAGAATCCAGAATCCAGAATCCGAGTAGATTCCTGAGCCCGGGCAGCACGTTCCAGATCCAGAATCACTGTCTTGCCTCGATACGAGATTGGATTAATACTGGCAGAGCGTAGTTCATTTCCTATACGGGGGCCGTCCAAAAGGGCACTGACATTCTGATCGTGATGCCCGTATCAGCAACAGACTGTGGTATCACTCGCCATTGAGGTCACTGAGTTTAAAGCAAAGCCAGAAGTTCGTTTGTACCTGCAGCCCGTGCAGACAACCGTAGCCATTTGCGAGATAAAGGCTTGCGGTAAAGACCGTTCCGCATCTACTATGCACGAGATCTTCATTGCCAGTATTGGGAACCGTGTTTGCAACCTGGTACTCTTCGCGTATGCAAGTAGGCATGATGCCGTTTGTCAGAGAGCATTCAGGATTACTATATGATAGCCGGAGACGTCAGGAACATGGCAATTGAAACCCACGCCAGGTTTATTGAGGATGCACAGAAAGCCGGTCACATAGACACATCGTCGGCCCGTGATCTGTTAAAGCTCTACAAATCATACCAAGGCCAGGGGCTGCTCAGGGGCATCGAACAGGTAGCGGTTGAACACGGTTTCCTCACCAGCAAACAGGTGCTGGAGATTCAGAGCCTCCGTGACGACATGAATGTCACCCAGGTTGGCCCCTTCACCATTATCAAAAGGCTCGGCTCCGGAGGCATGGCCGAGGTCCACAAAGCACAGGACACACGGACTGGGCAGGTTGTTGCTCTCAAAGTGCTGCATTCGAAGCTTTCGTCCGATGAGGAGTATCTCTCGCGCTTTTATCGCGAAGCACAGGCCGCGGCCAAGCTGCACCATCCTAACATTATTCAGGCCTATGAGGCGGCCCGAACGCCCGATGGCAAGCATTACCTGTCCATGGAATTCGTCGAAGGAACGACTCTCAAAGCATGGCTGCAAAAGACCAAGGTCGTCCCGGAAAGAGAATCGGTAAAGATGGGCATCCAGGTCGCAAAGGCCTTGGAGCATGCACAGAGCCAGAATATCGTCCATCGGGATATCAAGCCGGACAACATCATGGTCACCAAGGACGGCAGAGTGAAGCTGACCGACCTCGGCCTCGCCAAACAGGGCGATGATAACCGAGTTACCGAAATTGGAGTGGCTGTCGGCACACCTCAGTACATCGCTCCCGAACAGGCCCGGGGCGACGGCATCATTGACGTCCGATGTGATATCTACTCGCTGGGAGCAACGCTTTACCATGCGTCGACCGGCCATCCGCCCTTCGAGGGCAGCTCCGCGGCCATCATCATGGTCAAGCATTTGAATGAAACCCCTCGCTGGCCCCTGGATTACAACCCCGCGCTCTCCGAAGCCACGGCCCACGTCATCATGAAGATGCTGGCAAAGGCCCCGAGTGACCGATATCAAACGCCCAAAGATCTGCTGCGTGATTTGAGCGCTATCTATCATGGCCTCAAGGGCACTGGCAGCGCTACAATGTCAGCGGTGCAGCCCAAAGGAGCGCGGTCAGCCGTTCTGGCTGCTGCGCAGGCATCACAGTCCGGCATCGTGGCAGGTCCGGCACAGTCTTCGATAAACATTTCAAAAAAGAATCTGCCGTCCCAATCAGGGATGGCGAGCTTTAAGACCATTGTGCGAACCGCTCGCATCAATGCGAAGCACGGCCAGAGCAAATTCATTTTTCTAGGTGTCTGTATCACCATGGTCGCATGTCTGACTGTGTTCACGATTATGATGCCCAGTTGGCCCCGTGTACTGGCCAGCTCCATCGGCCTGGCAAAACCGCCCTCGGAAGCAGATGACGAGTTGGAAAAACCCATCCGCCGTGCCTCGAATGGTAATTCTTCTCAGAAGAAGATTGCGTCAGGCAAAAGACCAACAGTGACAAATCCGAAGCAAGAGGAAGTAATCGAAATCACCCGCGTTCCTGTGGACAAGCCGAGGGAGGCATCACTCAATCCGGAAATACAGACGATCCTTCAGCAGGTAAATGAATTTGTCGAAAAACAGCAGTTTATCGCCGCCCACACTTTGCTTACCGAGCTTAAAGCGAAACAAAGTGCGGATTCCAAAGGAGGTTTCACAGAAGCTCATGTTTTGCTGGACCAGGAGACGGAGCGAGTCCGCGACGCCTCTCGGCCGTATTTTATGGCCGATATTGATGAGGCTCGTAAGGCTTACAGGGCCGGAAACTCAAAGAACGCGAAAAGTGTCCTCGAAAAAGCCCGAAAACTTCTGCCATTACACGAAGACGGCGCATATGCTGTCGAATTTTCAATGTTGGAAAAGCGGATTAAAAGAGGGCAAACCCGCGGCCCTGACAGAGGCAGAACAAGACTCACAGAACTATGCTGGTATTTATGAGCATTACTCAAAGATATCCAACATGGTACTCCGAAAAGACTATGACCAGGCATTGCATTTCCTGGGCAACCTGGAAGGAGTCAACCGCGCCGAAGTCGAGCTCTGGAAGCACGGCATCAAGAGTATTGATGAGATCTTCAAAAGGGCGAAAGCAAACGCTCGCAGCCTTATTGGATTCACACATCGTATAGGCCCTGTCTCCGGCAAGGTGTCAGATGTAAGAGATGGCAAGGTTTATATAAAGACCAGGGGCGTCGAAGTAGCCCGACCTCTCACAGAGTTGACAGAAAATCAACAACTAGAGCTCGCGGGAATCGAAATAGGTTCTCGAGATCCTGAGACACAGGTCCAGCTGGCCATACTTGCATTCTTCCGCGGACAGCGATCTATTGCCAAGGCGCGATTTGGAGAAGGCAAGAAATCCAAGAAACTGATCGCCAAATTGCATGGTTCACTTGCACGAATGGATTCCATTGTCCGGGAGAAAGAAGCTGAGAAGCTCGTGCACGAGGCCGCCAAACTGGCCGCCGATCAGCGATGGAGAGACATCAGAAAAGTATTGGATGAAATAAACGAAAAATATGCAGACACAAAAGCGGCTGCCTCAGCAAAAAAGACGCTCACAGAATTCGAGCAGAAGCTGCAGGAAGGAACCCTCCAGGGCGCCTTGGCCGGCGATGCCAGACTCGATGGTGACGACCTGGATGCTGTGTACTCGTTCAAGAGACCCGAGCAGCTCAGAGACTGGTGGTTCACCGGCGATGTGAAACCGGATGCACTGGGGTTGGAGATAAAAGGCGACTTCTGGCTGGGTCACCGCGTTTCGTACAACCGGTTCAAGAAGCTGGAGCTACACTTCAGGGTTGACAAATTCATTGATCCGGACCGGGCCTTTCTTGCGTGGGGGGTTCACGCAGCCGCCCAGGTTCATATCCCGACATCAATGGAAAACGACCTGCCCCGTGGTTACTTCGGTTTCTTTAAATCGCTTCAGAGCGGCCTCGACAGCGCAATCTGGACTGGTGGTGATAAACAACAGATGATTATTTCATCCAATAAGAACTCGTTAAAGCCAGCCACTGATTATGTGCTGACAATTACCAGAACCAGCAGCCGGATTGCATGGTCTCTGAATGGGGAGGTATTTCTTAAGGCCAGTAACCTGAAGAGCCGGCCGGGCCCGCGCCTGGTACTGATAGGTTCGCAGGCGGTGCTGAAAATCAGAAAAATCCGCGTCCAGGGAGAAATCAGATCGTCGTGGCTGAAAGAAGCGAAGGCATCCGGAAGATATCTGGCCGAGGAATTGCCTAAAGCAAAAAAACGATTTGCATCGGGAGAACGAATTAATCTGCTGAGTGAAGGGCTGCCTAAATTTTGGTCTGGAGCGCCAGGAGAGTGGACTATAAAGAATGGGAAATCGCGCTGGTCAAATTATTTTCGTGCTCCATCCATGCGTCTGGCCTTTCCCGTAAGAAACGGGCTCCTTGAAGGGAGCTTTCAATACCCGAAGAAGGAAAGCCAACGAGCGTTCGAGTTTTCATTCCGAGACGTAGGTGCCACACGATATGCACTCCGCTTCGCAGCCTCCAAAGGGCAGGTCGCTTTAATCCGTTATCGCTGGGAAGACGGTCTGGAAAATTCCGAAATTCTTGGGGAAAGCGCGGGCGCGTTGTTCAAGCCAGATGTCCCGCTCTCCTTCCGGCTTGCATTTAAGGAGAGCAGAATCCAGGTTGTCTTTAATAAGAAGCCTGTGATCACCTATAACGAAGCCAAAGCGGAGACTGGAGATATTTCGCTCGACTCCGTTTATCCGGGTCGGAACAGTGTTTACTATTTCTCAAATCTGCGTCTGCAGAACATGAGGTAGCCGGAACTTGGGTTGAAGCCGAGGATGCTTTCAAGAACCCACGATTCCGGCTGCCACTACCGGCCCATCAAAACATCAAACGATTTAGCAATAGGCATCCGCCTGCCAAAGCCGAATGCCTTAGTCGTCACGCGCAATCCGGGCGCGGCCTGGGAGCGTTTGTACTCGTTGAGATTGATCAGGCGCAGGACCTTATCGACTGCCTCTCTGTCGTGCCCTGATTGGAGTATTTCATCGCGAGACCGGTGCTCTTCGACAAACGCGCTCAGGATAGAATCCAGATCTTCGTATGGAGGCAGTGAATCCTGATCTTTCTGGTCAGGACGCAGTTCAGCACTCGGCGGCCGGTCGATGACCCGGCGGGGAATCGCCTCTTCCTCGCGGTTAAACCACTCCGCCATTTCATAAACCATGCATTTCGGCACATCCGAAATCACAGCCAGTCCTCCGCACATATCCCCATAAAGTGTGCAGTAACCAACGGCCAGCTCTGACTTGTTGCCGGTAGTCAAAACGATGTAGCCAAATTTGTTCGAACAGGCCATCAACAGCCCGCCCCGGATACGGGCCTGTGTATTCTCCTCGGCCACATCGAATGGACGGTTCTCGAACACCGGCGCGAGTGTTTTCAGGTAGCTGTCAAAAACATCCTGAATGGGCAGCGAGTCGAAACGAATACCAAGGTTCTCTGCCAGGACTTTGCTGTCTTCATAGCTCGCGCTGAGATTGAACTGCGACGGCATCGAAATCCCCCATACATTTTCCGCACCAATCGCACGGGCTGCGAGGCATGCCACCACTGAAGAATCAATCCCGCCGCTGAGACCGATCAGGCCCTTCTTGAATCCGCATTTGCGAAGATAGTCTCGAATACCAAGCGACAGCGCATCTACGATCTCTTCCATATCGTCTCGTGGTGCAGACGCACCGCGGCTACTTGCGCAGTCACTACCGTCCACCTCGGCCATCGATTTTGTATCGATAATACTCATCGACTCTTCGAAGCCCGGGAGCACGCAGGTCACCTGCCCGGACGCGTTCAGGGCCATGCTGCGTCCATCGAAGATGAGTTCATCGTTGGCCCCTACCTGGTTTACATAAACGATCGGCGACTCGAATTTTTGCGCCACCAGAGACAACAATTCCAGACGCGATGCGGCCTTGCCCGCGTTATATGGTGAGGCGGAAATGTTGATTAGAATATCGATGCCTTGCGAGGCTAATTCCGCAGCCGGGTCTCGACCGTAATCGTGCGGCACATCCTCAGTGGCATGCTTCCAGATATCTTCACAGACCGTGATTCCGAGCCGTTGGCCTTTGAATTCAATGGCCTCATTGGATGTCGCCGGCTCAAAGTAACGTTCCTCATCAAACACGTCGTAAGTCGGCAGCAGCGATTTGGCGACCGTCTGGAGAACTCGTCCGTCAGCCAACAAAACGGCCGCGTTGATGAGCGGTCGCCCTGGGCCCGGACTGGGCAAAACCGTGCCAACGATAAGGCCCATTTCACAGACCATCGCCTCCAGGTCCTTCAGGGCGGAATCCAGCCGCTCGAGAATTTCGGGCCGCTCCAGCAGATCCTTGGGCGGGTAGCCCAAAAGCACCATTTCAGGACAGACCACCAGGTCGGCACCCTCCTTGACCGCGTGGCAGTAGGCTTCCTGAACCCGATGAAGATTACCGGATATATCACCTACGGTGGGGTTGATCTGTGCCAAGGCAATCTTCATGGGAATAATTGATGGTTTGCAATCCTCGGTCTCAAAGATTCTACTCCAGCGACCAACATTGAAAAGCAGACCCGTCTTTCATCAACCATCACTATCAACCATTAGCCATCCTTACACCATGTCCAAAAAGAAAATAAGATTTGGCGTTATCGGTCCCGGCGGCGCAGGACGTAACCGCGTCATGCGGCTCGTGCAATCCACACCTTCCGTTGAAGTCGTTGCGGCCGCAGACACTAACGATGCCTGCATCACGCAGCTCGAGGAAAGCCTCGGCTACAAAGTTGAGCATCTGACAAATCGTTCCGCCTATAAGAAGCTGATCGACAAGATGGATGTGGACGCAGTCGGTGTCTTCTCTCCGCACACACTCCATTACGAGCACGCGAAATATGCCCTGGAGGGGGGCAAGCATGTGCTGATTGAAAAGCCAATGGTCTGCGGGGTGGGCAACGCACTCGAGACCGCTCACATCGCGGCTGAGAATGATCTCGTCTACCTCATTCATTATCAGCGTCACTTTGCCGCAAAGTTCTACACGCTGCGCCAGCAACTCCGCCGCGGCACTATCGGTGAGGTACAATCGTTTTACATCTATATGGCGCAGGACTGGTCCGGCCATTCCTGGCGCGGCGATCCACGCTTCTCAGGTGGGGGACAGCTCAACGATTCAGGCAGCCACTACCTGGACATCCTGCTCTGGATGACCGACCTTTTGCCGAAGAGCGCGGAAGGCAGCGCGGATTACTACTACCAGGGCGAAAAGAAACGAGTGCCCATTAATGGCTCCTTCAATGTAGAGCTTTCAAACGGCGCGGCTGGCCGCGTGGTCATTCTGGGCGACTACATTCATGGCTTCAGGGAAGACATCCGCATCAAGGGCGACAAGGGCGTGCTCTTTTTTCAGGACGAAAAGCTCATGCTTGTTAAGCCGGGAAAACAACCCGAAGAAATCCCGCTCTCGGTCCCGAAAAACTATCCCGCGTGCCCGGCTGACAATTTCGGCAGACTCCTCACCGGCCGCTCCAAGGTCAACCACGTGCCGCCCACATTCGGTGCCCGTGTCGCGCTTCTGACAGATGCCATTCTCGAGGCAGCAGCGACAGGCAAAAAGATTGAATGCGCCAAACTACTTAAGAAGTCGGGCCATGATATGAAGGCGCTTAGCCAATAATGCAAGAGCGCATCGACGACGGCGGAAAACTTCTTTCGAAAATAAGAGAGCAGATCGCAACCGTAATTGTTGGACAGGAGCGCTTGGTCGATCGTCTCCTTCTGGCACTGCTCTGCGATGGCCATGTCCTTGTCGAGGGCATCCCCGGCGTGGCAAAAACGCTGACGGTCAATGTGCTTGCCCAGAGCCTGGATGCCCAATTCAGCCGTGTGCAGTTCACGCCAGACCTGCTCCCCGGTGACCTGATCGGCACGCTCATCTACAACCCGCAGACCTCGACATTCAGCACAGAGCGCGGGCCTATCTTCACCAACATTCTTCTGGCCGATGAAATCAACCGCTCTCCGGCAAAGGTTCAAAGCGCTCTGCTCGAAGCCATGCAGGAGAAACAGGCGACGCTTGGGAAAGAATCCATGCTGCTGCCGTTGCCTTTCCTCGTCCTCGCCACGCAGAATCCCATCGAACAGGAAGGCACATACGAACTGCCGGAAGCACAGGTCGATCGGTTTATGTTTAAGCTGGTGGTCGAGTATCCCTCTTTCGAGGAAGAGCACGAGATCCTGAAGCGCATGGCGAAATCGAAACCGTTGCTCGAAGTCGAAGCAGTCAGCAACCTCGAAGCCATCCTCGAGCTTCGCACATTGATGGACGAGATCTACCTGGCCGAAGAGTTGGAGCTCTACATCCTCCATCTCGTTCAGGCCACGCGAAGGCCTAGCGAATACGATCTCAGCGATCTGACAGATTACGTCCGCTTCGGCGCATCACCCCGAGCATCGATCTACCTTGCCAGGGCCTCCCGCGGCGTCGCCATGATGGCCGGCCGCGATTCGGTCTTACCCGATGACATCAAAGCCGTGGCTCCTGACATCATGCGCCATCGCATTTCATTGACCTACAAAGCCGAAGCAGCAGATGTGACATCGGATGAGATCGTCGGCCGCGTGTTGCGGACAGTGAGTATCCGACAGAAGAGTGGTTAAAGGCAGAAAACAGCCCTTGAGCATCCTCATTCATCAACCATTAACCATCACCCGCTCTTCCATTGCATCACCTCATTGAAGAAAAACTCCGCCGCCTTCGAATACGCTGTCGGCGACCTGTCGAGCATCTGCTGTCAGGTGAGTATCACAGCGTGTTCAAGGGGCGTGGGATCGAGTTTGATGAGCTCCGCAAATATGAATTCGGTGACGACGTTCGAGCCATCGACTGGCGCAGTCTGGCGCGCAGCGGCGAGCCATACATCAGGCGCTACATCGAGGAACGTGAACAGGCATTTATTCTGGCCATTGACATCTCAGCATCTGAAGGCTTCGGCAGCGGCGAGCGACGCAAGCTCGATGCCGCGCATGAAACAGCCGCGCTCCTTGCCTGGTCAGCGGCCAGGAACAATGACCGCGTCGGTCTGCTGCTCTTCACCAGCGAGGTGGAGCTTTTCATCCCACCGTCACGGGGAAGGCGGCATGTGCTGCGCATCATCAGCGAGCTCGTCGAATTCACGCCGAAAAATCGCGGCACAGATATCACCGCAGCCATCGAATTTATCGGCAAGGTGACCAGCAAGCGCGGCATCGTCTTTCTTGTCTCGGACTTTCTTTGCGATGATTACGGCGAGTCGATCAAAGTTCTTGCGCGGCGTCACGATTTCACCGCGGTGCGCGTTGTCGATCCAGCGGAACGGAAGATCCCCGCGGGTGGTCTGATTGAAATGCGTGACGCTGAGACTGGTCTACAAAGGTTGATCGATGCCGATATTTCACGCGAGTTGAATGCAGCGAATCCTGGAAGTGATTTTCAAGGCGTCTGTCAGGAGGCCGAGATCGATTGGTTTGAAATCGGCCCTGACGTCGACTGTGTCGAGGCCCTATCCTCCTATTTCAGGGCCCGGCATCGTCGAATAGCCGATGAGACCGGAGGTTAAAGAATGAGGAGAATTGGCCTGCTGATTCTGTTTCCAGCCACAGTGTCTTCCCTTTGCTGGGCGGAGGAAAAGCTCAAATTTGACATCAAAGCCAATGAGCGGATCACGCGTGAAGAGGCTGAATCAGTGGTGGACGGCACATCGGATTTGGTCGTCTTTCACATCAGATCCAAGCGTGGCATCGGATCGGCAACCATCAGGCCGCGTACCCGATGGCCGAAGAAGGTCGAGCTTCGTCTCCACCTCAGAGGTCTGGAAAATCTCGAACTTGATAATGGCACGCGCGTCATAGCCAGCAGTTATTCGATTCACCACAAAAGCACCTACGTTTCCATTACTGGGTCACCCGGTCGTAGAGATCTCAAAAACAAAGTTAAAGACTCGCATCCATTGTTCTTGAAGATAACGCCGGTTTCCCTCAAGCCGGAACGGGCGCCAAGTATCCCTCTTGATGGATACTTCAAGGTTTTGATTCCCGGCGAGTTTCTGAAGAAGCAGCCAAAATCACTCAAAGTGAATTGGATCGATTTTTATCGCTGAGGCCGCCCTGCCAAACGACGCATGCTCGTATCCGATGTCCAGTAACAGTTTCCAGACTGCAGTAGTTATCGTCGCCGTTGTTCTCTCATCATGCGGCAAACCACCACCAACGACGCGTATCGACTGGGCCATCGAGACATCCGAATCAGAAGATGATCTGCGGGCGTACCTTCGTTTGAGCCACACCAGCGCGAAGCCAGGACAACCCATCCACATCGAGCTCGAACTCATCACCACGCCGGGAAACAAAGTTGAAACACCGGAGTTTCCTTCTGATGGCTTGGACCTCGTGGATGCAATCACCCATCCCACGAGACTTGAGAGTGAAAATTCGGTCCATCGCTACTCATGGGTAGTGCAGGCTGGGCCGCCGGCAGAGCTGAAGGGAAAATCGCTGGTTGTTGCCTGGAACCCCGTCAGCCGAAAAGCCGATTCAGAACAGGCGAAGGTAACTCTGAGCATTCCGACCATCACTATTCATTCTGCCTTCTCAGACGGACAGTTTACAGACAAACTTCCGCCCGTTGGTGACGCGCTGCCACTGCCGGAGGAATCTGATGCGCCTTGAATGGCCTCACATCCTCTGGCTTTCAGTGCCGGTAGTCCTGCTGCTGTGGTGGCGTTTGAAAAGGCCGGCCGCGGCGGTCGAGTATTCCTCGCTGTCGCTCCTGGACGAATCCATACAGTCCTGGCGCGTGCGATGGCATCGCCTTCCCGATTACCTGCGCGGCGCGGCCATCCTTGCCCTGCTGCTTGGCCTGGCGCGGCCGCGGTTGGAGGTTTCACAGAACTCCGCTACCACTCGTGGCGTCGCCATCGAGTTGCTCGTCGACATCAGCAGTTCAATGGATATGCATGTCAAGGCCAAAGACGAGAACATCACGCGGCTCGCGGCGGTCAAAAGAGTTCTTGAGCGTTTCATCCTCGGCGACGAGGAAGAGCTCTTCGGTCGTCCGAACGATCTGCTCGGGCTGATCACTTTCGCAAGATACGCGGATACGGCTAGCCCACTGACTACCGGACACGACGCCCTCGCAGAAATTGTAAAGGCGCTCACGATTGAGGACCGCCCCAACGAAGACGGCACCGCTTACGGTGATGCGGTCACCCTGGCGGCAGCCCGGCTGCGCAAACTTGATGATTTGCAGAACAGAAATATTCCCGGTGCGGACGTGAAAAGCCGCGTCATCGTTTTGTTGACCGATGGTGAGAACAACTGCGGACGGCACCTGCCCCTCGAAGCCACTGCGCTCGCCAGGCAGTGGGATATCCGCATCTACGTTATCAGCCTGGCTGGCCCGATACCCGGCCTCACTTCGGCTGAGATCGATGCGGAAGGGCCTTCGCCCGCGCAGCAGATTCTGATGCGGATGGCCGAAGAGACCGGCGGCATTTATCGCAAGGCGCAGGATCTCGATTCGCTGCACGCGGTCTACAAGGAAATCGATTCGCTAGAGAAAAGTGAGATTCGTGTGGAACAATATCAGGAGTGGCGGGAGTTGTTCCCATTCTGTGGAGCATTCGGGCTGACGTTGCTGTTCGCCCAAGTCGTCGGCGTCTCCACCGTTTTCCGGAGGATCCCATGAACGGACTCGTCCTCCAGCAGACGTGGATGCTCCTCGGGCTGACGCTTGTGCCCGCGTCTGCCGGTATCCTCTTCATCGCACGGCGGCGCAGAAAATGGATGCTCGAAAACTACGGCGGGCCGCGCACAGACGATTGCGGACAGCGCATCCGCCAGCGTCATCGCGTCGAATGGTGCACCGTGCTGGCGGTCATCCTGTTGTCGTTCGCCATGGCCCGGCCGGGCAGCAACCCGCGGCCGAGGGCCACCCAGGAGGCCGGCCGCGATATAGTTTTCGTGCTCGACGTCTCCCGAAGCATGCTCGCCGAAGATATCCGGCCCAGCCGGCTCGGCCGCGCCAAAGAGGATATCGAGACCTGCCTCGACGCTCTCAAAAACGAACGCGTGGGCCTGGTCATCTTTGCCGGAACTGCGGCCATACGTAGCCCGCTGACCACCGATTACGAATTCCTGCGCATGATGCTTCGAGATGTCTCCACCGACAGCGTGGCTCATGGCAGCACGTATCTGCAATCTGCGTTTGAAAAGGTCGCCGACCAGGTTCTGACGGACGACCGCGGAGGCTTTCAGGACGTCATCCTCCTGACCGACGGCGAAGACCAGGGCGGCGAGCCGGAGAGGGCGCTTGAAGCCATTGCCGGCCGCCAGGCGCGCCTGCTGGTCGTCGGCTATGGCGACCCCAGTCTCGGCTCACGAATACCGGTCACCGCTATCAATCTGACGGACACCGGAACGCCCACTCCCCTGAAAGACGAATCTGCTTTTCTCGTTCATCGCGGGCAGGAGGTCTGGACGTACCTGAAGGAAGAATCGCTGATGAATCTCGCCGCGTCCGCGCCGGATGGCACCTATGCCCGGGGCAGCGCATCCGGCTTCCTCCTCGGGCCGGCCTACCGCCGCTGGGCTGTGAAAGCGCCGAGGCGATACATAGAAGGCAAGGGGAGCATCCAGTACGACGAGCTGTTTCCGTGGCTGGTGGCGCCGGCGATACTGCTGCTCTTGTTTCCGGGGGCGATTGCAGGGAGTCGTGAGTTATGAACAAGACACTCATCTTTATTTTCTCAGCACTGATAGTGCCGATCACGTCTGCCACGCCGGAGTCGGCGGGGACAACAGGGGTGACAGCCCTGCGAAAGGCTCTGACCGCAGAAAGAAACGCATCCCGCAGGGCCGCGCTTACTTACAATCTGGGCATTGAACTACTGAAACAGAAATCCTTCGAGGACGGCCTGGCCTCTCTTGTTGAAGCATCCAGCAGCCTGGAGGGCCCTCAGCAGATCGCAGCCTGCCGGTATCATCTGGCGCTCGCTCACGCGGGTCTTGCCGAAAGCGCATCCGATGCCGCTTCGCAGGCCAGTTCTCTGAAACGGGCCATCCATTCGATGCGGCAGGCTCTTCTGCTGCGGCCCGACTGGTCGCAAGCCAGCAAGGGTTTGGAGGTGCTTTGCCTCCGCCTCGCCAAAGCAGAGGAGGCCCTGGAAGAGGAGCGGCAGAGGCAGCAGGAGATCCAGGAGCAGGCGAACGAGATATACAAAGAACTGGTCGAAATCCATCGAGAGCAGCAGAAGCTTACACGGGATGGCTCGAGTCTGGCGTCTGCCCGTCGGATGTCGCCGGAGCACAAACGCCGAAGACTCCGGCCTCTGAAGGATCGGCAAAAGGCGCTGTCCGGCCGGACCGAAAAGGCGAAGGTCAAGCTCGAAGATCTGCGACTGCAGATCCAGCTTGCTATCCGCGAACAGTTGGATGATGAAACAGAACAGGAAGTTGAGACGATGCTCGATCAACCTGTGAAACATCTGGCCGCGGCCAGAGCCGCGCAGGACAAGGCCGTCTCACTGCTGGATCGCATCGACAGAATCAACCCGGCGGTTACCTCGAAAAGGAAGGCCACCAGCGAGCTTCAGGCACTGCTCGACCTTCTCGGCGGCGATCAGGAGGAGGGCGATGACTTTGAAGATGAGGATTGGGAGGACTACGACCAGAGCGAAATGAATACCGACGACACCGGCCAGGCAGACCGCTCCACTGCGACGGACGGCGCCATGCGTTCTGATTTCGTGAACCGGTCGTTGCCGGTGCCTGATTACAGTGTCGAGGATATCCTGGAAGAGGAGGCAGCGAACAATCAGATTCGTGCGAAAAAACGTTCGGACCGGGTAGGGGAGGTAGAGCGGGATTGGTAAGGTCAGATGCACCCCTTGTTTACATCGAGGCATACTCATGAAGATCAAAGAAATTGAAGTCATTCCGATTTACCCCAAGCTGGCCAGGCGCAGCGCGGCCTACAACGCTCATTTTCCGAACTGGAATTTGCGGACCGCTTACAAGGTGCACGGGGACAACGGGCTCGTGGGCATCGGTGAAGTCCGTTCCGGCCCCATTTCGGATTCCACCTGGAAGCCGATGATTGGGGAATCGCCTTTCAACTTCTTGATGAACGATCTCAATGCAGGGCTCAGCGGTGCGCTCTATGACCTGATGGGCAAATTCCTGGACGTGCCTGCCTGGAAACTCATGGGTCAGAAACAAAGAGACGCCGTTTCCTGCGCGGCCTGGACCAAACCGGCGTCGCCGGAAACGCTCCGCGTGGAAGTACCGAGGGCAGCAGACGAAGGCTATACGATCATGAAAATGCACACTTGTGATTACTTTGATGTGCTTGAGCAGAGCCGAACAGTCGATGAAGTAGCGCCCGATGGATTCAAGATGCACTACGACTTCAACGGAAACAGGTCGGTGGCCACTTCTCTTTCGCTCATTAAAGAACTCGAGAAGGCTCGTACTGCAGGTTTCATCGAAGACCCCATTGAACGGAAAGATATCGAAGGCTGGCGAACTCTGAGGGAGAAGAGCAATCTGCCTTTGATCATGCACGTCCCGATGCTGGGAGGCGGGCAGGAGATCCTTGGAGGCTGCGCGGACATTTACATGCTTTCCGGTAATGCTGGTGCGACTCTAAAGCTCGGTTATGCCTGCGCCCTGGCCAACCATCCGGTTCTGTTACAGATCACGGGCGGCACACTCACCAAGGCATATGCCCTGCACCTTTCTGCGGTGCTTCCCACAGCCACAGCTCATTCAGTAAACCTGGACGATCAGTACGAAGATGACATCACCGTGAATCGAATCCCCGTCGTAAACGGATCGTCCCCAGTGCCGGACGGCCCGGGCCTGGGCCTGGAAGTGGATGAAGACAAGCTTGCCGAGCTCTCTTCACGTGAGCCGACGCCCGTTCCGAAACATGTCGCGGCCCTGCGGCTGATGGACGGCAGTACCATCTACTATCCTGCGCTCGCGCAAGTTAACGTTCAGAGGATGACAGGAAGGGAGGAGGGCGCCATCCGCGGTCTGGAACTGGAATTGTGGGACGACGATGGTACTGAGGAGTTCCAGGAAGTTCACGAGAGAGTCCAGAAGGACGGTCCGTTTGTGGAGTCTGCTCCCTGATTTCGTGTCGACGGGCTGCCAGCCTTCCGAGCTACACTGAAACGACCCTGGGCACGCCGGCGTCTCGCCGGCTTTGCGACCTACGGTCGCTCCCGGAGCCAGCGGTGTATGCAATTAAGGATCAAAGTTTTGTTTTCTTGGCAAGAAATCTACGCTGCCGCCTTTTGAAGTTGATTGAGCGAAACATTTTGCGTCATAAGGATGGCGTTGAGTATTCTGTTTCCATCATCGGTGACTCGGTATCGATGGCTTCGGGGCATTTTTCTTATGAGACGGTGTGCTCGAAGCAATCTGATCTTTCTAGTGATGGCTGAGGAGAGACGTTTTCTGTCATTGGGGTCCGCATTTGGGTAGAGAATGGGGAACAGGTCTCTGTTACGAAATCCGGTTGCCTTGAAGTCGCCGTTGTTAACTGCTTGAAGGAGAGCCCTGTCGTCTTGAGTCCATGGCCTGAGACCGCGGACATATTTCTTTTTGTAGCGGGTCCTGCGTGTTACCGGCTCGATGAGTTCTTTCGGAGGAACGGTGGTGTCAAGCTCTGCAAGTGCATCGAGATACTTTTCGTTGCACTTCTGGGAGATCTCGGAGCGGCGTTTTATGTCTACAACACTCTTGCGCAGATATCGTAAGTCGCAAGGGCCGTTCGGGTCGTTCTCTTTGGGCCGGAATACGTTGAACACCCTGGGATTGTTGATGGTGTTTTCGGGACGCAGGACGCTGTGTTTGTTGTAAAGCTTCTGAGAGTTGTCTTGATACCAATGCTTAAGTCTTATTCCTTCTACGATGCTGCGATAGTCGCTTCGAGCTTCATGGGAAAGATGACGCTTGTTGAAAAAACGCAGGATGTTTTCGCAATCGAAGGCCAGCATGCCGCCTCGTACAAGCGTTGCATAAATCGCATTCAGACTTTCCACGTTGTTGAACATGATGTCGGTCGCCCATTCGCTCTGGATGATAGACCAGTAGTAATCATTTCCTGTTGGGGAGAGCATGTCTCGATAGAGAGGATTGACTTGGCGGGCGAGCTCGGTGAGGAGGTCGATGAACGGAAGTTCAAGAAACTGCTCCATCTCCTTTTGCGCACGCTCGATGTCTCCGAGCGAAAGAAAACAGTTGTCGTAGCGTTGGTAGGGCATGCCTGCCTTATCGAGCCGGCGGGACAGCCATTCGCGCCCGTTGATGTAATACTGAATCTCGTAAGGGAACCATGTTTGGACGCGGGCGAACATCAAGCCGAACTCGGGATGCACCAGGTAGTGGTAGAGAAACTGGCACTTGCGTCGTTCGTAATTCATTTCCGGTTTGCCGGTCTCCTCGTTTGTAGAAAAACGAATGGAGCGGCATGGCTCTACTGCTTTGATGATGCAAACCAATCCCTCTTCAATGGAATCTCTGGTCGTGATTTGCTGAGCATACTGTTCTTTGGAGCCTTCGATTCGATATGCCTCCTGGACCGGACGTCCAAGGGTCTCTGCAAAAGCCAATGTCTTCTGTTTCAACTGAGCTGTGGCTCTTTCTGCAAAGGAAGCAAAGTCTTTAAGTCTGACCGAAACCAAGTTGAGAAAACCCAAAACTCCACCGATGTGCATGAGGCCACGGAAAGTCCCGCGGAGAAGAAGCCGATCAAAACCACTCAGAGTGCCTTGGATATCGGCACTGTATCTGTCAAGGAATCTCTGCATCGTTCCCTCCTTAAACTGCGAGTGCAAAGTACGCAGAAGATTCCACTTCGCGCGAGAGAAATGCAATTTGGTTGCGGCCGAAGGCTGCCGTAAGTGTTTAGCGTATCTGGGGTAGTACGGAACATGCCCCCGGCCGAGAAGGGATAAAGATCGTGTTAGAATGTGCCGCCAGTTATCCAGCAGGCTTCTTTAAGATCGAAGGACTGATTTCTGCGCTCGAGACTGCCGCCAAGTCTCTATTCAACGGGATGTGTGTAGATGAGACCTTATGAAGAGCTGAAACGCCTGGTCGATGCATTTGAGGAGGGATCCATCGATTACGCTTTGTGTGGTGGCCTTGCCGTGATCGTCTATGGGTACGCCCGTCTCACAAAGGCCATCGATGTCCTCATCACCAGAAATGACCTGGATCGAGTCAAGGACATTGCCAAGGCTTGTGGATTTGATATCGAAACCGGACGCCTTCCGTTCGATATCGGAACGGACAGGGAGAGGGAGGTATATCGCCTGGTGAAAATCGAGGCTGATACGCTTCTCATGCTCGATTTGGTCCTGGTATTTCCCATGCTCGAAGATGTGTGGGAAGATCGGGAGCAACGTGAGTGGGAGGGTAGAAAACTGAAAATCGTTTCACCAAGCGGCCTGGTGAAAATGAAACTTCTCGCGGGTAGGATTCAGGACCTTGCAGATTTGGTGAACTTGGGATTTATTTCTGATGAAGAAGCACGCAGACAAAATAGTGGTGAAGGCGGACATGTCCCCCAAGGCGATTGATTTGCGCCTCCGCGACTGGGACAGCCTGTTCGAACTGGCGGAATCTCTCAAGAAGTCAAGGCTCATCGGGAAAGTAAGGGACAGAAAGAAGGCATGAAGACCTTTCTGCCTG
>JASLXP010000110.1 GCA_030740295.1 Planctomycetota bacterium
GAGTTCCTTCCTGGGAAGCACTGGCCAGGTAAATCTGCCCGCCGTTACCCGTGATATCGCGGTGAAATTGCTGCGCAAACAGCAGTAGACGTCATTGCTGGTCCGCCAGCCATCACACCACGTCGGGCTCCATCCCGCCCAGATGGACCCAGCCGGTAACGTCGCCACCCTTTCGCCTCCACAGCGCCGGTAGTACCCGAGCCGAGCGGTCCTGAAGCGGCAACATCACGCGAGCTCCGCCTTGCTTTGCTGAAATTTTCAACGCGCAGGCGATTTCGAGGGCCTGCCGGTAATCGTGTCCGCTGCAGACGGCCTCTTCGCCGGTATCGTAGGCCGAAATCAGGCGTTCTATCGGCCCCCGGAAACTGCCCTGCGGCAAAGGCTCATGCATGAACTTCGGCACTACTGGATCGCTCGCCGGGCCTTTTCTTCCAATGATCACCGGCTCCCCGCCGAGCCACAGGTGGCCGTCAGTGTACTCCAGATAGACCTTGCATCGCGGCCAATTCGCAAACCGCGGCTTTACGACTGTGCACACGAGTCCGTTGGAAAGCCCGAGCCAGCCGTAGCAGCCGCAATCCTCATCATTCTGGGAATCTCTGGCATGTTCCGTGAGACCCTCCACCCAATCCACTTCCAGGCCGGTGATGGCACGCAGCACTGTCAGGACCACACACCCGCCACCGGAAGCTTCGACGAGAAGGCCGCCCGGGATAGAAACGGAAATCAGTTCGCCGAGATTCCCGTCATGGACCCAATCGATGAGCTTGACGAAATGCGGAACTTCATAGTAGGCCGTCCCGCAACCGAACGGGACACCTTTGTCCCGGCAAAGCTGCACCATCTGATCCGCATCAGACAACTCGACAGCGATCGGTTTCTCACAACAGACTACTTTGGCTCCAGCCTCGGCACAGGCCACGATGGCGCCTCGAGCGGCTTCGACTGGGAGGATGTTCGCCACGATGTCCGGTGTCTGATCTGAAAGAAGGTCCCCAACAGTGTCGAACACCTGAGGCACGTCATAGTGCTCAGCAAACCGCTCCGTACGGTCCGATTGGTCAACGAGGGCTACGACTTCGCAGCGCGGATGCTCTGAAAATGCCCTAAGGTAATGTCGTCCCCATGCGCCGGCCCCGCCAGCTACGGCAACCTTCAACTTGTAGGCGTTGTCCATTGATACTGAGTTTGAGGGGAAGCCGCCGCATCAGGTCTGCCAAAAAATGGGGCCAAAAAAGTGGCCCTGCAACGGGATGGCGGCGATGTGGAACATTGCAGGGCCGAGGGTCCTGCATCGCAGGACCGGAAGACTCTGCAACGGGATGGCGGCGATGTGGGACATTGCAGAGTCTTTTACAGGGACAACCGTCGCTGTCCCCAATTCTATTGTCAAAAGAGCATTTTTTGTCTCAACTAACCGGGGAATTTAGCGTCTCATTCCTGGATGTCAAGCAAAAATCCCCAATGACTTTGGGGGCAGAATGAGCGACTCATCTCACTCTTAACGTTTGTATTTTTAGCACTTCCATGAGATTCACTGCAAACTTCCAGTTTTCATCATATTTCACACGTAGGCTTTCATCTCCCAGGTAAGGCCTGCTTTCATACAATCTCTGTAAATATTATTCAATAAAAATACATACCAATTCATTTCAACCTAAATAATACGACCAATGCCTGCCAGTCTGTACCCGAAAATTAATTGGGCGTTTGTGCGCATATCTGAAGAGTTTCTGTTCTTTCAGGCTACTCTTTCGAATTTTTTTTAAGGAAAATGTTTAGACATTCTTCTTCCCGGTGAATCCAGTCGGTCGCCACCGCCTCATAGCAGTGCGTGAGCACCGCGCGCCTCATCTCTGGGCCTGTGCATCGGACTGGCTTCGGACGTTCATAGAGATCTTCTTCGTGCACCAACTCTTCAGCCGCGTCCTGTAAAATCCTCGAGTGACTGGCAGGGCCAGAGTTATCGCCAACAGGTCCGTCAGCAGGCCCGGCGTAAGGAAAAGGGCCCCCGCTACCAGGATCAGAAGTCCATCCAGCAACGCATCGCCTGGCATGTTTCCTATCGAGATCTCGGCCTTGATATCATCGATGGCTTTTTTGCCTTGGGCCTTCACCAGTGCGGCTCCGACCACGGCGGTCACAAGAACCATCCCTATTGGAAACAGTACCGAACTTGTTGCCTTCCCAATGGAGAGGAGCAGGTAGAGCTCAACGAGTGGAACAACGATGAAGAGGCAAAGAAGTTTCAGGAACATCTGTGAAAAGTGACCGAGAAAAGGCTCAGTTCAGAATCAGTTGTTGCAGGAACAGCAGTGAATCAAGAGGAACGAATCCCCCTTGGGTTCTGGTTACTTGAGTCCAGCTACGAGTCTTGGGCCTCAGGCAGTTCGGGCACATACACGTAACTCTTATCTTCTTTCTGCCGTTCCTGAATCTGCAGGATCTCCTTCCAGGTCTCGTAGAGCCCGTTGGTGCACTGCGGCATCTCATGCTTGATCAGGCGATGCAGTCTTCCGAGCTTATAGCATGGGACACCGGCATACATGTGATGCTCGGTGTGGTAGTTCATGTGCCAGTAGAGGAACTGAAAAATCGGGTTGAGATAAATGGTCCGGCAGCACAGCCGAAAGTCCGCGACTTCGTCCTGCAGCCCCACGTGCTGTGTGGAATTGCACATGCTCTGCAGCCAGCTTCCGAACATCTTTGGGAACGTGATTACCAGGGGAACGATCCACCAGCCCATCGCCAGGCAGTGGCCGGCAATCAGGAGGTGGCCCAGCAGCACGATTCGCGCCCAGTTGAAAAGTACCTTGCGGCGTTCCGGCTCGTCTTCGGGATACAACTGCTGGGTCCACTGGACCTGGTCGAGTTGTCCCCGTGCCGTCCGAAGGATGCCGCGTATCTGGTGGTAGGGATGTCGTATGTTGATGATCCCGTTTTTCCACCAGTTCTTTGGATCGATGGTTGACGGAAGCGTAACTTCCAGGTCATGCGGAGGATGCAGAGTGTATTTGTGATGCTCAGTGTGGCTGGCCCAGAAGTGGTGATGGTTGTACCAGCCAAGGAACGAATATACGCGAAGAAAGAACTGATTCATCCAGCGAGTCTTGAAGACTGAATCATGAATCAACTCATGGAAGCCATTGATAAGGAAGTGCCAGAAGTGACCGTTGACAAACACGAGCAAGGCCGTGGCATACCAGGGCCAATGGGCCCACGAATAGATCGCCGCGCCGCTGGCAGCCGCGATTACGCCCAGAAATCCGAGTGTCTGCGCAAATCCGAGAACATCGCTGCGCTGATTGAGCTTGCTCAGCTCCTCGCGAGGCAATTTGCAGCGATACCACTTCACCCTGAACTTGCCCGTGGATTCACTTTCCTGCGAAACGCCAGGAGTGGGCTCGGCGGCCATGTTACCCAGAGCGTCTTCCGCACTGATCTGCTCCGATGCGGTGGACGGCCCTTCAATCTCGGTCGTTGGTGCTGACATTGTCTCTTTGCTCAAATAATGATCCCTGGAAATGTTTGGACGAAAGGGCGGCTATGTTCTTGAAACCGTAGCATTAACTCCAAGGCCACTGGCACAGCCACTCTAGATCCCTTATTCGGATATATCATGAATAAACTTCACTCGCTTCCTTTTGTCATTGTCCTACTTCGTGAAGCCTGAAAGGCTTAAGAACAATTAAGCCGTAGATTACCGTACCGCCATACTCCCCTTCGCTCCCGTATTCCATGTCCTCCCCCATCCGCTTAATGCACTGCGACCTCAACTGGACTTCCGAAGGAGTCGCAGCGCCACACGATTGGGCCTTCATTGATCCTGAAGAGTATTTCAACTGGCATGTCGAATTCGGCACCAACGTGATGTACTGCCAGGCATTCATTCACTGCGGCGCAGCCTTTTATCCCACGGAGCTTGGGCCGACCGCGCCAGGGCCGGGACGCGACCTCTTTCCCCGGCTCTATGAGCTGGCCACGACGGCAGACTTTCCGACGTGGTCATACATGTGCGTCGGGGCGGATCTGATGGTCGGGCGAACGAGACGAGGGTGGCTCGTGCCGGAAGCCAGGGAATTGTGTTTCGAGTTTCTGGGCCCCGAATCGGGCTGGACGGATTTGCTCTGCGAACGTATCCGTGAATTCCTCGGGCTCTATCCGGTCGATTGGATGCTCTTCGACTTCCTGGTTTACGGCGGGCTGAAGCCCAACGAGTTTCAGATCCGTCCCGCGCCGTTCGTGGCCGAGCCTTTTGAACGAATTATCGGCCGACCCATGCCTGACCGGGCAGAAGACATTACTCCCGAAGAAAATCTGCGTTACAAACGAGAGGTACTGGCAGAGCAGTTCTACAGCATCCGCAATGCCGTCAAGGAAACCAGCCCGACGACGAAGATTATGTTCAACGTCCCCTACTGGGAAGCGAATGAAGCTCTCTGGGACGGCCACCCCATGATGAGGGAATCGGACGGTCTCTTCGCCGAGTGTTCGAAGGCCGAAATCGTCGACTGGCTGCTCGAAGTGCGCCAGCCACACCAGCGGGTCATGTGCACCATCCTCGGCCGGAGCGGCGACCACTGTGACCCAAACACCTGGCAGCACTGGTATAAAAAAGGCTGCGATTTCTTCGGCTATGCCTGGGGTACACCGCCTGACTTTCGCCCGCAGCCCAAATATAAAGAGGGACTGGAAATCGTACGTGAAGCATTCCTGCAAATCGAGAGGGACAGAGTAACCGATGCCAGTCATTGAACCCGCAGCATTACAGACATTCGTCACGGACATATTCCTCGCCAAAGGTGTCCCGGAAAAGGTCGCCGCCACCGTTGCCGACTCACTGGTGCTGGGCAACCTGAAGGGGCATGACTCGCACGGATTCATCCGGGTGATCGAGTATGTCAATTGGCTCGACCGCGGCTGGATTCAGCCGGAGGGCGAGCTGGAAATCATAAAGGACACCGGCACGATCCTGATCGTCGACGGCCATTTTCAGTTCGGCCAGGTCATTGGCCGGCAAGCGGCCGCGCTGGCCATAGAGCGGGCCAAAGCCAACGGTCTGTGCGTCCTGACCATTCGCCGCTCATCGCATCTGGGCCGCATCGGCGAATTCGTGGAACTGGCCGCAGAAGCCGGCGTCGTCAGCCTCGCATTGACCAACACCCATGGTGGCGGAGTCCTGGCCGCGCCTCACGGCGGTTCACAGGCGAGGCTGTCTGCAAATCCAATTGCCGGCGGCGCGCCCGTCCCCGGAAGGGAATCGCTGGTCATGGACATGTCCACCTGCGTAGTCGCTGAAGGCAAAGTGAAGGTCGCACGGGCCAAGGGCGAGAACCTCCCGCCCGGATGTATCGTGAATAACCGGGGCGAGCCAACCACCGACCCAGAAGATTACTACACCGATCCGAAGGGCGCCATCCTCCCCGTGGCCGGCCACAAAGGTTACGCCCTCGCCATTTTCGCCGACATCCTGGCCGGCGCCATCGGAGGCGGGAGCTGCTCCCGAGAGGGAGTCGATCGGGTTGCCAACGGCTGGTTCGCCATATTCATCGATCCTGCCGCATTCTGCGGTCAGGAGTTTTATGACGAGCAGGTCGCCGGTATGGTCGATTGGGTAAAATCCAGCAAGACCATGAGCGGCTTCGACGAAGTGCTCGTGCCCGGCGAGCCGGAAAGCCGGACAGCGGCCGAGCGCCAGAACGGCATACCGGTGGAACAGGCCACATGGGACAAAGTAGCAGACATCGCAACAGAGCTGGGAGTCAATTTGCCGATATGAAATTCGCAGCCATCGACCGATTCAAAGAAAAACTCAAACGGGACGAGCCCGTTTATGGCCTCTGGGTGAACCTGGAATCAGCAAGTATCACTGAGATGGCCGTGTCTTCAGGACTCGATTGGGTCGTCGTCGATGCAGAGCACGGCCATCTCGGCTGGCACCACATCCTGGAGCATCTTCGTGCAACAGCCCGCAGTGATACGATCGCTCTCGTCCGCGTGGCCGAACTGAACATCGGCCTGATCAAACGGGCCCTCGATATCGGAGCAGACGGCGTCGTCATCCCATGGATCGAAACGCCCGAACAGTTGGCCGAAGCAGTTTCGTTTTCCCGCTATCCCCCTGAAGGAAAGCGCGGCATCGGTGGTGACCGCGCCACCCGTTGGGGGCAAGGCACGTCCGACTACGTGGCGCAGGCCAACGACAGAATCCTCGTTGTCCCGGTCATCGAATCCGTCCGGGCCGCAGACAATATTGAGGAGCTTGTGAATGTGCCCGGCGTAGAAGTCTTCTTTTTCGGCCCGGCTGATTTCTCGTCATCGGCGGGCTACGCCGGCCAATGGGAAGGCCCCGGGGTCGCCGAACAGATCCTGGCCGCAAATGATGTGATTCGTGAATCCGGCAAAAGCAGCGGAGTGGTCGCCACCAGCGAAGAGAATCTCGCTGACCGAAGAATTCAGGGCTTTCGTATGATTGGGCTTGGCTCGGATAGTGGTCTATTGCTTAATGGAATGAAACGAATGCTGGACGCCGCCGGCCATGAAGCTCGATGAAATCTGATCCAGATTCACAGGACTTTTCGACGCACTGTGGCTGGCTGATACGAGGCCTTTACAGAGAGGAGCACAAATGTTTTCCATTGGATTTGCCATGAAGCTCAAGCCCGGCTGTTACGGACAATACAAAGAAGCTCACGACAACCTCTGGCCGGGCGTAGCGCAGAGCATGTCTGAAAACAATATCAATATGGTGATCTTTAAAATTGGAGACGACCTGATTCTCCACGCGACCGCGCCCACTGAAGAGGATTGGGATCGCAGCCGCGAGCATCCCGCGCTCCCTGACTGGCAGAAGGCCATGACCGAACTGCTTCAGGATGACGATCAGGGCAACGTCATCTTCGAGCCGCTCGAAGTAGCGTTCGAGTTCGGCGACTTCATCAACCCCACCTGACAGCTTTCTGGCTGATCTGCCGTTACTCGACCGGATTTTCCAGCCGGCCGATCTCGTCGACTTCACACACGCAATGGTCGCCGGCTTTGAGGAACAATGGCGGATCTTTGGCGAAGCCAACCCCGGGAGGCGTGCCGGTGAAAATCAGGTCGCCCGGCTGCAGTGTGACGACCTGCGAGATATACGCGATCAGCTCGTCCGTTTTGAAGATGAGCTGAGCCGTGGTCGAATCCTGCACGGCCTCTCCATTCAGGAGCAATCGGATGCCGAGGTTGTGCGGGTCTGAGATCTCGTCCGGCGTAACGATGGCCGGACCGATAGGAGCGAAGGTGTCAAACGTCTTGCCCATCATCCATTGGCCGCCGGGCTTCTTGAGCTGCCAGTCGCGGGCGCTGACGTCATGTCCGACCGTGTAGCCGGCAACGTGGCTCATGGCGTCTTCCTGCGCGATGCGGCGTCCGGCCTTGCCGATGACGATCACCATCTCGACTTCGTAATCCGGCTCTTCACTTTCGTGCGGCAGTTGGATGGCCTCGTTGGGCCCGATGATGGCGTTTGGAAACTTGCAGAAGAGCACCGGCTCCGGTGGCGGTTCCATGCCGCTTTCCGC
>JASLXP010000111.1 GCA_030740295.1 Planctomycetota bacterium
AACGTCTCGCTGGCACAGTCCGTTCTGCTGCGAGCGACCTCAATGGAGGTCGCCCTCGGCAAACAGCCTGTTTCGAAGTACCGAGAGGTCTTTCGCAAGATCAAATTCTTTCAACTGATGCACCAGGTCGAAGGCACTGCGGCCACCGGGTACACCATCCGCCTCGACGGCCCCCTCTCGCTGTTTAAGTCGTCACAGAAGTACGGAATGCAGATGGCAAACTTTCTGCCGACGCTCCTGCACTGTGAAAAGTGGAAGCTGTCAGCAAATCTTCTTTGGGGCAAGAAAAAGGTAGAAAGAAGATTTCGACTGTCTCCCCGGCAAAACCTTCGACCGCACACCCGTCTGACCGGCCAGTGGCAGCCGGCAGAGATGACCTGGCTCCTCGAACAATTCCCCAAACTCGATTCTGATTGGACCATCTCCAACGACGCCGAAATCATCGACCTCGGCGGGCGCGGTATCATGATCCCCGATTACGTTTTCGAGCACATCGACGGTCGCCGCGTCTTCATGGAAGCCTTCGGTTTCTGGCGCCGCTCCGCCGCACAGTCACGCCTGGACACACTAAGAGAACATGGCCCCGATAATTTCATTCTGGCCCTCTCAAAAGACCTCTTCACCGGAGAAGAGGATTACAGCGACCTGCCCGGTGAAGTGTATGTGTTTCGGAGCGCCCCGATCGCCAGGGAAGTGCTGAAAGTGCTGGAAGAAATGAGCGATACGTAGTGCGTAATGCATACGTAGTGCGTAATGCGTAATGAGTAATGAGTAGGGAGCGTCCCAGCTCAACAGTTTGGGACGCCCCCTACTCATTGCGCCCAGCATGCAATCATTTTCATCCTGCATACGATATGCCTGCTGATTCGGTTGGGCTTGAGCGATTCAAGATTCAAGATTCTGGATTCTGGATTCTGGATTCTGGATTCTGGATTCTGGATTCTGGGACTCACGATTCACCATTCACCATTCACCACTCACAATTCACAATCACCACTCACCATTCACATCCTCACCATTCACTTCCCCACCCCATGCGTCCAATCCCACTGATCTCCATTCTTCTGCTCTTGCCCGGTCTCGCATTCGCCGAGGCCAGGAAGACTGAAGAAGGCGACATCTTCCCTGAAAAGGAATTCGACGAAATCATCTTGCGCATCGGTACTTCGTTTCACGGTACCATCCAGAACGAAACTGAGACTGAAGTCGTGCTCAAGATGAAGAACTCGCCTCTTGAGAACCGGTTTCAGAAAGGCGAAGAGCCGGAGAATATCAAGGCCATTAATTACAGATTCACCCGGCGCGATTCGTACCTGAAGGAGCTCGAGTCCATCGGTGACGATGTTCAAAAGAATTACGACCTGGCGCAGAAGTGTAAGCGTTCCGAATTGCCCGATGAGTACGCGCAGCAGCTCCAGCGCGTCACCGAGCTCGATGAAACCCACCTCGAGGCATACCAGGACCTGCTGGCGCATTACGGAGAGGTGAAAGACATGGAAGGAGAGCTCCAAACATGCCTCAAAATGCGTGACCAGGAACTCGAGTCTCTCGAAATGGTGCTACGCATGGGACAGATCTACAAAGAGCTGGGGCTCAGTCAGTGGGCATATCGCGAGCTCAAAACCGTACTTGACAATAAACCTTCGCACACCCAGGCGAGGCTCGATATGGCGGACCTTTACCGGATGACAGCCAGGCCACTCGACTCACTCAAGCTTTACGAAGCAGTCCTGAAAAAGAAACCGCGTTCTCCTGAGGCGCTCGTCGGTAAGGGCCGGCTCGCGTTTGACCGCGGACGCTATACGCAAGCGAGGGCGTTGTTCGATAAAGCTGTCAAGTCCAATCCCAAATTCATTCCTGCCCGTTTCCACCTCGGTCTTGCGCACCTGGCCGCCGGCAATCCGGGAAACGCTTCAGAAAGTCTGAAGGAAGTTCCCAGGGAATCTGAGCTTGCGCCGCACGCCTGGGTTCATTCGGCATTCGCCGAGGCTGCTCTCGGCAAGAGCACAAAAGCCGAAGAGCTCATGAAGCAGGCTGAAGAGAAGCTCTCAGAGAGCCAGAATAAACTGCTGCTGGCGTTCATTTACGAAAATCTGAAAGAGGCGGACGCGGCCGAACGGGCCATGACGGTTTACGAGCAGGCTGTCGAAAGCGATCCCGAATTGTATTTCGCGCAACTGGGACTGGCCCGTTCACTGGTCAACGCGGGCAAGGTGGACAATGCCCTGGAGATTCTGCCGCGCGTCATTCGGATGGACCCGGAATTCTGGCCGGCTCTGGCAGTAAAGGGAATCGCCCATCTGGATCTTTCGAAATTCAAGGTGGCGGTGGATGAATTCGTCAAGGCGAGAGACCTGCACACGAAGACCGGTGCCAAACCGGATGCCGCTCTGATGTTCGGAATCGGCTATGCGCTCCTCGGCGCCGGCCGGCCGGAAGACGCCAGAGGGTTCTTCAGGGATGTTGTTCAGATCGAAGATTCGCACGCGGCTGCCAAAGCAGGGCTCGCGTTCATCCAGGCCGGGGGTAAAGATCTTTCCAGCGTGGCTAAGGCAGAAGAACCGGAGGAAGAAGGGGCAGACACTGAGGAAGAGAGAGAAGAAAACGAAGAAGCTGAGGCGTCTGAATCCGGAGAAGAGGCAGAAGAGTCCAAAGAAAAAGATGCTGAAGAATCGGATGAAGAAGAAGCCGCCGAAGAGGAACCGGAATCCGAAACAAAAGAAGAAATGGCCGGAGAAGGCAAGATGGACGAAGAGAACAAGATGATGAAGAAGACGGACGAGGGTGAAGATGATGAAGAGTTGAAGGAGGGAGACAAGGAAAGAATCCTCGGTATCCGTAAAACGGACAAGGACGTCGAGAAGATCCTCAAGAAGAAAGGACTATTCGACAACGATGGAGAAGAAGTGGCTGAGGAGGACCCTTCCGCTGCGGTCACGCTCGGGCTGGTGGATGAAGAGGATGCCGCGCTGGTCGAAGAACGGGAAGAGAAGGCGGTCGCCTTTAACGATCTGGCGAAAGCCAGCATCAACGAGCTGCGGAAGAAGGCGCGAGTGATCATCTGGCTGGACACGGTGCGGTAGCGAAACGCAGGGTGCCGGCAGACATAGCTCATGCCTTCGCTGCCTCGATATGGGACCGCATGGTCTCCCTGGTCTTCTTGCCAATGCCCTTTACGTTGTCGAGTGCACCTTCATCGAGGGCCTTCTCGAGGCCTGCCAGGCTTTCGATACCAAAATCCTGAAACAGTGTACGCGCCGTCTTGCCTCCTATTTTGGGGATCTCGCACAGTTCGAGAACCGTGGCCGGAACTTGTGCTTCCAGTTCCTTCCTCGCTGTCGTCTCGCCTTCTTCAACATACTCTTCGATCATAATTGCCAGGGCTTTTGAGAGCGCGAACGTGCGTATCAGATTTCCCCGTCTGATGACCTGGCTGACTGGCTCAGGATGCCGTGAGACATCTCGATAAGCGCGTGCGCAGCGGGTACCGATGCGTTCGTCACCACCGCTGATCACGGTGAAATCGCCAATGGCTTTGAGCTCGTCTGCAACCGCATCGTTCTCATACCAGCGGACCCGGCCGCGATAATCTATGTAGGCCTTCTCCGGATCGATGAGTTTCTCGCGGGCTCTGAAGATGGCCTTTCGAACGTCGCCGTCTCTTGCATGATCGAGCAGCGGAATGCCGTGCGCGCCTTTCGCATTTGACAGACCCGGCTCAAGTTCAAGGAAACTCTTGACATGATGCACGCGGTCAAGTGCGCAGGCCATGAAGATATCGAGCTCCACGCCCTGCTTGAGCATGTACTCAAGGATCTCTTTCTCATGGCAGTGCGCGGCCGCATGTTGAGGTATCTCATCCACGAGGGCGTAGTCGACGGAATTCAGTGCATCGACGAGATCTTTGCAGCCATCGAGGGTTTTCTTGACGAGGTCGAGATCGCCGTGGGCAGGGCCAAGAAGGCCGCTCTGTTCAACAATTGTCCAGGCTTCTTCGTGAGTCATGGGAGGTTATCTGATGGTAGACGGCTGGTGGCAAAGCTGTCTTGGACACCCTCATGCTGGCGGCTAAAGTAACAGCACACATCCGAAGACGAAAGAAATGAATTCGAACAAAGCCAGTACTGTTGGCCGCTGCAAAGTCTCGCTGTGCAGGTTCTCTCATGCGAATCTGAGTATCCTGCCCACGATCACCCTTCTTCTGCTTCCTGGCCTGAATGCCCAACAGATCATTGAGCAGACGGGCCGGGACTGGCAGAATGAGCTCGTCCATTGGGAACTGCCTGCAGGTGCCGAACAATGGCATATTGTGGATGGCAATGGCAATGTGATCCCAAGCCAGGTTTACACACACAGACATCAAGTCGTCACACCTCTCGAAGGTCCTGGGCTCTACGCACTGGTAAATTTGCCTGCGAACAGCACGCTCGAGCTGAAGCGTGTCAAGGGGCCAGGAAACATCACACCCCTCGTCAGAATCTCCTCAACAAAAGACTCGCACACACTCACGAGCGATATTCTCGCGGTCCGTGTTACAGCCTCAAAGACCGACAACGACGGCCACGTGCTGTCACCGATTCAGGGCATTCGTCTGCCAGGAGGCAATTGGATGGGCGTTGGCACGATGAACGTCGATGGAAAGCTCCTCAAACGTAAAGTCACTGTGAGTGCATCAGGCCCGGTCTTCGCCGAAGTTCAGGTGCATGACGTCTGGTCAGGAGATCGTCAATACCGATGCCGTGTACGGCTCGTGGCCAGGCAACCGGTGGTTCACATAACCGAGTCGTTCTCGCTCGGTCCTGGCGCAAAAATGGCGATGCGTTTTGCGCAGGAGGTGTTGCCGGACACCAGCCACGGTTTGATTCAATCGCTTCCGGGTCATCTGAAGAAGCCAGGACAGGAAGCCATCGACCTCAGGCAGGCGGGGCTCATCGCGAAGCTCTTTTCATGGCGTTACTACAAGCTGGCGAAATACGCGTCCTGGTTCGCGGCGTGGTCTTCAAAGCAACCGTCGCCCGTCCTTGGCGTTTTCACCACCTTTCCCCAGGTCTGGAAACTGCCCGGCGGGCATCCGCACGACAATCGCTGGTATCAGGTCGGGCCGGCTCCAATCGATGTCGTGGCGAACGAAGATCGATCGATGAGTTTTGAGCTTTCCCTGGAGAAAGGGACGCGCAGCTATTGCCTGTACCTGGCCGATTCAGCGTCTTTCAACGCTGCGAGCCCAAATGGAGTGGTCACGGCAAAAAGGCAGTTCAGCGATGTGCCGCTTCAGCGTGCTAAAGACTGGACTCTCCGGTGGTCATCTAAAGCCAGGCATCCCCGGCTGTTCTTCGATGAATCAGACCTCCCTCGCCTGCGTAAGAGCCTGCCGAAATTCTCAAAACTGCATAAGCAATTCATCACAGGCAAACCAGCCAGCGAAGCCGGGAAGGGCGTCACGTTTATCGAGGACCTCACCTGCCGTTACCTGATGACCGGCGAAAAGGAAGTCCTGCGCCTCGCGCTGAAAGCAGATGACCCAATTCCCAGGATCGAGATGAACATTCATCGGGTCGGACTCCTGCCCGAGTTGCGCTGCCGCGTCAATGACATGCTCAATGGAGATGGGCTCAATCCGGTTTCGTTCAACAACATCATGTGGATTGCGGATCATCTTCTCTTTCGTGTCATCACAGCAGACGTTGCCCTCGGCGCCGACGTTGTCTCCACGGAAGAGAAAAAAGAAATCCGCCGTCTGCTGGCCACTATCGCCTACCAGCTCGAATCCCACGAAATGGTGCCGCCGCAATCCAACGGTTATCAGACCGGGATGCCCAACATGATTGCCCCTTTCTACGCCTGCCTCGGGCTGATTGGTGCGCTGCTTCCCGATCATCCGCACTCACGCCGCTGGATGCAACGTTGCCATTCCAAGCTCAAGGAGAACATGTATTGGCTGTCCAGGCCCGACGGCGCCTGGGGAGAGACTTTTTATTACCAGGAGCGCGTTCTGCGAGGATACGTCCCCGCGGCCATCGCGCTGGTACGGCAGGGAATGCCCAACCTGCTGCACGATGAGCGTACCTTGAGTGTGCTGAAAGCCGCAGTCGCTGTACTCACTCCCAGAGACCCGCGCAATCAGGCCCGCAACTTTCCATCGATCGGGGACGCGACCTATTACACGCCCAAACCCAGCATTGCATGGGCGGCGAAGAGTGTCGCCGGAAAAGATGCACAACTCGCTACGCAGCTTCAGTGGGCCTGGCAGCAGCAGGGGCGGCCTGTCGGATGGCTGTTCAACAGGTTCCATCCGCTTACCTGGTTCTTCGTTGACCCGGATGCACGCGCTTCTGCGCCGTCGCTGAGCAGCCAGGAACAGGATGGCGCGGCGCTCATCCTTCGCAGCCGTTACAACACGCCGACCGAGAGCTACCTGCATCTGCGTGCCGGCTCGTTTGCGACCGGACACTTTCAGGACGATCAGCTTTCTCTGCACTGGTTCGCCAAGGGCGCGCCTCTTTGCCTTGACTGGGGTTACTACGGTAACAGAGAAACAAGGCCCGCCGATCTGCACAACCGCACCGTACTTTCAAAGACCAGAACCTATGGCGGCGAACTCGTCGAGCGCGCCTTCCTGCCCCGGCTCGATTACGCTCATATCAGAGACTGCGATAAGAACAACCGCGTGCGCCGTCTTCTTTTTATAAGGGGAGACAAGCCTGCCGACCCGGAATACATGCTCATTCGTGACAGCATCTCAGAAGCCGGGCGCTGGAATCTCTGGACGGTAGCGAAAGGATTGGAGATGAAGCTGGCACAGAAAGTGGAGGAAGAGGAGGAAGAAGAAGAAGACGAAGAAGAAGATCCGGACGCCGCGCTGCTGACCAAATTGGCGAAGAAGGCTGAAGCAGAAACGAAGAAACAGAATGACCCCCTCGTAAGATTACAT
>JASLXP010000112.1 GCA_030740295.1 Planctomycetota bacterium
CTTCAGTTCTTGGGCAGCGTATCGAGCCACTTCCGTGGGATTCACGGGCAAGACGATCAGCGAGCGCGCTTTGCCCTTTTCAACGATGGTCACTTCAGCCTCGGCACGCGTGGTCGCGACCATCAGCATGAATGTGGTCAGCAGGAGGAAATGCTTCATCTGATTGGGTGAGGAAAGGTAGAGATTCCGACAGCAACACTCACTCGGCGTCGACCCACACCGGGCTCGACCAGGCCATCTCCGAATCGGCCTGAATGACGCGCACATACCACCATTCGGTAGCGTTCAGCGGCAATTCATGTGCAAACTTCCCGGAGACATCATCCTTGCCTTCTCCGCGCCAGCTCTTGATGGTTTCGTTGTTGAGCAACAGGTCAACGCGGCTGATCTGTTCTGTACCGATTGCCCGCCATTCGATCTGGCGGACCTCTTTCTTGCCCAACTTTATCTCGCTTCCCATCTCGCTGCCGTTTACCCGAAAGAAGAGAATGATGTGGGCTCCCGAAGTGGCATAGCAGCGTCTCTGGTGGAGGGCCTCCCAGAGCCCGATACGAGAGTTCTCACGAGTCAGGAGAACGCACCTCGCTGAGCCGGTGCCGGGCCGGCCAATGTGAGTATCCGTGGAGCCGATAAAGCCGATCCGGTGCCCCAGTGCGAGGGCGGCCTGGACGCTCGAGCCCTGGTCCTGCCGCGAGATGCGCAGGTCTTTGATTGGCCCGCCCGGCGCCTCGAACGATCCCCGGTTCTGGCAAAGCTCGACCACCCTCTGATATTTCTTGTTGATGACCGACCAGTTCATCGGGCCCCATACAGGTTTGCCATCCGACCGTTTGGCCTTGGAGGCTGTGTTCGGGTGATGAGGAACAGTGACAACTCGAATCTGCTTCTCATCAAAGAAATTCCACCAGCTATTCATGTTGTCACGAAGCCTGGGCTGCTCAGGACCGGTGAAATCCGGGTAATAGGCGTTGCGGTGCCCGTTCCTGGCATCGCTCCACTCAAAACCGAGCAGCGTCACAAACTTACCCGGCGAGTGGTGCCGCTTGCCGACATCCCGGACCCGCTGCCAGTTCCTGCCGCGGGGAGAATGATCGCTGAGCGCGGCGAAGTCGAGGCCCATGAAGCGCCGACCATAATCGTAGGCCAAATCCGGGTCTCCGACTCCGTCGCCGGAGATTTCGCAATGGACGTGAATGTCTCCGAAGTAAATCCCGTCTTCATCAGCCTGGCGCGGCAACACCGGGTTACTGATCGTGGCGAGTTTGCCGCTGGAAGCGACGATGCGGCTCACCTCGTTCGGCGGGAATCGAACATCAAAGTCCTTGCTGCCGCGATCCACTTTCGTGAATGTGTAAGCCGCAGGGATCTTTACTTTCTGGTCTGCAACAAACTTCACCTCTCCCAGAAAACTTTCAGCCGGGTTCCCATACTGATCCGTCACCGCGACTGTCACTCGGCCGGTCTCCTCAGCCAGCGGGCGAGATTCAGCCACGCACCGCAGACTTGCCGGTGGGCCGCCAACTGCCTGGAGGCGAAACTTGCCTTCAAGAGGCCGGGATGCGCTGCCCGCGGAAGAGGAGATTTCTGCGGACAAGTTCACGACCACGTTTGAGAGCTTTGACCAGGTCAACTCTCCATCGAGGACCAGCTTTGAGCCCGCAGGCAGTGTCTCACCATCGACCATTTCCAGCACGACTGCCGCGGGCTGCGGCACGGGCGGCCAGGTTTTCTTCCGCGGAGGAATACCAGCTCGGAACGTTGCATCACTTCCCTCAACTTTGCCGCGAACTTTCCGAAGACGGAACTCCCTCGCCGGGCGCCATCGGTCGTAGCGGAGCGTTACCTTGCCGCCTTGCGTCATCCCGCCTTTACCCATAGTAATCTCAAAACGTGCGGGAATGGCCATCCCGGCTTGCCCGCCCCGGGGGGAAGTCATCTGGAACTGACCGACTGCGTCTTTAACAGTCCCCTGAATCTCAGCCCGTACATCATCGAACCAGACAGTGCCTTTCGATTTGACCAACCCCATCACCAGTTCGAGTTTTACCGTGCCCAGCGCCGGCTTGATGAGGCCGCCAATCTCTTTCCAGTCAAGAGTGCCATTAAACTCCTGAATGGACTGATTCCTTATGACCGTCCCATCCTTGTTAATGTGCAGAACATTGATCCGCCCCCGATCTACCCGGTCAGTCTTCACCCATATGGACAGCCACAGCGGCTTCCCATCCGGCACGCCAACGCGCTGCCGGCATGCCTGAACATATCGCGTCTGCTTCGCGGGATCGTTACCAGTGATTCGCGCACTGGCCTTACCAGAATGGAATACCTCGAGGTCCAGTGAAAAGCTGGTGCCGGCAGCAGGCGGAAGCCTCCATCCGGAAGGCTTCGCCCCCTCCCCGCTGTTCAGCTCAAATCCGGGATTCTTGACCAGGTTCACCGAACTTTCAGAAGAAGGTTCTGTTCCCTTTGCACTTTCCTCGGCGTCAGCAGGATACCAGCGAAAAATGATCAGCGTGCAAAGACAGACATGCAGCATTTCAGACATGGAGAAGAGAGTCCGTTGTGTTTTCACTGCTCCGTCCCCCTTCCCTTCATCCGGAAGTAAGGGTGAAGTGGAGCGACTTTCGAGCCCAGTTGGATGACCACGTCAGCTTTACCTGCGGACGAGAAGGATACATTCAGCCAACCTGTTGCGGCGTCATAGTTCCAGCCGGGAGCGGCTCTCTTTGCCAGGGGGGCTTGATTCAGAGTTACGGATTCGGGCTTCCTCTGGGTGTAGAGACGAAGGTTGGTCTGCTCACCGGCCGGACATCGCAAACTCAACAAGACCCTTTGAGCAGAGAGGTCATAGGCGCCGCTGATGTACTCGGCCGGTGACCAGTCAGCGAGAAACAACGGAGTGTCGGAGACGCATATCATGGCAAGAAGATGAGGCCCCATCGTCGCACGCCACCCAACGGGACGCTGCTTCTCATGAAACTGCTCCGCCCCCTGCAGGACCCGGTCTCGCGGCCAGCCGAGAACGCTCCTCTGCATCAGGTGTGACCAGCCCACAAATCGATTGCGCTTCCGCTCCTCATCGGCCAGCGACCGTTCGTATGCCTCGATGGCCGCAGGTATCCATGACTTATAGGCGAGCGCCAGTTCCGGGCTCGTCCCTTTCGCTGTGTTCAGCATACCGATGGCAATATCCATGATGTGGAAAGGGCCACCGCGCATTTCGATGGTCTTTGAACCTCTGATGCCGGACTTGTGAAACGAGTGGAAGAAACGAAACTCCCGCCACGGATCTCCATCTGCCGTGATATCCCTGATGTATTCCGGCATAGCAAAACGGGCCACTGCCGGGACGAGCGCTTTGGCCGCCAGAACGAGTGCGAGCAGCTCACCATCGGCATCACCCACCTGCCGGGCGGCTCTTGAAAAAGCGAGATTACCGGGATACTCGCTGTTGAGCATGTCGATTCCCGCGGTGCCGAAGGCTTCATGATTGGAGGAGGCCATCCAGGCCCAATCGTGGAACTTCGGCAGGTAGTCCCAGAGGCGTCGGCAGAGATTCCAGTTCGAGCGCAGCGTATCCCAGTCTCCGTAGTAACGCGCCCACGCATCGTAACAGTAAGCGATGACCGCTGAGGATTCGTTCTGATCGATGAAGTAACGCACGCCATTTTGAATCACCGCCGGCCAGATGAAGGAGATAGCGTAATCGATGTTCGTCCCTGGCTCGCGCCGGTAGCGGACAAAGCACTTGTGCGGATAAAAATTCAGTGTCCGCCAATAATGCTCCCGGTAATGGCCGTCAACGGTGGCTCTCGCTCCCGCAGTGTAGGCGGGCCGGGCACTCAGCGCGGGGAAGCAATACCACCACTTGTAGAGATCGATACACGGCGCCTCGAAAGGTGGATAACGAGTCGAGGACATGTAAGTGCGCAGGTCTTCCATGTACTCGGTATGGGAGGTCAGTCCGCCGGAAGCGCGGGTGACCTTAGAGATGCCGTGGAGAGCAAAGGTGTCGATGTCTTCCTGAAGCGCCATCTTTCCCTTCACGGGAATGACACCAAAATGGTCAGTGGGCGGCAGGGGGATACGGTAAAGTACGTGCCCGTCCCGGACGGCGTGCAGCGGTCCGTATTTCGTGGCCAGTCCAGTGTCAACAGTGCCTTGAGGGAGATTGAGCGGAGCGCCGGCTTTCTTTGCCAGGGCCAGCACGGGCGGCAACGGTGCGAGGGTGATGGCCGTAGTGTCCCAATCGTCTTCGAAAGTGCGGTAATCGAATCGGTCCGCCACGATGATGTCATTTGCCTCCTGCCAGGCGATCTCATCACAGGCGACGGGGTAGCGAAGAAACGCTCTGCCCCAGAAACCCGCGGCTTCGGCAACTTTCGCCGGGAACAACTCAACCCACCGTGCAGTCTCGCCGGAGCTGAATCGGCGAACTCCGAAAACCCTCGATGTGAACAGTGCTCCGAAGCCTCCGGCATCAAACTCAAATGTCAGGGCCTGGCCGGCGACGAGCTTCTTCGGTCGTCGAGTGAATACGATGAGCTTCGGAACATCCCGCACTTTGTCAGAAGCATTGAGTAAGACCAACCAGTTTGCCTTCATCTCGTGCAGCAGAACTGCGCCCTCACTCGTCGGCAACACCCGGACTCCTGTGCCCGTCGGAAAGGCCAGATGCGTGACGCCACGAACCGGCAACTGGATGGTTCGCTCCTTGCCTTCCCACAGGATTCCCGGTGATGCAAGGGATGCGGTCCAACGGAGACGTTCCTTCCCTTCGCCACCCAATGCCACCGTCTTCGACAGCCAGGTCTGGGAAACAGTGGACGGTCTCAACGGTTGGCTGTCACGAAGCTGAACTGACCAGGGAGCCTTCGGATCTCCAGGTGAACGCATTTCGCCAGTCTCAGAGATGTTCTCCACCATGCCTGCCGCGTTCGTGAGCCAGCCAAACCGTCCGACGTTTCGATGGCTGAGCACCGCGAATCTCTCCGGTCTTTCAATCCCCAACGCCCCGCAGACACGGTTGGCTGCGTCTCTTCTGGCCGCGGTCAAACGTGCAGCCGTGCTGCGAGCGGTTTCAAGCGCCGCCTCGAAGGCTCCATCTCTACCAGCGATCCTGTAAAGCATCCGGAGCGACAGTTCGTCAGCTCCGGACATTTCCGGGCGATCGCTCCAGACCTGACCACTGCCTGTCGAGACATAGATGACCTTCCCTTTACCGAAACTCCCTTCGACCACCGCAGGGCTGCCGTCGTCCCAACTGGCCAGCGTCTGAGTGCCCGGTTTGGCGCTGACCTTCACCCGGTAATGTCTCGGACCCTTCGATGAATCCAGCCCCTTCAGGCATGGCAGATCAGCCGGCTGAAAACTCCGGGCCACGGGATCGAAGGGATTTTCGCTGGCGGCTACAACCGGCACAACGTCGGCAAGACCCGGAGCAGGTTTGCCATAGACAATAGCCTTGCCGCCGCCTTGAAGATAGCTCTTCAGCTTCCGCACGCGGTGATCGCTATCCTGCCAGCCTTCTGCCTGGACGAGCGCTGCGTCCACCACCAGCTTCGCTGGCCAATCCCTGAAGGCCGTAATATGCATCGCCAGCGGCCCGGCCAGCATGCGTGCCCAGCCTTCGGCATCATCATTGTCGAGCAGAGCGACCACTTTGAGAGCCAGCAGGCTGTTCCCGGCGGCAGCCCGGTAGTCGAAATAGAAAGGCATCTTTGCTGTTACAGCATTTCCGCCGAGTTTGAATTGAAGAAACTTCGGCCCGTCCTTCAGGCCATCCGGCAACTGCACGGCTAGAGTGCCTTCCTCAGCAGGAGGAACATTCATTTCTCCACTGCCCTCTGCTTCCGCTTGTCTGTCATAGGTTGTGAGTTCCCAATTGACTTTGACATTCGCGATGGTCGTCCCCTGATTTGCCCATCGGAATTCGACTTGTTCGCCAGGGCTGACCGCATACCCGAGCCTCTCATAGTTCCAACCCAGAAAACAGAGGTCTCTGACCGGATCGACAACCGGAAGCACTGCGAGATCGCCTCCAGCGGTGTCGGCATCAACTGCAATTCTGATATCGGTCAGCCGAGCCAACCATCTGAAAGAAGACAGGCGTATCCTCACAAAGCGCGCCGGAACTACCATCGACGAGGCATGGAAGGTGACATGCTTCTTCTCTACGGGGTTGCTTGCACCTTGGCGCCGAACTCGCGACCACTCGTGCCAGACTTTTCCATCCTTCGAGACTTCCACCTCCAGGGCCGATACATACATGTGCCGGCCCAGATCGTGCGTTTCGATGACAACTTGCTGGACGCTGCGCTGTTTGCCGAGATCCGCCACGGCAAAGAGCGGACGCCTCGGGTATCCCGCAGTCGTAACAGACGTACCTGGCTTGCCGTCCGACAAGTTCATGGGATTGCCATTCCACTGGCCAGCGAGTTTCACAGACTCCGGCGCAATGAATTCAGGTGGCCTGGCAGACTTTTCAACATGGACTTCGTCGAGCAGTGTCGTGTGCGGCGGAAAGAAATCAATCCGGGCATTGTCGCTGTCGCGAAGGGCTGTCGCGTTCAGCACGTAGGGCTTCCATTCGGTGGTCAGAGGAACTTCCGCGCTGAGGCCGAGCCCACCATAAGGAGGAGTGTGACCAATGAGCGAAACCCTCATCAATCCCTGCTTCACTGCCCTTGCGAGAAAGCGCACGCGGTAAAGCTGTCCCCTGCGAACTTTGAAAGGCCCTTGGTAGACCTGAACACTTGAGACGTTGTCCTTTCTGCGAATGTTTACCTGAAGCGCGCCGCCTCCCTCACGTTGGACCAGCTCTGCTTTGCCATCCGCCTGTCCAGGCGCGAACCAGAACGACCAGGTGGCGAGATCCCGATCGAAGCCACCGTTCTTCAGAAGCGACTCGTCTGCAAGAATGCCAGTGATGCCGCAGAGGTACAGAAGGACTTTCATTCCCATTCTCCCGTGAAGCAGTCTCCATCGCATAATCATCCAACCATAAACATCAACTCAATCCCTTTCGAGCCCGATCTGGCAATTGTTCAGCTACGACCGTTTGCTCGGAGGTTTGAGGCTGGTGGCCCATTTCGGTGCCAAGGTTCTGCATCGTCTGCTGCAAGGATATTAATCCTGAGCGTGCTCACGACTTGAAAAAGCTACAGCTCTGAGCCACAAGGCATCTCTGAATTTGCCGACTTCAGACGAATCTCGAAGGAGGAAAGCCATGAATATCATCGTCATTATTTCGGACACCTTTCGTTACGACCATCTGGGCGCGAACGGTAACGCCTGGATCAAGACACCGGAGTTGGATGTCTTCAGCAGGATGGCTGTCAACTTTGACAATTATTACGTCTCGAGCTTCCCGACCATTCCAACGCGCACGGACTGGTTTACGGGCAGGTACGGATTTCCGTTCTACGGCTGGCGTCCGCTGGATACCAACGCCACGATTCTGGCGGGCGAGTTAGCGTCGTCCGGTTACATCAATCAACTTATCGTGGACTGCCCGCACATGATGAATCGGGGCTCGCACTTCGATCGGGGCTTTCATGGTTGGGATTGGGTACGGGGCCAGGAAGGAGACACTCCGGCGACATGGCTGAACCATGAAGTGAAGGAAGTCGTTCCAAACTCCAAGACCAGGCGCAGTCCAAAACCTTTTGGCGGAACGCTGGTCAACAAGCATCTCTGGCAGAACCGGTGGTGGGATTCCGAGGAAGACACGTTCGTTGCCCGGACTTGCCGCAAAGCATGCCACTGGCTCGAGCACAATCACAAGGCAGAGAAGTTCTTCCTCTGGGTCGATTGCTTCGACGTACACGAACCGTGGGATCCGCCGGAGTATCTGATGCGGCTCTACGATCCTGACTACGATGGTCCGCGCATGATGCACCCCAATTACGGTCGCGCCTCCGATTACAGCAAAGCCGAGCTTAAGAACATGCAGGCCAACTACGCTGGGGAAGTCACACTGGTCAGCAAGCACGTGGGGCGAGTCCTGCGCATGATCGAGGACCTCCAACTCTTCGACAACAGCGTCGTGGTTTTTATGGCCGACCACGGCATGTACCTGGGTGAGCACAACCGCACTGGAAAAACCAATATCAGCGAATCAGACAAACGGGGTTCCTGGCCGCTTTACTCGGAAGTGGCGCACATACCGATGCTCTTTCACGCGCCAGGTGTCAAAGGTGGACGCCGGGTCAAAGACATCGTCCAACCGCCGGACATCATGCCGACGCTGCTCGATCTGGCCGGCGCCAAAGTTCCTGATGTGGTGCACGGCCGCTCACTGAAGGGTCTGCTCTGCGGACGAAAAGCAGAGACTCCACTCAAAGCCGCGGTCTCCAGCCCACACCTTCTCGCGGGCCAGCCAAAACTCACGGTCACGGACCGCCGCTGGTCGGCCATCCTCTCGGCAGACGGACACGCCAGACCGGAACTCTACGATCGCAAAACCGATCCGTCGCAGAGAAAAAACCTTGCCAAAGAAGAATCCGGTGTCTTAAGACGGTTGCATCGGGAGGCAATGCGATTTATGGAACGCGTTGGGGCCGGGGACAAAGCGATGGAGAGGGTGACGAAAGCTTGTTCATGACTGGCAGCCCAAGAGATACTTGCGATGGCTGAGCGCAAAAGAACATCCACGTTCGCTCTCGTTGGGGTTCTTGCTGCAGCAACGGGGCTTGTGTTGCTGCTTCTGTGGTCGTACCACACGGACGGAGTGGCGTTTCAGTTTTTGCGGGACGATCTCGATTCGGTAGAGAAGATGGCGCGGCTTAAGCATTATTTCGCGCAGTGGGGCGGGTTCGCTCCGATCGTCTACATCGCCGTGGTGATGGTGGAGGTCATTGTTGTTCCGATACCGGGCGCAATACTTTACGCGCCTGGTGGCGTCATCTTTGGCGGGCTTGTCGGGGGGCTGCTGGCCCTTGTTGGGAACGTTCTCGGTGCAGGCGTCTCCTACCTTCTGATGAAGTGGCTTGGAGGCGTCTTTCTGCAGCGGTTGAAGGAAAACGAAACGCTCCAGGAGTATCAGAGCGCTCTGCAGGCGAAAGGGCTGTGGATAGTCTTTCTCCTTCGCGTCAACCCTCTGACTTCGTCGGACCTCGTTTCATACGCGGCAGGTCTCACCTCGATTCGCCTCTGGCAGGTAATGGTTGGCACCTGCCTTGGCATGGCCCCGCTCTGTATCGCGCAGGCGTACTTCGCCGAGAGTGTCGTTACTGTATTTCCCTGGCTCATCTACCCGCTGGCCTGCCTGTGCCTCGTCTACGCGGCCGGCGTCCTCTGGCTCATTCATCGTCAGTCCGGTCGGCCTTCCCCGCCTTGAAGTCGTCGTATTCAGCTATGTTGACAGTGTTAACTCAGTCCCAGGGAGGCCACGGGCTTGCCCCGTGGTGGTTCACGTTTCACTGCGACAGATTGTGAAACTCCACGGGGCAAGCGACAAGCCCGTGGCCTCTTGAAGTTAACATTGTCACGTTTCTGATACGGACAAAAAAAGGTGGCACAGGCGTTGTCGCCTGTGCCACCTCTAATCTCTTTGCCCGGTCTGTGCCTACTTGCCGTTACAGAACTGGGGCAGGTGTTCTTTCACGAGCGCTTCCATCTCGTCTTCGGAGATCGCGGTGTTCCGGCCAGTCTCGTATTCGTCCATCACCCAGCGGGCGATCTTGACGAGTTTCAACTTACCTAGGCGGTCTTTGCCCTCGAGGCCGAGGTAGTTGTTGACCCAGTGCACAACGCCGTCGACGCCGGATTTGTCCGTAATGGCCACCGAGTGGGGGCGTCCCAGGACTTTGTCCGTATCGAAGATGTTGTAGATCCGTTCGTCTTTATTGAGCCCGTCAGCATGAATACCGGCACGGGTGACGTTGAAGTCACGGCCGACAAACGGGTAGTTGATAGGGATGTCGGATCCAATCTCGTTCCTCATGTAGTTGGCGATCTCCGAGATCACCCGGAGATCCATTCCGTCGGCGGTGCCCCTGAGGGCGGCATACTCGATGACAGCGCCTTCGAGTGGCGGATTACCGGTACGTTCGCCGTAACCAAGCAGTGTGCAGTTGACGAAGTCACATCCGTAGAGCCAGCAGGATGAGCCGTTGATATGCACTTTATGGAAGTCGTTATGGCCGTGCCATTCGAGACGGTCGGACGGGCAGCCACACTCTTTGCTCAGCGTGTGAACCAGTTTCGGTATGCTCCGCGGCAGCGCAGCACCCGGGTAGCTGATGCCAAACCCCATGGTATCGCAGAGGCGAATCTTGGGTTTCAGATGGTCCGGAGCCTGCTCGCCCAGCTCCATCAGACGCTGGACGTAAGGTACGACGAATCCGGGGATGTCTGCACGTGTGAGGTCCTCCAGGTGCAGGCGCGGTCGGATTTCGTTCTCGATGGCCTGGCTGGCCATGTGAACGTAGAAATCCATCGCCTTCTTCCGGTCCATCTTCAGTTTGTAGAAGATGTGATAATCGGAAGAGGAGGTCAGCATGCCGGTCTCCGCCAGTTTCATTTCCTTGACCAGCCGGAAATCGCCTTCGTGGGCACGTATCCAGCCTGTAATCTCCGGAAACTCGTTGCCCTGCTCGCGACAGCGGTCCACGGCTTGACGATCCTTCTCGGTGTAGAGGAAGAACTCGCTCTGGCGAATGATGCCTTTGGGGCCGCTGAGCTTCGCCAGGAGATTGTAAAGGTCGACAATCTGGTCGACGGTATAGGGCGGTCGGGCCTGCTGCCCGTCGCGGAAAGTCGTGTCGGTGATGTACCAGTTACGCTTCAAGGCTTCCTGGGGATCGAACTCGACAACTTCGCCGTTTATCTCCTCATAGATCTTCCCATCGAAAGTGATACGCGGAACTTCGACGTGCGGGAAGAGATCTTCCAGAAGGTTGGGCTCTTCGACTTCGGTGAGATCTTTCAATTCCATGACAAATCCTCCTACCAAAGGTTAATAGATGTTGGGGTCAAAATTGCCGAGGCAGCAGATCGCTGCCAGGCAACCAGCTTGTCGTTCTCAGTCCACCCCAAGGCAGTCGCTTGTAACTACGACGCTACCCGTGTTGTTCGGCGACGACATTGGCGATGTATTCAACGGCGCTACCTACGGTCGAGACAGAGAGGGCTTCCTCTTCATCCATCTCGATGTCGAACTCTTCCTCGAAACCGGCAACCAGTTCGACGGACTGCAGGGATTCGGCGCCGAGGTCTTTGGCGAAATCATCTCCGTCGTTGATACCAGTAGTCTCGATTTTGAGAAGTGCTGCTGTGACCTTGATGATACGCTCGCGGATTTCTTCGTTGCTGGGCATTTATGCTCCTCCAATTTAGCTGGCAAAAAGTCTCAAAAACAGTGTCTCAACCGTGGCGGATTTCTCGCCGGGCTTTCTTTACAGCCTCCATTCGTTCTTCGCGTGTCAATTCACACGCGTGAGTCAGCAATACTCTGTCCGCCTCTGTCAGTTCAACTTTTCTTCTTCCCATCGCGGTCTCAGCCGTGCCGAGAAGGTTCTTAAGCCCGAATCCTTTGAAGGCCTTACCGTTCGCGAACAGGCAGAAGGATGGAACGTTCTTCGGCAGGATTTCATTTCCCCCGAGGATGTTGGTCATCATTCCAACGATGGTCCCGGTATTAAACAGGGTTCCGATGCTCGTTTTGGTGTGGTCACCGATGAAGCTGCCTACCTTCGTGTCGTTGGTATCTATGGTCTGGCCGTTGAGTTTAACTTCGACGGTGGAGTAATCGTTCTTGAGATCGCTGTTGGTGGTCAGGGCGCCGAGGTTGACCCATTCACCAACGTACGCGTGGCCGAGGAAACCGTCGTGGTACTTATTCGAGTAGCCGTGGATGATGGATTCTTCCACTTCGCCTCCCACGCGACAGACGGGGCCGATGCTGCAACCTTCGCGGATCTTTCCACCGACAATCTGGCTGTCTCTGCCAATGAAGCAGGGACCCTCGATCCTCGTGTGTGGGAAAACGATGACGTCCTCTTCGATGATGATCGGGCCACCCATGGAATCGAGGACAACCGTGGGATGGATGACTGCTCCAGGCGCGACATAGACTTGGGATTCATCACCGTACACGCAGGATAGCGGGTGCAATTCGCCGTGGACTCCCGATTTGCCAAGGGACTCGAAGTCAGCAACGAGGGCATCGGCATTGTGGTGAACCAGATTCCAGCAGTACGAGATGAGTTCTTCACCCACTTCCTTTTTGGGAAGCGCCTCGCACAGATTGCCAAGGAGTTCGCAGAAGCTTTCCCCCTGGCATCGAGCAACGGTTTCGCTGCTGGCGCGAATGTAGACAACGGCATCTCCGGATGTACCAATCTCGTCAGGTCCTTCGGCTGAAACCTCGGACTTCAGGCAGAGCCATCGCCCGTTGGCGATCAGCAGGTCCTCGTTCAGTGCCGAGACATCGTTGACCGACGCTCCTTCGTTCCTTTGCAGAAACGTGTCGGCCAGATGGTTCCGGATGAAGTACGCCACTTCGAGGTCGGAGAAGTTCCGACGAATCTTGTCGGCCAGAGAATTCGCACCGCACTTCAGATCGAAGATCGGACGAATCAGGGACAGGGGATAGAAATTCTCGAAGGTGCTGTCTTCGTAGATGACCAACTTCATGATTCGCTCCTTGGATCGTGCTTGTCTCTCGTTGTAATGTGTGGAGTCGGTCGGTTACCACTCAAGTTTCAGCTTGCCGGCAGCGTCCTGGGTAATGATCCAGGTTATATTCTGGTGCAACTGCAGTGAACTGGCCGGGACCGTGGCCGTGACTGGGCCTTCGATGGAATTGGCAACTGCGTCAGCTTTGTTTTCGCCGTTCGCCATCAGCAGAACTCTGCGAGAATCCAGAATCGTACCGTTGCCCATGGTGATGGCCTCGGTCGGCACGTCTTCCTTCTTTTCGAACATCCTGGAATTGTCAGTAATGGTGCTTTCCGTCAACTTGACCTTCCGGGTCCTCGAAGAAAGCGACGAGCCCGGTTCGTTGAATCCGATGTGCCCATTGCTGCCGATTCCAAGGACCTGGTAGTCGATTCCGCCCGCCATCCGGATGGCTTCCTCGTATTGCGCGCCGGCAGCTGACAGATCTTCGGCATTGCCTGGCGGGACGAAGGTGTTCTTCTTGTTGATATTAACGTGATCGAACAGTTCCTTGTTCATGAAGTAGCGGTAGCTCTGATCATGATCCGGATCGAGCCCGACATACTCGTCGAGGTTGAACGTGATGACCGTCGAAAAGTCCAGGCCCGTCTCCTTGTTGCGACGGATAAACTCCTGATAGAGGGGAACGGGAGTTGTGCCCGTGGCCAAGCCCATTACGTAAGGGGTTTTCTTTGCCATATCCTCTTCAATGAGGTCCGCGGCGACCTTGCCCATTTCCTGCTTGTCTGAAACGATAATGACCTTCATTTGGGGTGCCCTCGCGTTGAAATTATTGTCTCCGGGTTGCCTCCCTGTCCAGGAGCGCCTGTGCGAGCGGGGGATTCTAGATAACGAATCCGGAAATGCGAACGAGACCGTGTAAATGTGGTGGATCGTCGATCCAACGGCCCTGCTACTTCGAACTTCTACGATTAACTTTGAGGCCGATCTCATGAGTCATCCACCGGCATGATCAACCTCGACGGAAATTCAGGTGAATGATGGATGGTCTGTTCGGCCTTCCGGAGCTCCGTATCCACTAGATCGTTTCTGCCGGTGTTGTGGTTGCGATCGTGGTTGGGGAAATCGCTGCTGGTGATCTCGATGCGAATGCGGTGGCCTGCCTGGAATTGAATCGCGGCAGCGCTCAACTTGATTCTGAATTCCGTCACCTCGCCGGGATTCAACAGCTCTTCGGTGTCATACGAGTTCCGATGCCGGGCCCTCATAAAGCCATAGGAAACCTCGGTGGCCGGGCCGTCCGGTTCTTCGTCGATCAGGCGTGCGAAGAAATCTGTGTCGGGAGCGGAGGAAGACGCGTATAGGACGACCTCCGGATAGCCCACAACTTCTACCTCCTGGTCCAGTGGCTCAGAACGGTAATAGAGGATGTCCTGGCGATGCTCGAGTTTTCGACGATCAGCGGGGCTCGAGAACAGACTGCGACTCCACAAAGTGGGAACAGGATCGTTAGGGTCGAAAGTGTACGTATCGCACGAGCCGGTCTCCTGGATGCCGTCGAGGAGACGTCCGCTGCCCTCAGCCGATGCCTGACCATCGCTGCCCATGTAGAGAGTTTTCTCTTGCATGGGCGGAGGCCACGTCTCGGCATTCTTCCACTTGGCAGAGCCCATGACGAAGTATCGGCAAGGTGGTTCTTTATCGATTCCGTTCTGAGCCCCACCGAGCCAATAGCCGAACCAGCGAAGGATAAGATCGTGGATATCAAGCTGTGCCTGTGGCCCGAAATCGATTTCGCCTATCTTCCGCTGACCGATGGTGGGATGACTCCACGGGCCAATCACCAACTTGGTCTGCTGGCGGGCCTCGGCGGTCTGGGCGTTCTCCTGCATGAGTTTGAGGTGCGCCATCGTTCCGCCGCAGTGGTCATACCAGCCGCTGAAATCGAGATTGGGAACAGACACCTCCTTGTGCACCTCGTCAAACTTCCAGGGCCTCCGGTTTGG
>JASLXP010000113.1 GCA_030740295.1 Planctomycetota bacterium
TTACATCTCAATGACTCCAATACTCCGTCACTCCAACTCACTGCCATTCGTTGCTCTTCTAGCTGGGACCTTATCAATTCATGGCTGCCGGATGACGGGTCAGGCAAAAGGAACCGCCGCTGAGCAAAAGAAACAGCCGGCAACACCCCGGCAACTGACTTTCTTGGGGGCCGGACATATCTGGCGGAAACACTTCACATTTGTGCCGCCGCGGTTGAGCGTGGCGGAAGCTGAGCGGCTGGGAGTGGCCACTGATGAAGCGTCGCGCACTGCATGGTTAAAGGGGAAATACTTTCGGCCGAAGTCCCGCAAGGATAACAACTGGGGAGGGCAGGGCCGACCTGTGCAAATGTACGTTGAAGGATTGCGCACGCAGCCTCCCCCTGCCGGCTGGAGGGAACCGGATTTCAACGACGACCTGTGGATGCCTGATTTCGGGGTGGATTTTGTCGGGATGAAGGCAGGTTACCCCCAGGGCTACCGAAGCCCGGCCAGGCTTCCGCCAATCACAGCGGAAGGATTCGCCCACGTACGAGGGACCGATTCTTTTGTTCCCGAAATCGGGCTGATATGCCTGCGCGGCAGATTCCACGTGCGTAAACCTGCGGGGGTGTCTGCTCTGAATATGACCATCAGTTGTCGCGGCGGATTTGTGGCGTACCTGAATGGAAAAGAGTTTGCTCGCGCTCATCTGCCGAAGGGGACCATCGATCCATTGATGCCTGCGGATGACTATCCAATCGAGGCTTTCTTCTCGCCCGATGGCCGGCTGCCGCTCAGCCAATGGGTGGTGCCCAAGCTCGAATACCGGGATCGCTGGCTGCTTCGTGAAAGAAAAACGGGGCCGATTGCGATTGATACACGCCTGCTGAGGAAAGGCATCAACGTACTGGCCATTGAGCTTCATCGGAGTGATTACCCGGCCAAGTGCAACGAAGTCGGTACCTGTTTTGCCACCGTGGGGCTGGGCGAACTGCATCTGATCGCCGAAGCGGCTCCGGGCGCCGTGGCGATGCAGAATCCTGACCGATTGAAAGTACGGCAGGCCGAAACCTGGCGTACGCTTTATCCCGGTATGACTGCCGAAACGGTGAGGACTCGCAGGCCCATCCGAATCGCCGCCTGCCGGAATGGAAAATTCTCAGGTCAGGCCGTTGTTTCTTCCATGTCGCCGATTACCGGCCTGCGTGCCAGGGCGACGTCACTTGAACGCGTCGAAGGCAGAGGCAGCATCTCATCCAGAACCGTGTCCATCCGATTCGGCGTGCCCTCACCATTGTACAAAGCTGATGTGTTTGAATGGCGGAGCGGGCTGATGGCGCCCAGGCTCGATATGTTGCTCGATGACCCTCCTCAAAGGATTGAGCCGGTTACGTTCGATTACCGCGATCGCCGGTTGAGCATGCGCGATCAGTACCAGGGGAACATTGAGTTGGGAGAACCCGGCGATGCAGGTAAGTGGTCTCAGGTGATCCGCAAGGAACTTGGGATCAGTCAGAATACATGCCCTGAGGCAGTCGTTTCGGTTTGGATGAGCGTAAACATCCCTTCAAATGCACGGCCTGGCGAATACCGCGGCTCGCTGAAGGTAGAAGCCAGCGGCTACTCGGTGGAAACTGTTCCCATCCGCGTCTTCGTCTCCGACTGGTCCCTGCCTCCGCTCAAAGACTACCGACCGCTCTTTTTCACCTGTCAATCGCCGGACAGTCTCGCCGAGCATTACGGGGTCGAGCGCTGGTCTCGAGAGCATTGGCGCCTGATCGAAAAGTCACTGGAGCTCATAGGCCGAGGCGGAAACATCGGACTGGTGCTGCCGCTGTGTGCGGAATCTTCCTACGGCAATACCGAATCGCTCGTTCGATGGATCAGGAAGGGAAACGGCTGGGAACACGATTTCTCGCTCCTGGATCGCTACCTCAAACTGGCCATGAAGTATCATCATCCGAAACGGCTCAAAGCTATAGTTGCGGATGTCTGGGGCCTGGAAGTCACAAAGGCACGGCAGGAGCCGGGGCTTGATCCCCTCGGCACACAGGTCACCGTGCTCGATCCGGTGACAGGCAAGCGTTCCAACATGCACCTTCCGGCTTACGGTACCGAGGCATGCGAAGAGATGTGGCGGCCCCTGCTGCTCGGATTGCACCAGCGATTAGCAGAATTCGGAGTGCCCGGCAGCCTGATGTTTGGTAGCTCCGACGATCGTGCCCCAAGCCCCGAACATGCATCCATGTTCAACAACATTCTACCCGGCACCGCCTGGTATCACGTATCACACGGCCAGGGGCGCAACATTCATATAGATGCGAAGGACCGGTCCAAAAGCGTTCCGATTGGGTGCCAGGCGGTGATCT
>JASLXP010000114.1 GCA_030740295.1 Planctomycetota bacterium
TGAGGCGATTCCAGGTTGGCCGGAGTTTGCGCTGTTGGCATTCACATTTGCGTGTGACTGTTCCCAGGGCTTTGCCTTGGGCTACGTTGTTTAACGCCTTCGGCGTAAAGAGTTGTTTCACTTGAATTGCTTCTCGACTTATGCCGAAGCTCTTGTCCACGAACAGTATGCGAAGAATCGCGCTTGTTCTGGGCGCGACAAGGAATGACAGCTAACTGACAGACCTGTCGCGGAGCGTAAGTGCCACTGATGAAGCCGTCCAGGTCATCGAATTAGTCGATTGTACTTCTCAATTAGTTCCTCCGAGCATCCGCCCTCATAGCCAGTCAATGATTGGTTGGCCGTGAATGTCTTTACAGCACAGCCCGTCACAGATTTGCTCTGAGCACTCAACAACCAGTCAGCAACCGCGGCCTTCCTCCACGGAGGTCGGGCGCCCCATTCGATATGCAGGTCCCTGCTGAAAATGCAATGTTCAAAACGAACTATTTCAGCCGGATTATCCCCACGAATGTGAAAAACTCTCTGGGCTGGACCAAACAGGCTGTTTCTGATGACAACATTTGATTTACCGTCCGCCCGCATCAGGCTGCTGTTTCCCACAGCAAGCAAGCGACCGATGCTGACTTCTGCTTTGCAGTTGAGCGCCTGGGTTCTTGGGCCGTCTTTCGAGCGAACAATCAATACGTTGTCCGCCACTGTATAACCGCCACTGAATTGGGATGGATTATCCACCAGGATAGCATTCGTCAGCGTGTGTCTCTGTTTTACTGAATTCGCAATCAAGAAGCCTACGCTTCGAGAATTCCGTATGAAGACATTTGTTGTCTTCGACCAGCCGCTGACATTTACGTTAGCAATCCCGTTGTCGCATTCTTCGTATACGGCACCATCCAGAATGGTTTCACAATCGTCATGTGAACTGAAGCCCTCGTCCCCGCATTGTCGTGCGTTGCAGTTATAGAATTCCGCTCCTGTCACTTTTCCGTGGATATTGAATCCATCGTTATAAACGTGCTGTGCATTGATATTTCTGACAACAATATGTGATGTGTTGCCAGTCAACTGCACACCGTTAATCCTGATTATCGCCTCTACATTGAGATCATTCAGAGTCTTTCCTGCAGACGGGCGAAAGTACATGACTTTGTCCTCCAGACACCATTCGCCAGGAGACAGCCTTTCTTTGGCTGTTACTAGCCTCACGCGTTCGCCGTTCAGCTCCAACCATTCCGGGGTCTTCAAACCAGGATAGCGGCGCACTGCCCTGATTTTGCTGTGAGATGGATGCCAGACTGATGGATCAAGATTGACAGCAGCTCCCCCAGGCTGTCCGACCTTGATTTTGAATTCCTCAGCTTTTTTGCCCTCAGGAGGATAAAAGTACAGCCGGCTGAAGAAGTCAGGCATATAACAGAACTCGCCGGGCCTGATGACATTGAACGCCCGCTGTTGAAAGACCATTTTGCCATCGACTAAAAGGAAGACGCGGGAGACCTTGTCCCGCCTCATGTAGATTCCGTCTTTCCACTCTGACCAGCCTTTTGCTGAGCAACGGTCAGCTCCGGAGAGGGTTACTCCGTTGCCATTCAACGTAATCGGCTTGCCGCGTGCGCCGCCCTTGTGCCCATAAAAATTAGCGGTCTGGCGATACAAGGCACCGGTTTGAATGAGTTGAATCGTGTCGCCGGGTCCCGCTTTCTTGATGGCTGCATTGATGGTCTTGAAAGGGCCTTGATTATCCGGCAGGACCAGTTTGGCGAGACCGTCGTAACTATCGTTTCCGATGACGTTGTCTACATAGATTTCCACCCCATTAAGTTGGGGGGAAAAGAAGGAAATGATGATCAGCAGCGATATTGGTTTTGAGTCTGTCACTTCAGAATTGGCACGTTTTATCTTCAGTGGTCGCCGTGGTCCGCTTTGAGTATGTTGACTGTAAATCGGCCTGGCCTGAATCACAAATCTCAAGAGATCATGAAAATACTGGTGCATCCAACACAGAGGCTGCGCAGATTGCGAACGTCATTCCTCTCCTTGTTTGTTCTTTCATTTGTTGGCCAGAGCCGGGCGGAAGAACTGTTGATGTCATCCCAGTTTGTGCCGCTGTCGGACTACGAAGAGATCGCGGGTATTGAGAAATCGGTGCTTGTGGCTGACCGTGTGACATATTGGAATGACGATCCGGTTGGGCAGTTCGTCGCACACTTTGAGAACAAAGATTTTGGTGGCCGCGAAGTTAACCTGGAGTTGTCAGGAAAAGGAGGCCAGCCGGTCTGGTCGAAGAAGCTGGGGCGAATGAAAACGCCCAAGCTTGCCTTCCTGTTGAAGACTGCGTCATTGGCGGCCGGCGAGTATCGACTCCGTTGCACGTTGCTTGGGGACGAAGCCGCTGTTCTTGAAACCAGGTTTAACAGGGAAAATCGCTCTAACCTTGAGATTGAAATTCCCGCTGCCGGCATCCCCCTGCAAGTCGAGCCCGCGCAGGACAAGACTAATTCAGATTGGCCTGTCTGCACTGGAGTGCCGTTCCCTTCCGGCACACTTTCGGATGAGAAAGAGCTCGCGCTTTTCGAAAACGGTAAACCGGTGCCGGCTCAGATTTCAGTTGTCAGTACCTGGCATCCACCTGCAAAAGGTCTCCGGCCATCTATTCGATGGACGCAGCTAATGTTCAACGCCCGTTACGACAAGGGCGTGCCGAGAAAGTACTCGCTGCGTCGAGGAAGAAACGTTAAGCCTCGGCAGCCCGTCATTGTTCGCGAAAAGGGCGAGGCGATTATCGTTTCCAACGGAATCATTCAGTTCACAATCAATAAGCGCCATTTTAATGGCCTGGATTCCGCATGGTGCGACATCAATGATGACGATGTGTTCGCGGCTAACGAGCAGGTAATCAGGGACGTTCCCAAGAACGGCGGGGCCTATCTGATCGATCATCGTGGGGTTACTTTCACCGCGGCCGAAGAATCAGAGCCGAAAGTGGTGATCGAGGAGGCGGGGCCGATGCGAGCCATCATTGCTGCGGAAGGTTGGTACACGAATGCCCGGCTGAAGGGAGAGGAGCGGCTCTGCAGGTTTAAAACCCGACTTACCGTTTACGCCGGTCTGCCGTGGGTGCGCGTTCAACATCACACGATCGTTACCTTCGATGCGAACAGCTATCGTCTGCAGGATGTTGGATTCCATATTCCGGCGCCCGTGGTGAAATCGTGGCAGATGGGCGGCGACGGCAGGACTTTGAAGGGTGAGATCTCGAAGGGCGGCCCGTTTATGCATCAGTACCGATGGAATCGGTTTCGAGTTGGCGGGCTCGTCGACGAAAACGGCAAGCCGGTGGGGACGACCGGCGAGAAAAGCGACGGATGGATGACGGCCATACTCAAACCTGAAGGCGGTGGGCCCAATTTGAATGCCGAGGATGAGCTCGGTCTGGAGGATGATCAGGAGACGCTGACTCCCGCGGTCTCAGTTTTCCTGAGAGACATCTGGCAGAAATTTCCAAAGGAAATCGAGGTCAGCGAGGAGGGCCTCCATATTCATTTCTGGCCGCGGCACGGGATGCGTACGTTTAATGAAACTGAGCTCTACGACAAATCCGAGATCTACAAGCTGCGTTATTTCCATCACGGCAGCCTGCTCGATCTTCGTTTCCCCACAGAGGCGCATTCCGCGCTGGTCGAGATGCACCGCAAGAGGGCATGGGATCCGGAAGGCATGATCGAAGCAGCGGTCTCCGGGAATGCGCAGGGCGTGGCGATTGGGAACGATTTCATGGTCATGCTTCACGCGGCCGAAGACGAAGGTCTGACCACCCAGCCACAGGCTGTCACTGCAAGGCTGTTTCAGCAGGACCCTCACGCCCGTCCCGATCCTGAATGGAGCGTCAACACCGGTGTCGCCGGTAAGCTGACCGCTTCCAGACCTGGGCAGTTTTCGGAGGTCGAGGCCGGGCTGAATTCACTGCACATCGATTACATGAAATCGGTCATCGAACGCAGCGCTGAGTACGGCATGTTCATTTATTCCAATACCCACAACCACTGGTCACCGGACGAAAAACGCGCGCTTCTCCATCGAGTCTGGCAGGCAGGGCATTACCAGCACGTGTGGACGCCCTGGATGCTTTACTTCCGAGGCGGTCCTTTCGAGTTGTTGCGCTGGGCGCGAGCGCACAGCGACCACTACATGAACATCAGCACCGTCAATTACGCGGACCCTGACGGCAGGATTCGGTTTCACACCAAAGGCGCGATGTACCATACCAAAGGTTTCGTGCCCTGGGGATCGGCTGCGTCCGGTTCGGGTCTCTCCCCCAGCAGAACCAAAAACATGGGGCATGCTGGGCTCCAGGGGCATTACATTAATCCGGATGCCTTTCTCTTCAGATACCTGATCGAAGGCAATCGTCGGGCGTTGGATGCTTACAAGAACTGGATCTCCTCTTTGAAGGCCTCTCGGCCTTATCGGGGCGCCAGCCGCGAAACGAACACCACCCTCGGTGAGTTACTGCCGCTGTACCGCCTCACCTGGGATACGGATATCCTTGTCCGTATCGCAACAATTGCGGAATCGATGGTCACCATCCCGATGGAAGAGATGCCTCATCCTCCGAGCCAGCCAGTGTGGCATCAAGCGTGGTTCAGCCGACTTTACGATCTCACCCGCGATCCGCGGATCACCAAAAACGTCATTCAGTACACTGACGATGGAAACCGATTTGGCAGGCGACATCCGAATGTGACTGCGTGGCTGTATCATCAGACCGGCAAACGCGAATATCTGCTGCACGGAGCAAGAGTGGCGCTCGACAGCTTTCGCAATATCTACAGAAATCCGGACGACCCCATGAACGGCTTTCGCACTCAGTTCGGAGCCTACCGGCAGCGACTCTACCGCGCTGCGCCGTACTGGCTGGCGGCCGCGGTCCAGGCGGGTCTGCGGCCGTCCGAAATCGTGAATCCGCCATCCGTTTATCCGAGCAATGCTACGCATCCTCAGTTCATCAGGTCGGAAGGCCCGGCGCTTCTACTTTTCGCGCATCAGCCGGAAGACAGGCCTTTCAAGATACGCATGGAGAGTCTCAGCGGCCGCGATCACTATCAACCGGCCTTTCGTGTCATCTCACCGAAAGGCAAATTGGTCCACCAGCAGAAGGCCCGTAGCGGTTCGACCCGCTACCTGGGTGAAAACATTCAGACTCTCGATATTCCCAAAGACGGCGAGCGCGGCCTTTACCGGATCGACTTCCGTAACTGGGGCGGCATCATATTCCTGGCCCCACTCACCGACCTGCCGGCGGAGGCATCGAGATTGTCCAAGGATCGTCCGGCAACACTCCATGGCCGCTTCGATGGTTGGCTGCAGCCTGTCGGAGACAACCAGAAGCTCACTTTCCAATTCAAGGCCCTGAAGCGTTATGACAAGGTCTGCGCCACCAGCGTGCGGCTCTACGATGCGAATGGGAAAGCCATCCTCGAGACATCGCTGCTCTACGGTTCTGAACGAGCTGAGTTATCGGCAGATATTGACACGGCCACGCATCCGTCGCCTTACAGGTTAGTCACCATCTGTCCTTACGGGCCATCCATTCTGTGGACCGGCAGTGCGCGGGGCATGGTAGTGGCCCGTGATGGGGTCCAGGCGAAGTTGATTGGGAAGCTGGTTGGTGAGAGGTGAATCTGGCTCGCCGCTGCAGGACTCGATCTGCTGCGCTCGTCTCGTGCTTGGGCACTCACAGGAGACGAAGGCTCAGAACGAAGATCACTCGCCACCCCGGCTGGGCGGCCGGCTCTTCTCCAGAACGCTCAACAACGTCAGCTCGATTTTGTCCAGTTCCTGTGGGTCTTTGATTTGGTTGCCCTGGCGGTCGCTGACGTAAAATATGTCCAGCACCTGGTCGATGTCTGTTGCTATTTTTGCGAGATGTATATCGAGCTTGAGCTCAGAGATGGCGAGAGCGATGCGGTAGAGCACGCCGACCCGGTCGTGGGTAAAGACTTCGATGATCGTGAATGAAGTGGCAGATTCGTTGTCTATGACCACCCGCGGCGGGTTCAACGAGGTCCTGCGGCGGCCAGGGATGATGCGCGTTTCCCGGCGGCGGATCAGTTCGGATACGGTCTTCTCTCCGGCAAAGACAGCAGAAAAAGTTTTCTCGAGTTCGCCGATTCGATTGGGATTTATGGAGCGGCCATTCGGGTCGTTCAGAAGGAAGATGTCGAGGGCAACACCGTCCGATCTGGTGAAAAGCTGTGCGCTGCGGATATCGCATCCAGCTCCGGCAAGGGTGCCGGTGATTTCGGCGAAGAGCCCCAATCGGTCCGAAGTACAGATGACGAACTCAGTGCCGCTTGTAGAACGGTTCATTGAGATGGCGAACGGCTTCTCCTGCAACTCGCGAATGAGGAGCATGTGGTTGAAGATCTCTTCATGCGTGCACTCAAAAAGATAACGCTCGGGCATTTTTTCAAGATGCAGGTCCACGGCCTCGTAAGTCAGGGAATCGGGCAGATTTGTTCTGAGCTCCTCGCGGATCTGTTTGGTGGGGTCCCCGGATTTAGCGTCCCCCTGCTCGAAACCGATCAGGGACTTGATGTAGAGCTCTTCCAGCAGTGCGGCCTTCCAGCCTTTCCATGACCAGCGGCCCACGCCGCGGATGTCTGCGCACGCGAGCACGTAAAGCAAGTGCACCATATCAGGGCTGCCCATCACTTCGTTGAAGTGTCTGGTGACGTTGGGATCGGAGAGGTCACGCCGGTGGGCCATGCGGGACATGAGTAGATGATTCTCAATGAGGGCGCGCACGGAGCGGGCGACTTCCGGGTCGGCCTGGAGTCTCTCCGTAGCTCGCGTCGCCAGGCGCACGCCGTTGCGAGTGTGTTCGGCGCGGCCCTCTGCCTTTCCGACATCGTGGAGGAGAATCGCCAGGCGCAGGATCTCGATGCGTTTGATTTTGCCGGCGGCTTCAGTGATCGAGCGAAACTCACGGTCGTCCGTCTCGGCTAGAAATTCCGCTTCTTCCATGACGCGAAGCGTGTGCTCATCAACGGTGAACTGGTGGTAGTAGTCGTATTGGTAGAGACAGGTCGTGCCCTCGAATTCCGGGAGGATCGCGGAAAGGAATTCTGTCTCATGCATGATGCGCAGGACGCGCGAGATGCGGCCGGGCGAGCGCAGAAAGTTCCAGAACATCTGGTGGACTTCCTTCAGATGCAGAAGCTGAAGCCGCACCAGCGGGATGCTCCTGTGAATGCATCGGCAGAGGTGATCGCTCACTGACATGGTTTCATCATGGGCCACCTGCATGAGCCTCATGAGGGTCCGCACGCCCGGCTCGCCGGCGAAGAAGACGTCATCATCATCCTTCAGGTAGATCGTATTTTTTCGGAAAACAAACGGCGGGGGCAGCAGCTCGGGCCGAGGCTTTCGTTTGGTGAGATTGAAGAAGCTGGGGTTCTGGCTCTCCCGCTCGAGGATGATGTTGAGGAACTGGCGAATGAATCCGACGTTCATGTAGTAGTAGCTCATGAAGCTTTCGGTCGCGCTTTTTCGGGGTGTGTCACTGAAACCGAAGCTCTGCGCCACCTGCTGCTGATAATCCATATCCAATTCGTCCTGCTTGCGTCCGGCCAGCAGGTGCAGCTCCGTACGGACGCGGAGAAGGAATTCGTAGGCCACCTTGATCGCGGCAAGATCAAATTCATCCACAAGCTGAGTCGGTTTCAGGTCGTCGAGAGTTTGGATGCCATGCGCGACGCGTTCGATCCAGAGCGCTCCGTGGACATCGCGCAGGCCACCGACACCTTCCTTGATTTTCGGCTCGAGATGAAACTGGCTGTTGTCGTGGGCCTCATGCCGGTCGAGGATGCTGTCGATTTTCTTGCGAACAAAGTCCTTTCGATACTTCTCGACGTAATCCCGTTGAACCTTCACCTTGAATTTTTCGAAGACCGGACGAAAGCCGATCAGGTAACGGCCTTCCAGCATCGCGTTGGCCGTGATGACATCGCGCCTTACAAGCTCCAGGCAATCTTTGAGTTGGCGGCAGGAGTGACCGACATTGAATTTCATGTCCCACAAAAGAGCGATGAACTCGCTGATAAAGTTCTCTTGCGATCTGTGGACCTTCCCGTCGACCAGAAACATGATGTCGATATCTGAATGCGGGTTGAGCTCACCGCGTCCGTACCCGCCGAGGCAGACGATGGCTACGGAACGAAGGATGGCCTTGGTGCCGTGGCGTTTTGCGAGCTGCGAATAGATTTCGCAGAGCAGAGAATCAATGATCTTTGTATGGGCCTGCACTACTTCCAGCCCGCTGTCGCCGTTTCTGTGCCGTTCCCAGACTTTTTCGCGCAGCGGCTCGAGTTGTTCTTTCAGCGAATCGAGCAGATTGTTGGGGTCTGCTTTAAACATTTCCTATGGAATTCCTCGAGAAACCACCATGAACGAATCCTTGCAGATTCTGACTGCTTTGCTTTTCGGTTCTGCACAAACTGACGAACAGCATTGATCACAGCATCAAAGCGCCTAAAGTGTGCGATCAGGCCCGGCCAGGCTTTTCCCTCCAGACAATCTGAACACACGGATCACACGCTGTGCGTGGCGTGTTCATCGGTATCTTACAGGACGTTCTCAACAGGCATCTTCAAGACCCATTCGAGGAACGTTATGCGTGACTGTTTTTTTCGCCAGAGCGGTACATTTGCAGCAGGGCTGGCGATCCCGGCTGTAACCAACCTCTTCGCTGAGCCAGCAGATTCTGAGTCAGGTGAGTCACCTTTTGGTAAAGAGCTGGAGCTGTTCGATGCCTTGCCCGAGGTCATCTCGTCAGGTCGGCAGCTCCAGACTTTGCACGTATCCTCCGCGACGATATCTGTTCTGGATGTCGAAGATATTCATTACAGCGGCAGCACCACTGTTCCTGAGCTTCTACAGTTCGTGCCCGGACTTGACGTCTTGAAAATCGACCGCAACCGAGCAGCCATCGGCGCTCGCGGGCTCCATCAGGCGTTCGCGGATCGGACGATTGCTCTCATTGATGGCCGCAACGCCAGCAGCCCGATTTTCGGTGGCCCTGATTTCTATCGGCTGCCTCTTTTTGTCGAGGATATCGAGAGAATAGAAATCGTCCGCGGGCCTGGCAGCGCAGCGTGGGGCGCGAATGCCCTCAATGGGGTCATCAACATCATCACAAAAGAACCGGAAGATGTTCGGGGCCTGTTCGCCACCACGACGCTTTCCGATGAAGGAGACAACTACACCCAGTTGCGATGGGCCGGGGTGAACGGCGACTGGGCCGGGCGCATCTCAGCCGGCTACCTGGAACGTGAAGCCACCAAATCAACCGTGCTTAACACCTTTACTCTGCAGCCGGCCCAGGCGCGAGATTTCACCAATGAATTCCGGCTGGACAGTGAAATCATCGGGGAGATTTCAGAAGACAGCAAGGTTTCATTCGGGGCTGGATACACCAACATAGATCGTGGTGATTTTGAAATGATTGGTTTCTTTCCAGGCGTCGACGAACGGCTGGATCTCGTCAGGCTGTTTGCGCGGATGGAACACTCGTTCGCCGATGGCGTGGATGGCTACATCCAATGGTTCGGCAACTTCGAAAACGTCGATCGTCCCACGCTCTGGCAGGCAAATACTCAAGAGAATGACCTGGAGGGACAACTGAACTTCGAGTTGGGCGAGCATCACGTTTCCCTGGGTGGAAATGTCCGATGGCTGCACCTTGATTTTGACGCAACGGACCCGCAGCAATTCGTGTTTGCGAATGAGCCCTACAATGAGACCTTCGCCGGGCTTTTCCTCATCGATCGATGGGAGCTCAGCGACCGGTTCACTTTCGAAGGACAGATTCGAGGGGATTACTATTCAGAAACCGAAACCGATTACGGCGGCCGCGGCACCCTCTTTGTTTCGCTCGATGACGACAGGGCTCACATCCTGAAGATCGCAGGAGCCCGAGCCTTCCGCACGCCGATGGCGTTCATTCGCCGGGCCACGGTCAACCGCGTTCCGCTGCCGCCTCCGGCGCCTCTGGGCACATTCTTCGCCACGTTTTTGCAGCCCATCAATCTCAAGAATGAGAGCGTCTGTTCTTTTGAAGTTGGTTATTCCGGCATCATCAAGACGGACGCCATTGTTGACGACGCGCTGACGATCAACTGGCGAATAGACGGCTACCACCTTCTCTACGAAGACTTGATTGGCGCGAACATCACAAGGGTTGGCCCGGCAGCATTTATTCAGTTCGCCAATATCGATGGAGCGAAGGCCACTGGTGTTGAAACAGAGATCCGCTTCAGGAAGGAAAAATGCAGCCTTTCCGTCTGGTACACCTATGAAGACTTCGAGACGGATCAGGCAAACCAGAATGTCCGCGCCCTTGCGCCCGCGGACCATAAGGCTGGCGCCACTCTTCGATATTTCTTGCCGCAGGAATACGTTTTCAACCTGAATTACAAATACAGCGACAACACGGAAAACAGGGCGAACTTCGCCCAGCTCGTCCGCCACTTCAACCAGGTGGATATTGCGCTGAGCAAGAGCTTCAACGCAGGCAAGGCTGAGCTTCAAATCGGTGCGAGTGATATCTTCAACGACACAGAAATGGCAGTGCAGGACCCCGGCACGTTTGTGCTCTTCCAAACGCCGGGTCGCATCCTTTTTTTGCGGCTTCAGTTTCTCTTCTAACAACCAAATTCGGTATGAATCGGATCCGGAACATCTTCAGGGTCGTGGCAGTGCTTCTGCTATTTGTTTCGCTGGTCTCCGCCGCGGAGATCACGGTCGTGCTGACCAGCAAGCACCCAACCTACCAGGCCGCCTACAGGGGGATCGAGGCTGTTATTGTGGCGCGCAAACATACGGTCAAACGTGTTCTCCTTGCCGACTTGAAGAACGGGAAGCACAAAGTGGGCAGTGGGGGGGCCTGGATCTCTGTTGGCACTGAGGCTGCATACATGGTGCATCCTCTTCTGCCATCCGATTCCATCCACACATGCTGTCTCACCCTCAAGCCTGAAGGGATCAAGGGAGTGGACAGGCATGCCCTTCACGGCGTCTCTTTGCGCATTCCGGTGGAAGGCCAGATGAAACTCATTTCAGAGTTTCTCCCTCGCGCCCGGGGTGTGGGTATGCTCTACAATTCAAAAGCTGATTCACAGAAAAAGCTCGTCGCCGATGTCAAAGGATCATTGCCTGAAGGGCTGGCCCTCGAAGCGGTCGATATCGCAGGTTATGCAAGGTTGAAGGATGCGATCAAAGAGCTTTACGCCCGCGATATTGACGTTGTCTGGACCAGCAGCGAGGTAGGGATTTACAATGTCGGCACTCTCTCTGCCGTTCTGCTGACCGGCCTGAAGAAGAGAGTTCCCGTCTTTGGGTTTGCGTTGAACGTCATCAAAATGGGTTCCCTGATGGGTGTCTACGTGGACCCTATGGAACACGGCCGGCAGGTCGCTGGGCTTACTGACGACCTCATCAAGACGAACAAAGTGCCGAAGGGCTTTTCTGACCCGAGATTCAAGGTTGGCCTGAACCGAGTCGTTGCAGAACGCCTGAGAATTAGACTCTCGGACGCGGCATATCGGCGAGCGGACTACGTGAAGAAATAGAGCTCATTCAAAGAAGAACTGTTCCGCGGTCTTGCGCAGCAGCCATTCTTTATCGTCATCGCTGAGGAAGCTCAGATGATCGCGGATCAGTGCGACGCTGTCTTCGTAGGATTCATCCACCACCTGGAAGGGGCAGTCAGTGGCCCACATCAATCGCTGCGGACCGAAGGCCTCGAATACCCGCTGAATCATCGGTGACAGATCCAGGTGAGGCGGCTTCTTTTCGCCGAGCGCGTTAAAGGCTGAGACCTTTACCTTGATGTTGGGATGTGCTGCAAGCGAGCAAAGGCTGTCGAGGTCTTCATCTCGAATCGGACTGCCGGCGCCGATGCGCGCCAAGTGATCGATGATGACCGGAGTGTCTGGAAATCGCTCGCACATACGGCCGATGGCTGGAAGCGCGTCCGGATTGACGAGGGGGCAGAGCGCGAGATTTTCCTCCGCGCCACATTGGAACATTTCTGAAAACAGGTCGGTGTCCAGCCAGGTCTCCGGTGAATCATCGCCAGGATAGATACGAAAGCCGCGCACACCCTTTCCACTCAATTCGCGCATACGATTCAGCGGGCCGGGCGCTTTCCAATCCACGATGGCGATGCCGCGAAATACATCCGGCTGCGCAGCGATGACATCCAGCATGTAGGAGTTGTCAGACTGGTAATAACTCATCTGGATTAGAACCACCCGGTTCACGCCACAGGGCCGCGCGTGGCCAAGGATGTCCTCCGGATAGAAGGTTTTCGGGGCCATGTCCTCAGGTGAGAAGCCCTCGGCCAGCGGGTAATTTTCAAAGTCGTCTGTCCAGACGTGAACGTGCGCATCGATGTAGTTCATTTGTCTTATTCTGTGACAGGCGAAAACTGCCCGCAAAAGGCACTAAACACCTGCAGCGGCACTCTGAAAATTCAGCCCCTCGCACAATTTCCGCGCCGCATCTGCGACCGTATCCGCGTAAGGCAGGAATGCTCTTTCCAGCACATGCGACTGCGGCGAAATGCCGTCGGCCGCGCCGAGGCGGCAGATGGGCGCGTCCAGGTAGTCGAACGCTGCCTCCTGGATTTGCGCGGCCACTTCCCCGGTGTAGCTTCCGGTTTTGCATGCCTGAGAGACGACCATGAGGCGACCAGTCTTGCGGACCGATTCAACGATCGTTTCCAGGTCGAGCGGGATCAGTGTGCGGGGATCGATGACTTCTGACTCGATGCCTTCCTCAGAGAGCGTCTCCGCCGCGGCCAGTGCCTCGTGCAGCAGGAACGACCAGGCAACGATCGTGAGATGTTTGCCTGCACGTTTGATGTCAGCTTCGCCGAATGGAATCAGGTATTCCTCCTCCGGTACCACGCACTTTTCGTTATAGATATTCTGGTTTTCAACAAAGACGACCGGGTCGTTATCGCGAATAGCGGTCTTGAGCAGTCCCTTCGCATCGTAAGCCGTCGACGGGATAACGACCTTCAGTCCGGGCGTGTGTGTCGAATGGGATTCCATCGCCTGCGAGTGCTGGCCACCGTAACCTTTGCCCGCGCCCTGCGAGGTGCGCAGCACAAGCGGCACGGCCGTCTTCCCGCCCGACATGAAGCTCCATTTCGCGGCCTGGTTGCAGAGCTGGTCGCTCGCCTGGAATTCGAAATCGGAATACATGAGCTCGACGATCGGCCGTAGCTCAGTCATCGCACAGCCGACACCGGTACCGATGATGCCGGCTTCCGAGATAGAAGTGTTGAAAACTCGATCGCGGCCGAAGGCTTCCAGAAGACCCTTGGTCACTTTGAACGCGCCGCCGTAATCGGCCACATCTTCACCGTAGAAAATGACGCGCTTGTCGCGCACCATCTCTTCGATCAGGGCCTCGCGGATGGCTTCCTTGAACGAAATCTGTCCGTCCGCATCACGTGCCGTTCTTTCAGGTTCCTGAAGATTCTTCGGATTCTGTGCCCATTCGGGAACGGCGTTGTCCGTCAGCTCGGTGAACACGTACCGGGTCAATTCGCTGGCAACCGGGTCGGGGGCTGCCGCTGCGCGCGTTGCTGCCCGGTCCTGCCTGGCCTGTACCTTCTCTCGCAGCGCTTTCAGGTCGTCATCGGTAGCAAGGCCGGCCTCGATGAGGCGGCCTTCGAAATTCGTAATTGGGTCGATATCTCGCCACGCCTGTTCCTCTTCCTTCCTGCGATATTCATTGCCGGGGTCGCTCAGCGAGTGGCCGTAGTAGCGGTAGGTAATGAGCTCACGTACTACGGGGCCATCACCGTTTTTACAGAGCGTGGCCGCGTTGTGGATGCTGGCGAGGACGCTCAACAAATCCATGCCGTTCACTACCTCTGCGTGCATGCAGTCCATATCAAATGCCGCGGCCCGGCGGGCAAGGTAATCGACACCGCTGATCTCGCCCTGCTGCTGGCCAGTCATCGCATACATGTTGTTGATGATGGTGAAAATCGTCGGGATGCCGAAGGGCTTTTCCGTGAGCTGCGGATTACTGAACTGCGCCATGCAGGCCAGGTTCATCGATTCGAGAGTGATGCCGTTCGCGTAGGCGCCATCCCCGACGAACGAAAGGGTCACCTGTCCGGATTCACGATAGCGAGAGCTGAATCCCGCTCCGGCCGCGATACCCGTGCTGCCTCCCACGATGGCATTTGCGCCGAGGTGGCCGACCGAAAAATCGGCAATGTGCATTCCGCCGCCGCGTCCCTTGCAGTAACCATCTTCTTTGCCGAACAGTTCTGCAATGGTTCGGAAAATGTGATCTTCGAGGGCCTCTTCCAGCAGGTCTTCGTGGGTGGTCTGTTCATCTTGTTGCGTAGTGCCAAGACCACTCCCCAGCCTTGCTTTGAGCTGTTCATCGGACATGGCAGCTATGGCCGTAAAGCCCTTCGCGATGCCGTCGCCGTGCCCGCGATGGGTGCTGGTAATGTAGTCGCCGGGCTCGATAGCCGCGCAACCGCCGACGGAAGTAGCTTCCTGTCCGATAGAAAGGTGCGTGGGCCCGCGGTACTCGAAGCCCCGAAGAGGTTCATACGCGCCCAGCCGCAGCGCATAAATCATCTCCTCAAAAATACGGATGGCGAGCATCTGCTCCAGCAGTTCCAGGCATCGGGCCTCGTTCAGAACGCCCTGTTCGATAAGCTCCTCAAGGGTCGGCCTGGTCTGAAAAAGGGGAATGGTTTTGAAGGTAATCTCGCCGGGTTCAAACACCGGCATGCTGTCAATGGCAACAGGCATCTATCGCTCCTCTGGTAGAATTTCCGCTCTTGCTGTTTGATTTCAGTCGCCCGCTTCGTCCGTGAGGCGGCGGATTCTATGAGGCGCGTTTTGACCTTGCCACCGGGGCATGCTGAGAGTCTCAGTCTGGGTCTTGTTCGCGTGGCGCGGATAGCATTGTGGCACGGGCGTCCCGCCCGTGAATCACAGCCGGAGAACATTAGTGGCACGGGCGTCTCGCCCGTGGATCACGGCAGGAGAACATTGTGGCACGGGCATCCCGCCCGCGAATCACGGCAGGAGAACATTGTGGCACGGGCGTCCCGCCCGTGAATCACGGCAGGAGAGCACTGTGGCACGGGCCTCCCGCCCGTGAATCACAGCCGAGACGGCCGTGCTACGATTCGGTTGCGACAGTCAGGCAGACTTAAACCTACGATGCTTCTGCTGCGGC
>JASLXP010000115.1 GCA_030740295.1 Planctomycetota bacterium
GGCTCTTTCTATTATTTCCTCGAAGGCCGGCGAACGATGGCTGATTTCCAGAACGGATGCGCCTGCCCCGGGCAGTTGAAGGAGCTGTTCCTGAACATGCTTCAAAACCGGCAAGGGCAGCGCGGCAGGGCCTGCAGAAAAATTATGGATGCGTTTTGTCATTTGGATTCGAGCTCTGACTTTCAGGGTCCAGCAATGAGTCTCAGCGCGGGTGGCAAACTTTCACCGAAGGCCTGGGCCTGCTCGTCAGCCTGTAATTCGGCTACTTCCTTTACCAACTGAAGATGATGTTTTGCAGCTTTGATGGATTTTAGTTTATCTAAAACTTTCAGTCGTAGATCGTCATCAATATCCCGGGCGCGGTCTCCGCTCATTCGAGCCAGTTGCACGAGTGCGAATTCCGAATCTTTATTGCTGAAATCACCTGCTTCCAGCATCTTTTCAATCCATGCCTCCGCGGTTTCTTTACTGACCACAGTATCAGTGGGGCCGTAAAAGGGGATTCGGGCTCCGATGCGTCCGAGGGCCCAGTAACGGAAAGCTGACTCCGGATCGGCTTCGATGCTTGCCATTAATGACTCGCCCAGTCTTCGTTTCTGTTTGGGTTGCAGTCGGTCCAGGCTGCCTGCGGCGCGCCACATTTCGATTTCTTCATGAGTGGGTTTGCGCTGCTTTTTTGATTTGGAGCTGCCCAACAATGGCAGCATGCGTTTGAGTAATTCTGCCTGCTGGCCTTTGTTCAGGCCGCCGGCAATGCGTCGCCAGAGAATCCAGAACTCGGCGCATGTCTGCATGTTCTTTTTGTTAATGATGCCGGCATTGAAGAGTCGCCAGACTTCTTTAATTCGCCATTCATCCATTGGGTATCCATAACCGGGTCGTAGCAGGAAGCCGGCCAGATTCAGCCATCGGGCCTCGTAAATCGGGTCTGCTTTTCGGCGCTCACGCTGCTCATAGTGAGCCGGCCACAGGCCGCGCAAGGCTCCGGGAGGCCAACTGTTCCGGGAACGCTTCCATTCAGCTTCGATGTTTTTCATCAGTTTTTCCGGTCTCAGGCTTTTACTTTGCGAGCCTGGGGGCGGAACAAATGTGGATGCCAGCAGGTGGGCAGCGGCTTCGATCTTCGCTTCTTCGATGACGTCCTCTTCGGCCACCTCGCCGGAAGTCTGCTCTGCCGCGATCTCCTGGTCAGGGTCATGCCTGACTTCAAACTGCAGGCGCCAGCGGCGGTCGCCTTCCACTGCCGCGCACCAGAGCTCCAAGGTACCGACTTCGGTAAGAATGGTATGGAGTCGTACCCGTACCTGTTCGGCTTTCGAGCGTCGGCCTGACTTCAAGACCGTGTAAATGGGAGGCAGCGCAGTGAGCCCACTGTTTTCGGTTTGGACTAAATCCCCAACCTCATCGAGAGGCCGAGTGCTCGAACTGAAAAACGGGAAGTGAACGGGCCGCCGAATAAGGAGCTCAAATTCCATATCCGATACCTCGACCTCCTGCCCTTCCTCGAGCCCTTGCGGGGTGACGCAGACGGCTTTCGATTCCGATTTGTCACCTGCGTTGAGGCCGACATAAAAACTTCTTGCGGTGCCGCCGGCGATCTTGACTCCGAGGCCGCGGCGGACCATGCCGTAATAGGCAGCCCCTCTCGAGACGGCCAGGTCGAGCGAATCCAGGTCTGCTTCGAGCACGGTGGGTGGCTCGGATTCCGGAAACCAATTGTCGAGCAACTGAAGCACTCGCTTTCTCAGAAGCTCCGGTTTGAACACGCCACCGTTGAAAAGAACGAGGTCCGGGCGTCGATGCCCTGCTGCCTGTCCGATTGGGTTGCGGAGGAATGCGGCCAGTTGTTTCGAGATCGCGGGATCGGCTGCGTAGGGGAGGCCGAACTCCTGGATGCCGGGCTTGCCGGTCCGCTCGGGCAGGTCGTCCAGCATGGTCTCCGGAAAGAAACCGGACAGGACAGTTTCCATGACCTGCTCGCGACCCACCTCTGCGCGCAGCGTTCCTCCGACCAGGCGGCTGCCTCGTCCCGGAACGGAAACCGAAGCAGCTTTGGCGTCACCCGACAGCAGTCTCTCTTTTGCCTGCCGGCAGGAATGGCTGAGAGCAGCCCACTGGGTGCTGTTGAGCTTTTTGCCGCGGCCAGCGAGTTGTTCTTCCATCTGGGCGGCGATGGCGAGATCCATGTTGTCGCCGCCGAGGAGAAGATGATCGCCGACGGCAATGCGCCTGAAGCCCAGCTCTTCTCCGCGGGCCTCGACTTGGATCAGACTGAAATCACTCGTTCCACCACCGACATCGCAGACGAGGATCAACTGATTCTTCTGCACCTTCTCTTCCCAATTCTGTCGATGATGAAAGAGCCACGCATAAAACGCTGCCTGGGGTTCTTCAATGAGCACGAGGCGTTCGAGGCCCGCGGCTTTGGAGGCTTCGACGGTGAGCTCGCGTGCCACTTCATCGAAGGAGGCCGGGACGGTGAGGATGACTTCCTGATTCTCCAGGCGCGCCCTATCCTCTTGCGCCATGACGTGATCCCATGCCTCCTTTATGTGAAGAAGGTAGCGGGTGGATGCTTCGACGGGCGAAAGGCGCTCGACTTCTTCTGACGCTCCCCACGGCAGAATCTCGGCAGTTCGATCCACTGCCGCATGGCTGAGCCAGGATTTCGCGGAGGACACCAGCCGGCCCGGAGCAAGTGCGCCGCGGTTGCGGGCGAATTCGCCCACTGCGAACAGGCGCTCGGCCCAGGGCAATTGCAGGCTGCCTTTCGGAAGCTCGTGCGGGTTCGGAAGAAAGAGAAACGAAGGCAGCTTGTTGCGGCCGGACACTTGGCCCTGCTCGACTACCTGCGGGATCTCGAGAACGGGCACGGAGTGGAGGTCCTGATCCGCAATACTCGTATCAATGAATGACACTACGCTGTTCGTCGTACCGAGATCGATGCCGACGATGTAACGACTCTTGGCCATGTGCTTGGGGCCGCCTCAGTCCGTTTCTCTTACACTGAATTCAAGCTTCCATTCACGTTCGCCCTCTTTCTCCACACACCAGAGCTCCAATGTGCCGAGTTCGGTGACACGAGCTTTGAGCTGCACTGGTATCCTTTCACCCTTCTTGCCTTTGGCCGTCAGCTTTGTTTCGAGCGGGGAAGATTCCTCGATGCCTTCGAGCTCCCAGTCTTCAATCATCAGCCCGACCTCATCTTCTTGCCGGTGAGTGGAACTGAGAAACCGAAATTCTGCGTTCTGTCCAACGACGAGGCCGAACTCGTGGCCGGGAATATCGCACTCTGTGCCTTCCTCCATCCCGAAGGGAACGACGCATAGCGCCTTAACAGGCGGCTTCATTCCGGGCACGGACGGCATGGAAGATTTGACGCCGATGTAGTAGCTCCGAGCGGTACCGCCACGAATCCGGATGCTCTGGCCGCGGCGGACGAGACCGTAATGAGCAGCGCCGCGCGCCACCGCAAGATCGAGATTGGCGCCCTCGAGCAACCGGGCGGGGGAAGCCTTGGCTTTTTTGAGCCACTTGTTGAGGAGGCCCATGATGCGTTCCTGAACCGGCGGAGATTTACTGACACCGCCGTTGAAAAGGATCGCAGTCGGCTCCACGAAATCGCCTGAGCTGCCTTTTGCAGCGCGCACATTATCGCAGAGGAATTTGGCCACGTGTTTCGGAATGACCGGGTCGGACGCGTAGTTCAGCCCGATTTCCTGCAGGCCCGCTTCCGTCTGATCGGCCGGATGGTCTTCGACCGTGCACTCCGCAAAAAAACCATCGAGAATGCTGGCCATGACCTCGTCACGAGTTAGGTCGGTCTGAATGGTCCCACCGATCAACTTGCTGCCGCGGCCGACGACGGTGATGGGAATGCTTTCACAATCTTCCTCGGAAAGAAGCCGCTCTTTGCCCAGCCGGCACGAATGCCAGAGCGCGAGCATTTGAGCACTGTCGATACGATTGCCCTCCTCTTTGAATTTGGCAGCCACAAAATGAGCCAGCGCCAGATCCATGTTGTCGCCGCCGATGAGGAGATGTTCGCCGACCGCGAGCCGCTCGAGGACGAGGTCCCCATCTTCATCCTTTACGGAAATCAAAGTGAAGTCGGTCGTACCACCGCCGATATCGCAGACGAGAATGTGGTCACCGACGGAGACACTCTCACGCCAGTCGTCCCCCATCGACTGAAGCCAGGAATAAAACGCCGCCTGGGGTTCTTCGATCAAAGTCACGTTCTTGAGACCTGCGGCGGCCGCGGCCTGTGCAGTCAAATCTCTGGCCGCAGCATCGAATGACGCGGGTACCGTGAGGTAGACTTCCTGGTTCTCCAACTGCTCATCGGCGCCCTCGGCAATGGACTCATTCCACGTGTCACGCAGATGCACGAGATAGCGAGTGCTCGCCTCGAGCGGAGAAATCTGATCCACATCGTCACTTCCCCACGGCAGAATATCGGCCGTGCGGTCAACGCCTTTGTGGCACAGCCACGATTTTGCCGAAGCCACCATGCGGCTTGTAATCTGTTCGCCCTGCTGGCGTGCCAATGCGCCCACCGCGTAATCCCGTTTCTCATCCCACGGCAGTTTCAGGCTGCCTTTGGGCAGTTCGTGCTCGCCGGGCAGATAGACAAACGAAGGCAGAAGTTCCTTCTCCTGCACTTCGCCGGGATTCACCAACTGCGGAATGGGGAGCACTTGCACATCGGCGTCCTCAACCGTGGTATCCACATAGGCGACCGCGCAGTTGGTCGTTCCGAGGTCAATCCCAATAACGTATCGAGTCTCTTCCTTGCTCATAGCTCTCACCCGGATACTTCTACTTCGGCCTGACCGATGACGGTTCTGTCCTGCCCTTCCGGCTGTTCGGGCAGTTCTGCTTTCTGCGCCTTCCAGCCGTGGTGGGCCAGCGTACCCTTGAATGGGGGATCGCCGGTGACCTCACCAACGAGCTTAATCGCGGAAGGGTCGAAGCCCTCGGGCACGGTGACGTCATCTCCTTCACCCTCCTTCCTGATCGGCTCGATTGAAAAGTAATCGTCGATCACTTTCGTGCAGCCTTCGTGAACGCTTCTTGCAGCCGCTCCAATCTGTGCATCCTCAAACTGTTGAATATCTTCCCGCAGAAAATCCACGAGCCGTCCTTCACGCTGCAGGAGGGCGAGCAGGTGGACCGCATCGTAGTTCATCCGATCCTCTTCTTCCGGCGGCACTTCTTTCGGCGCAGTGAGTTGCTTCACCTGTTCCGCGAATTCCCCATTGAATAAAACTTTCAAGGCAAGTCCGAAGCGTCCCAAGGCAGGCTCCTGTCACAATATAGACGGAAAAATTGAGTGGCGGGGAACTATATGAACTTGCCCGTGAATCACAATGCAGGGGAGTTGAATGGCAGCGGACATCAGCAGGTTGTGCTGACGCTTCACGGCAGCTTCCTGGATGGTGTTGAAGTGAAGCTCATTCAGCCCAGAAAGAAAACAGCGAAGCGTTGTTCAGCTCAAAGCGAAGGCGCACCGGTGTCTGTTCAGATAGAGACTCCGAGGCTGCCGAGCTCCAGGCGAGTCTGCATCGCAATCCGTTTTCGTTCACCGGGGCGCAATCAGCGAGAGAGCGTCCGGTCAAAGGCTGCATGGTCTCGGCGTCCAGGAGCTCTGCTTTTAATGTGCCGGACGCGGCATCAGCATTCACAAAGATTTCAGTGCCGGTGAGGAACAGTCGCCGAGTGAGGAGTTCGCCTTTGTCAGCGGCATCAAGAGAGACGAATCGGTCACGCTTGAGCTTGGCCAGCGATAGTGCAGTGGTGCTATCAAAGTATGGCCAGAACTTTTCCGGATAGAGTTCTTTGTGGCCCCGGAAGCGGCAGGCGTTGTAGTAGATCCAGATTTCGTCGTCACGGATGATCGGTCTGCCGCAGAGGAGGGCCTGCTGCGTGTCGTAGGCTTCGCCGTCCCAGGGCTCGACGCCGATGAATACGGCGTGGTCGCAGAGGCGCCGCCAGTTGCGCAGATTTCGGCTCATAGTCAGTTCAACCTGGTTGATACCGGTATGGTTCATATGCGGAGGTGGGATGGCGCCCGCAGGATTGAAGATACCGACAAACCCGATGTAGATGCCCTCGTACGGCATGGCGGCCATCTGGTAGGTTTCCGCGATGTAGTTTTCCTCATCGACGAGGGGAGGCGAAAGGTAACGCTCATCTTCGACAACCTGCCGAATCCTGCGAGACCTGTTATCCCAGTCGGTCTGATCCGCATGCATCACCACGCCGTGGTTCTTCCACTCGATGAAATCTTTGCTGGTCTCCAGAAAGACCGAACGGCCCCAGACCGTGCCGCGTTTCACAAGGGCCACGTAGTTGCCAGTTGTCTCGTCAAAAAAGAAGTGAGATTCGTCACTGCTCGGGATGTTTGCCACTTCGACGGGTGACCATTCGAAGCCGTCCGGCGAGACCATCAGTTTGCGATCGTGATGGCCGAAGAGCCCTTTGTATCTTCTGCCGGCATCGGGTTCGTCTTCGTCACGAATGATGTGGTAAAGGCTGCGATGGCCTTCGTCAGGATCGATGGCGACATTATTGTCTTTTGAGCCCTTCCATTCATAGAGGCCAAGGTCGGGCTTCTCCCAATGGATGCCGTCTTCGGAGGTGGCGTAGTGAGTCAGGGAAACGGCGGTCGAGTGATATTTGCCGTAGGGCTCGCAGGCCCAGCTCCCCCAGTACCACCATTCCCACAGATTCTTTTCGGAATTCCATTGGGGCACGCTACGACATTGCAGAGAGATCTGGCCGGCCTCTGAATCCGGACGCAGAACAGGCCCGCATTTTTTAGGCTGGTGAAGGCTGCGTGTGAGACCATGGGTGGCTTCGATGCATGCGTCGTCAAGAAAGAGCTGTCGTTGTTGGCCGACGGTGATCGGCTCGGACCTGGTGGTATAGATGGATGGGTCTTTCGGTGTGAGACTCATGATTTCTGGGTTCTTTTCTTTGTTGGAGTTTTCGTCTTTGATCTCGCTATTCATCCCACTCCAGAACAACCCCCAACGCTTCATCCGGATTGTTATAAAGGAGGTGATATGCCTCGTCAGCTTTGAGGCCGGGCATGCGATGAGTGATCAAAGGCTCGACCCGGATGGTCTCATCGATCAGCGACTGCGCGGCCAGCGGGAAGAAATGGCGGCGCGGCTCGGAGACGTGTGAGCCGGCGATTAGTGTCTTGTTCATGAATTTGGATGCATCCAATTCCAATGGCCCGCCGTGATAAAGCGAGATCAAGTGAATCACGCCGTCGGACTTGAGCATCTGCTGGGCCTGCTGGAAGGATTTGAGACCGGCATTGCCGCCGACACATTCGATTACCACGTCCGCACCTTTGCCGTCGGTCAATTCACGGACCCGCTCGACGGAATCGATCTCCGAGCAGTTGATGCACTCATCGCAACCGAGCTCTCGCGAAGCCTCGCACCGGAGTTTTTGCGCGTCGACGGTGATCACGCGGCCGGGCTTCCGATCCCTGACCGCCTGCGCGCACAGTTGTCCCACGATGCCCTGTCCGAGGATGACGACCGTATCTCCCTCGACAATCGGTGTGGATTGCATCCAGATGATCGCGCTGGTCGTGAGCGGCATGAAGACGGCTCTGTCGAATGAGAGCTCATCGGGAATGGGCACGGCTCGCGGCATGTCGCCTTTTACAGAAGCGGTCACATATTCCGCATGCGGACGTACGAGCATGGCGCGGTCGCCGGGCTTCAGACTATCGACCTGGTCACCAACTTCGACGATTTCGCCTGCGTCGGAGTAACCCATGATGTCGTGTTTGACGGGCCCTTCTTTCACGTAGCGCATGAAGAGCTCCGAGCCGCGGCTGATGAGGCTGCGTTTGACTTTGCCGAGCACCTCGTCCGGTGCAGGGGTAGGGATATCGGCCTCGACCATCTTAACGTTGCCGAAGCCTTCGTGTTTTTCGAGTCGTTTCATTCTTTGAAGAGCGGAGGGAGAGAGTGGGATTGGTGAAACAAGGACGATGAGTGCAGACTCTAAGAGACAGGTAGGACGAAGAAAAGTGTTACTCGAAAGTTAATTGAACAATCCAAGGTCTGAGAACAGGAGAGCACAGATGTCTACAAAGGTCGGTTTCATTGGCGCAGGAGACATTTCTCTTTTGCACGCAGAAGGTGTTCATGAGTGCCCCAGTGCAGAACTTGTCGGTCTTTGGAATCGAACCGCCAAGCGCGGCGAAGAAAAGGCGGCTCTCTTCGGATGCCGGACTTACGCAACGGCCGAAGAACTCGTAAGCGATCCGGAGATCGATGTGGTGTACGTACTCACAAACATGGAGACGCATCATAAGTACTCTCTGATGGCCATCGAAGCAGGCAAACATGTGCTGGTGGAAAAGCCGACCGCGACCACTGTGCAAGAAATCCAGGAGATGGAGGACGCTGCTAACCGTGCTGGCGTCCTGATCGCGCCAGTCCACAACTACCTCTACGAGCCGTCCGTCATGCGTGCGAAGGATCTGATCGACAGCGGTAAACTCGGTGATCTCGTCTCGCTTTACGTGATGTATAACATCCATCACCCAGAGGAGGTCGCAGCCAGATACCCGGGCGTGATTCGACAGATCATGACGCATCACGCGTACATCTCGCTTTACCTTGTCGGCGCTCCAGCCTGTGTTTCAGCCATGAAGGCAACCATCAATGACGGCAGCGTGCCGCAGGAAAACCTGGCCATGGCGACACTGCAGATGAGGAGCGGCGCGCTGACACATTTCTGTGCCAGCTTTGCCTCCGATGACCACGCGGGTGATCCCTGGACAGTCATGATCAAAGTGATCGGCACTAGAGGCGCCACTCGTTACAGCTACCGCGACTGGGTCGAGAACACGCCGGCAATCGTGCATTCGCAGACTTACTCCGCATACCCGTACACCATCCGAAGCGTGGGCCGCTACTTCATTGAGGAATGCATCGGTAACGGCAGACCCCCACTTTCATCAATGCAGGATGCAGTGACGAGCTTGCGGCTCATCGAGGCGATCGAGGCATCGGTTGAGGAGGGGAGACACGTGGGCGTAATGCGTAATGAGTAATCAGTGTCTGCGCATGAGTACTTCATGGCTTCTCAGTTTGCCGAGAAGTCGAAGTCGTCTATCGACTCTGTAAACAGCACCTTGTCGAGCCAGAGCTCAAGCTGTTCCTCGTCCTGCGTGGACTCAATGATGCGAGTGACCTCGACGGAGATTCCCCCGAATTTCTGGCTAAGCTGACGGATCAGGATCTTTTGCTGCCCGTCGAGCTTCCCCTCTCTTTTCCCCTCTCTCTTCCCCTCTCTTTTCCCCTCTCTTTTCCCCTCTCTTTTCCCCGCTCTTTTCAGTGTCTGTGCGTATGAGTTTTTCATGGCTTCGATCTCCTTCAGATACTCCTGGCTTTCGACGACGTCTTCGATTTCCTGTTGGATTACAGGGACTTCATCTGCGTCCCGGTAGTGGTAAATCAGAGCTTCCATAAAGGATACCAGATTGAGCCAGCGGTTCTTTTGTTTTTCAGGCATGGCTTCGAGTTGTTCGGTGGCCTCCCGGACGACGGCGCGGAATTCGGCCAGGCTGCTCTGCCTGGCCTGAACAACTCGCATCAGCCAGCCAAACCAGCCGCCCTGCTCGATGATGGTATCTGGCGGAGTATCTCTGAGATTCAGAAAAAGCAGCTTGGGGTCGGGGATGAATTCCTCGAAGGTTTCTGCAAACGCCATGCGTTCCATCAGACCATCGAGAGATTTCCACTCCTTCCTTCCCGTGTAAAACACCAGCGGCAGGATCGGTTGAAAGCGAAAGCCTCTGTAAGATTTGTGATCTTTCATCCATTGCTCACGCTGCTTGTCCCAGATGAGCATCATGTAAAACAACATCCGGAATCCCATCAACGGATCGGGGTCGGACTGATGTTCGATAAGAATGTAGATCGTGATAGCCTTTTTTCGTCGGCCGCGCCTGGCATCAAAAGGCGCGGTAAACACCAGATCCGATTCTCTCTTCCTGAAATTCTTCAGCACAAAAGTAGCGCGGATACGTTCGAGTTGGGAGAAATCAATGCGGTCGACGAAATCTGGCGCGGCAATGTTCAGCGCATCCCGGACGTTCAGTGGATCTTCAAACAGAAGCTGAATCCCGCTGTCCGGGAAATTACGCGCGAGCTTTTCAAGGCGTCTTTTATTCATTTCTTCCCGAACTTTGCGGAGACCGTACCGCAGCCGGGTCCTTTGAGGCAACGAATCATTACAGAAAGAGCTTCCAACGAATTCAGGGAAACAACGAATGGGTTACGAACAACCATAGATCGTTGGTAGACCAGATGATCACCCCGGACATTACATCTGTGCAAGGCTTACCTGCTCCCGTAGCAATGCCTTCCAACCGATGCCAGCAACAACAACGGTCCCCAAGACCACACTTACTCATTACGCATTACGCATTACGCATTACGCATTACGTCACTATCATCTTCACACACACCGGCTTATTCACTTCCGTGATGTGCCCAGTCTCGTTCAGCTCGCCAGTTTCCTGATCGATACGGAACGGCACGATGTTGTCGTTGTTCTGATTGGCGGCGAAGAGGAATTGACCGGACGGGTCGATGCAGAAATTTCGGGGATGATCGCCCTGGGTGGGCTCGTGGCCGACGAGAGTGATTTTGCCGGTGTCTGCGTCCACGGAATAGATCACGATGCTGTTGTGGCCGCGGTTCGATCCGTAAAGGAAGCGGCCGTCTGCTGAGATGTGGACGTCTGCGGTGTAGCTGTCCCCTCCGAAGTCGGCAGGGAGGGTAGGGACATGTTCGACGTCCGAAGTCTCGCCGGTTTCGGCGTTGTAGTTGAGGACGTTCATCATGTTGTCGAGCTCATTGATGACGTAGATGAACTTGCCGTTCGGATGGAAATCCAGGTGGCGGGGGCCGGCGCCGGGCTGAATGGGGGCGTGTCCGGCGGGAACGAGTTTGCCGTTCTCGAGATCCAGTTTGTAGATCATGACCTTGTCGATGCCGAGGTCGGAACACAGGGCGTGTCGATTACTGTTGTCAATGAAGAACGAATGCGCGTGCGGCTCTTTCTGTCGGCCTTCGTTGACGCTTGAGCCCTCGTGTTGGTGGAAATCGCTGACCTCGCCGAGTGAACCGTCCTCATTAATCGGCAGCATGGAAACACTACCGCCGCCGTAGTTGGCGACGACGATGTACCTGCCGGTCTGATCGACGCTCAAGTGGCATGGGCCTGAGCCGCCGCAAGGCTGATCGTTAATGTGTTGCAGCTCGCCCTTCTCGAGGTCGATGGAGAATCCGCTTACCCCGCCGACGGGTTTTCCTTCGAAGTCGCCGATCTCGCTGACTGCGTAGAGGTTTCTCTTGTTCGGCGAGATTGCCAAAAAGGACGGATTCTTCACGCCGCCGATGGCGCTGATGGGCTCGATCGCGCCTTTCTCTGAATCAAGCCTGTAAACGTGGATGCCCGACTGAGCCGCGTCTGAGTAAGAGCCTACGAATACCAGTGTGTCTGACATGATGTTCTCCTTAATTTGAAAACGGGGTAGCGAACTGTCTCTTCCCTTCGTCCGCTGTCTCAGAAGATGGGAGCCTGCGTGCTTAACACAACCGGGCGCCCGTGCTACTATGATTCGACAGCTCGAAGGAAGATCAAATCAGCTTGCGGGTTTATCCAGGCAATTTACGCATCGGTTCAAAAAGCGAAGAACAGCCGTGAAGGAGGAAAACAGCCATGGCAACTGTCTTAGCGGTACTTTGTAGTGGGCGCAAAAAAGGCTACACAGCAGGATTGCTGAATGCGGCGGTAGAGGGCATAGGAGGTGTCGAAGGGGTGAACGCTGAAGTCGTTCATCTCTGGGACTACCAGTTCCAGCCGTGCAGAAGTTGCTTCCACTGCATCCGCAATCCGGAACACGATTGCGCCCAAAGCGATGCGATGGGGCGCGATGGCGAGTTGCATCAGAAGGTTGCTGGTGCCAACGGCATGTTCATCGCCGATGCCGTTCACTTCTGGGGGCCTTCCGCAATGTGCCATCTGTTTATCGAGCGGCTTTATCCTTTCCTCTGGGGTGATGGCCTGAACGGGATGCCCTTCGCCTCTGTCTCCTGCGCCTCCAATCAGGGAATGCAGATTCTGGCAACGAAAGACATCTGCAAGTGGGCATCCTCGTTGAAAACCAGGTACGTCGGCGGCCTGCCGGTGCACCTCTGCTATTATGAAAAAGCGATTGAGGAGGCGCGAGACCTTGGGGCCAGGCTTGGCGAAGCGGCACTGCGAGACGAAAGGGAAGGACGACAGACTTACGCCGATGACGAAGAGCGCTTTCTTGCCTTCGACGATTCGCATTGGCACACGCTGCGCCCCTACCTTCAGAACCTTACCAACGACACCTTCGAAGCGGATTCGTCACTCATCGCTGAGGCCCTGCATGAAGGCGCTTTCAAGCGGCCTGAGGCAAATGAACTGCTGGAAAAGGCTCTCCCAAAACTGGAGGCCACGCTTTCCCATTATCAGGCCGGAGATCGCGCAGCAGCCTACCGGGAGTTAGTTGCCACAAGTGCGCTCTGGACGAACGCAACCTGGCTGGAGTTCCTGGAACAAGATGTCGTGCGAGGAAAGCAACCCGAATCCTATCGCCCCTTGCCTTCCGATGAATGACGTGGACCGGCCTTCTTCAGGCCGATACAAGCTGCCATATTTGCATCAGGACGATGTGCTTTCGATTCGGCATGGACGGTTTAACAGACAAAGGGCTGTCGGTGGAGTTCCGACAACCCTTTGACTTACTTGCGGTTACAGCCGAGGAACTAGCCGGAGTGGAGGCGGCAAAGGTCGCGGCTGTACTATCTGGCACGCCCGGGAGGACTCGAACCTCCAACCAATTGGTTCGAAGCCAACTACTCTGTCCAATTGAGCTACGGGCGCTTCGATGCAAAAGGGCGGGCATTATAATTTCGAAGTGCACCATCGCAAGAGAGCCATGCAAAAGCGCGAGCCCGGGGTAAACTTCCGCGCAATTCGGGTAGTCTGTCTTAAATAGTCTGCCTTTTCCCTGCACGCCTTAATTGTCCTGCCCTTAATCTCTGTCTCCACCGAGATGAGCACTATGAAATTCACCAAAATGCACGGCATCGGCAACGATTATGTCTATGTAAATATGTTCGAAGAAACCGTCGACAACCCCGCCGAGGTCGCCATCAAAGTCTCCGATCGGCATTTTGGTATCGGCGGCGACGGACTCATCCTCATCGGCCCATCGGAGAAGGCGCCCGTGCGGATGAGGATGTTCAATGCCGATGGCTCGGAAGCCGAAATGTGCGGCAACGGACTCCGCTGCGTCGGAAAATTCGTATTCGATAGAAAGATCGTCGAGGGAACTTCATTTCCAGTTGAGACCGGCGCCGGCGTCCTGAACGTGCAAATCACACCGGATGACAGCGGCCTCGCCGCAGCCGCCAGGATCAATATGGGCGAGCCACACCTCACCCGTGGCGAGATTCCCATGCAGGGACCGGCCGACGAAAGAGCAGTGAAGCAGAGACTGCAAATCAGAGATCGTGAATTCGAATTCACCGCCGTCTCGATGGGCAACCCTCACTGCGTGATCTTCCTTGAAGAAGATCTCGACGCCTTCGAGATTGAAAGATACGGTCCGGAAATCGAAAACCACACCCTCTTCCCCCAGCGCATCAACGTAGAGTTCGTCACTCAGCAGGCCGAAAACGAGCTCTGCCAGCGCACCTGGGAACGGGGCTGTGCCGAAACCCTGGCCTGCGGCACTGGCGCTTCCGCGGTGTGCGTCGCCGCCAACCTCCTCGGCCTCTGCGGACGAAACACGCTCATCCACCTCAAAGGCGGCGACCTCAACCTCGAATGGTCCGAAGAAGACAACTGCATCTACAAGACCGGACCCGCCACTGAGGTCTTCAGCGGCGAAATCAAGCTCTGAGTAAGCGGCCTGATTCTGAAGAGACATCCAGGGATTGACAGATCCTTTTTCTTCATTCGTTGTTTCCTTTCATTCGTTGGAAGCCCTTTCTTCATTCGTTGTTTCCCTGAATTCGTTGGAAGCCCTTCTTCTTCATTCGTTGTTTCCCTGAATTCGTTGGAAGCCCTTTTAATAGAAGTACGGATGTCCACGGAAACTCTGCGTGGGTTTTAGACGTCTCACTCTATTTTAGAAACGTCATCATCATCCGTAGCGCTTCGATGACCCCACTTTCATTTTCTTCCAGAAATTCGATCCCCTCGCCCGTCTAAAAAGACAATGAACGATGGAACTGCTTCGTTGACTCAGCCCAGAGTCGTGCCATTCGAAACGGCTCATCCGGCAGAGCAGGAGGAGAAGACGATCGAAACGGCCGACTTTGATTTCGTCGAGGTCGTCGATCAGTTCGAGACACCACTGCTCAGATATGTCATGCATCTGATGGGTACGGCCAATGCCGCAGACCCCGAGGATGTAGTGCAGGAGGTATTCCTGCGCCTGCATGGACAGGTTGAGCAACACGGCAGCGCCAGCATCAGGAACATGAAAAGCTGGCTCTACCGTGTCGCCCACAACCGGGTGATGGATCTCACTCGCCGCAAAGCCGCCGAGCAAAAGGCCACCACCGCCCAGGAAGAACTGGCCGAATCAGATCAGGCCGACCCGACAGACGGACTCGCAGAACTGGTCCGAAAAGAAGCTGGTGACCGTGCCATGTCCGAGCTCCAACACCTCCCCGAAGAAGAAAAACACGTCATCCTGTTAAAGGTAGTCCACGGCATGAAACTCAGAGAAATAAGCGAAATCACCGGCCTCACCACCGGCAACATCGATTACCGAATCAAAAGAGGATTGAAAACCCTCGCAACAAGACTGAAAGCAGGAGGCATCATCTGATGTCAGGAGCGTTGGATGGACGTCCCGCCCGTTACACACCTCGATACAGATCGGCCGAGACGGCCAACCTACGAATCGCATACGCAGCTCTTTATCTCTCTCGAACCAGACCATGAATTGCGAACAGGCTGAAGACCTCATCACCAGATTCGTCACCGGCGAACTCACCGATGACGAAGAGAAGCTCGCGCTCGACGGCCACACGGCCACCTGCGAACACTGCCACGAATTCATGGGCGACATCAAAGTCGCTGCTAGCCTCCTGCATGACGCCGCGGAAGCCGAGCCAGAGCCCAAGCTCAGCATCGGTAAACGGGCCGAGCTCTTTGAAAAGGCTGGGATATCGGGAAGTGAGGGAACAGGAATCGGAAATCAGGAATCAGGTAAAACCGCCACGCAGCGTCGTAGGTTGCACTCTCCGCAGGCATGGCTGAAGGGCCTGGCTGGAACTGCGGCTGCCCTGGTAATAGTCACCGCGCTGCTCAGCATCTTCAGCAATCAGATCCGTTCACGCTTCAGTAAATCCGCTCAACAGTTGGCCGGGGCAACGGCCCCCAGACGTGTTCTTGGGCTCAAGGAGAAGCTTAAAGAATTCGATCCAGGCAAGTCTGAGAAACCATCATCAGTCTACTCGGGCAGCAGTGGTGGAAGCGGCGGAGGTGGTGGAAGCAGCAGCAGTGGTGGAAGCGGCGGAGGCGGTAGGGGAAGTAGTGCCTTGGAAGACCCCTCAACTACCACCGCCTGGGTATCAGGTACACCTGAGATTCCAGCCCCTCGCGAATACAGAAGCTCTCGGATTGAAGAACTCGGCGAAAAGGGCCTCGAAAGCGGCGAAGAATCTTCGTCAGTCAAGATCACCCTCGGAACTGGCACCTTGGCTCTCGGCGATGAGTACGAAGTTGATCGAAAGGACGGCAGCGGAATTAAAGAGGATGG
>JASLXP010000116.1 GCA_030740295.1 Planctomycetota bacterium
TGAGAGCCGCCCATGTCGAAATGCTTGGTGAAGACAATGCGCTTGATTCTGTCCATTTGCGGCGCGAGCAGTCGGCGCTTCAGGCCAGCCTCCGATTCCGCGGCGAGTGGTTCACACATGCCGATTAACAGTACCGATGAAATGATCACTATTCTCTTCATGATGTTCCCGGCGGAGTCTGAATCTTGATTCTGTGAAACTGTGCTCTTCGTATCAGTCGGTTGGAGAACTGTTGTTGCACGATGTCGACGGCATTACTCATCCATCGGTTGAATCATCATTTCGGTCATGTGCCAATCGTCCCGCCTGAGGATCTGGCCCGTCTTCAGCTTGACCGTGCAGTCACCCCGTGAACGGATCTCCTTAAATGTCCACTTCTCAGCAAGCTCCGCGAGTTCTTTTTTGAAAGTGGGCTTCTTGACCTCGGCAGGCAGGATTACTTCCGCGCTGGTTACGTTTCCCTTTGCATCGACGGAGAGTCGCAACTGGATCTCCTGCTTCAGGACGTCGTGCTTCACGAGCAGAGATGTGATCTCCATCTGGTGCTTCTCGTCGACGGTCTTTCTGACAATCTCTTTTGACTCGGCTGGAAGCTGAGGACTTTCGACAGGCTTCTCAATTCGTTCGGGGCTGGGCGCCATCTCGTGCATGTGTTTACCGCATCCGGCAACCGTGATGATGAGGGCAACGGCTGCCGCGGAAGCGGCCATGCGAATCGAGGGATGATTCGGGGATACCTGCTCTTCTGCAAGGCGCTTGATGTCTTCAAGAATCTTGCTCGCCTCGCGGGCAATGCCACGGTCGAATTCAGCACGCTCCTCAGCAAGCAATTGCGCAAAGCCGGCAACTTGAGAATCCATCGGCATTCCTGCTTCAACGAAATCGCAGATACGTTCCAGCAGTTCTGCGTTGTTGGTGTTGAGTGACAGGAGCCAGCCCTTGACCTGCTTTTCCAGGCTTGCATCAGCACGCTCAGGGCGGAAGTGACGCAACAGGTGAAAGTAGTAATCGAGCTTCATGGCCTCCAGGTTCATCCCATCATCATGAAAATTTCTTGGGATGAAGACTTCCTTGAAGATCTCAAAGACCATCTGCGCACGCGGATCGGCAATGCGGTAAGTGGTGATGAAGTCCTTTGCGATGAGGCGATTCTGTGACCGCAGCCGGGCCTCGAGAGGCGTCCCCGCATAGACCTCCGTTCTGCCAAAGTTGAGAGGAACTCTCGGGAACTGGGAAATGAAGGCGATGTTGTCGCGAATGTCCGGCATCGTACTCTCGGGATCAAACATGAGCAGGTTGAAAGTCGTATGCACTCCCTCTTCCATCAACATGTGCAACGCGGAGTGATTCTGATTCCGGCGGATACCTCGACCAAGAGTTTTCAGCCCGGCAACGGAGTTACTCTCGACCCCAAGGAAGACACGGAAAAGCCCCAGATCCTTCAGCGCGCCCAGGATTCCGGGCGTGATGCTGTCCGGGCGCGATTTGACCTGCACTGCGATGGGGCCCACGGCCGCCTTATCCAGCAGGCGCTTGAGGGCTTTGAACCGTTCCACGTTCCGCTCTTCGACGGGCAGGAAGAAGTTGTCGTCGTGAAAATTGAAAATGCGTACCCCGCGCTGATGGTAAAGCCCTGCCATCTCCCGCGCGACCTCTTCGACGCTTCGCTGCCGGAAGCGTTTGCCTGGATTGCGTTGATACCAGGCATGGATCGAGCAGAAGTTGCACCGGCCAAAGCATCCCCGGCTCGAGAGGACATTTGCGATGGGAAAGCCCATGTAGTCATGAAAGCGATCCGGCCGCGTGGGGAAGGGCCGGAGGTCCAGGTTATCCGGATTGCATCGGACCACGTTAGTGACGACGCGGCCGGTCCCGTCTCGGAAGCTGATTCCGGCCACTTCGTCGAGCTCGTTGACGTTCCTGATCAGATCAACGATCGCCTCTTCGCCTTCGCCATGCACGATGGAATCGAAGGCGGGAAACTCGCCTAGCAAACGATCCGAGTGAAAGGTTGCGAAGTGGCCCCCGGCCGTGATGTGGCCAGCGTATCCCTTGCGTCTCAATGCCTCAGCCATATCGATAAACTCGCGTGCACGAATGGTGAAAACCATGGATAGCCCCACCATTCCGGGATCATATTCAAGCAGCGCTTCAATGATCCCCGGAATCTGTTCGGGCGCATGGAAGTCAAATATCCGGCCCTCGTGCCCGGCAGCAGCGACGCTGGCGTGCAGATAGCGTAGAGCGAGGTTCTCTTCCAGTTCAGGTCCAACCAGTGCAACTCGCATAAGAATTCCTCCCTTTCGTCATTGTGTTTTCGGCAGGGTTCTCGCGCAGCCGATGCGTGAATCTAATACGGGTTCGAAGGCATGATGTCCCAGGCTTCGAGCGTCTTAATGCTGGCCGGAGCGCCTTTGGAAAAAAGGATCACTCCGACGCTGTCATGCCGGGAAGGATAGATTCGCCGCATCACTGCCTGGCGGCCGTTGGCAAACACTTCCACGACTGACTTGTCCACGAAGACGCGGAGCTTCAGCGGCTCGTCTTCCTTCAGTTCGAAAGGGCCAGCTTCGATGTTCTTCGGGCCCTCTGTCGCACTCGACTTTCGGGTGTCCACCTTCAACTTCTTCTCAGCCCGGTCGTAGAAGACGAGGGTCTGTTCCTCGCCTTCCGGAGAGCAGCAGACTTTTATCCCGAGTTGGCTGGCGCCTTTGGCGTTCATCTCGATAGCCAGCTCGATGCTGTTTCCGCTGATGCCGTCGAGCGGCAGATCGGTATCGGCCTTTAACGTGATGTTCTCTTTCTTCCTCGGGTTGTAGCGCAGTCGTTCGATTTCCCTGGGTACGTCCATGTGCAGCACGCCGTCTCCGCCGAGGGACAACACCCGCGGCAAGCTCATGGTGCCAGACCATCCGTATTCCATGCGAGTTTTGAAACCGGCCCGATCAAAGATCCAGGCCCACATGATCCTGCGCCCCCTGTCGTCCAGCAGGCTCTCGGGAGCAAAGAATGAGTTATCCACCCAGCTCATCCTCTCGTGGAAAGTCGGATGAAATTTTTCGTCCTTCCATTCCCCGAGGTAATAGCGGCAGCCGAGACGGTGGCTGATACAGAGGAGCATGTGCTGGTCGCCTATCTTGAAGAAATCGGCGCAAGACACATCCTCTTTGATCGATACACCATCGACCGCGTTGGCCATCAGGTCACCCACGTAATTCCATTTGCCCGCCAGGGAATCGGACTTTGCAATCGCGGGCCGCTTGCCACCAAAGATGGCGTAGTAGGTCTCGCCCTCCAGCCAGCCGAAGGGGTCCCACGAGCGGTACTTGCCGTGGTGCGTGTCGCCCGGTTTCGTCTTTGGTGTAATCGGATTCGAGTCCAGCTTCTTCCATTCGTTCAGGTCATCATCGAGGGCCACGGCCATGGCGTTGCCCTGGCCGACCTGGTGGTAGCACATCGTGGGGCGGCCGTCTTTATTGATGAAGCAGTTTCCGCTGAACATGCCGGCGGTCAGCCCGGTCTTGTGATGCCGCCAGTGGAACAGATCCGTGCTCGATACATGTCCCCAGTTGTGCCCTCTATTGTCCTGGAAGATATAAAAGAGGTGGTAGCGTCCTTTCCAGAAGATGGCCCCGTTCGGATCGAACGGCATGCCCCGCCCTTCAGGAATGACGAAGTGGTAGCCTGGCCGGTGACGGTCACTGAGCAATTTCTCTCTGAGGGCACGGGCCGCATTGTTCGCATTGCTGAAATCAAGCGCGGTCTGTCCTGCATCCGGCGCGGCCTTTGATGCCATCAAGTAAGCGCCGCCCTCATCGAGGTGGAGCTTGCCGCCATCAATCCTGGCGTTCCCGATGAGGGTAGTCGCGGGGAAAGTCTTCATCCGGTCTGTGGCGCTGCCGCCCTCAAAATTCCACCACGCGAGCGGCTTGGGCTCCGAGGGCTCATTGGGTTTCAGTGCAGCGATGATCTTTTCGTCCAGAGCAGAATTGTAGATCCGGGCGTCATCGATGGTCCCCGTGAAGAATCGATTGTTCTTGCCGGCGTCGAGGTGGCGCATGCCTATCACTACGAAGCTGTCGCTCCCGAATCGCTCCGAGCCCTTGGCGGTGTAGCCCGCATACATCTTCCCGTTGCGATAGATGGTGATCTGTTTGCCCCTGTAAACGATCGCTATCTGGACAATCGTCTTGTCGTCCGCAGTCTCGGCGGGAAAGTCGCCCTGTTTCTTCTTCGTTCGGGCGAAACCGTTACTGCCGGGCATCCACCTGGCCGTTGCCAGCTCGCCAAGCACAATCGCATCGAAGACCCCACGAGATTTCTCGATGGTCAGCACGCTTCCGCCACGCTGAGTCAGGTTAGCGGGGGTGACCCAGGCGACCAGCGTCTTGTCGGTGATCGCCGGCTCTGCCCGGCAATCCATCAGGAATGTCACCCAAAACATGGCCAGGGCTGCGAGCGTGGCCGGCAGGCTCGTCTGCAATATGGACTGCACAGTCATGGCTCTACTCCGGGTCGGATTGGGTTACTGAGCGTACCGACCGGCACGTTATTGTGGAGTCACTCTTTTGTCATCCGAAATGACAACGCTCGGTTGAGCCGGTGCACGACGGGCGAGTTCTTCTCTCTTACTGGCAGAAACCTCGCGAGCTCCTGGTGGTCGTGGGCAATCTCAGCCAGTCCATCCAACCCGATGGTCGCACTATCAGGCTGGAAATCCCTGCCGAAGATTACCGGCTGATCCGTGTCAGTGGAACTCGCTGACAGAAACACCAACCTCCGCCTCGAACAGCGTAAACGCTGGCAGTGACAATCGAGGTCCATCAGGTTACTGTGGCGCTTTTGAAGGGCTGACTACGTGTCTTCTGAAGCGCTCAGAGATGAGGATAATTCTGTTCGCCACGAGAACGGTTTTCTTACGAAGGCAAATCATACACGCTGGGAATTGGAGATAGTCGAGTCTTTGCCGATGAGGGCGGGCCTCGCAAAGGGCCAAGAGATACCGGCGGCCCTTCGCCGGAAGCTGCAGAAGGTGGACGCCGAGACGCGCCGGAAGGCGGGGCGGAAGGGGTTAAACGGAGGAAGCTCGAAAGGAGGTTTCGTACCTATGACAAGAACAGTGACGGAAAGGTCTCCGGTTCAGAATGGCTCTCTATGTTTGAGGGCTCATCGAAGAATGCGGAACGGCGGGAACGCGTCAAGACCTGGGGACGTAAAGCGGACCGCAACAGGAACGGTTCGATCAGTTTTGCAGAATTCAGGTGGTGGGAGGAAGTCGGCAAGGGGCAGCCTGAGGGCCGCCCTTCGGAAGAAGGCGGGGGCGCCGCCCGCAAGGGCCTGCGTGATGGCGAGGGCGAGCGGAGCGGCCCGCGTGATGAGGAAGGAATTTCCCGGGAGGGCCTGCGCGATGGTAAAGGCGAACGGAGCGGGCCGCGTGATGGGGAAGGCGGCAGTGAGCGACCGGTGAAGTCGAAGAAATCGAAGGTCGGCAGGATCTACCATTTCTATGATAAGTCAGGCGATGGGAAGGTGGTCTTTTCCGAATGGGAGAAGACCAAGAACTATCGGCTGACCCCGGCACAGAGAGAGCGTGAAAGAAAGTGGTTCAATCGTGCGGACCGGAATAGCGATGGCGGCGTGACGTTTGAAGAGTTCAAGTGGTGGATGGAAGTAGGCAAACGCATGCCTGAAGGAGAGGGCAAAGGCCCGCGTGACACAGGTCGCAGCAAAGAGTAAGACCGCCGGTGAGGAGTCTGGCTGCTCCTCGTGTCTGTCTGGATTGACGTGGCGTTTCGGGGGTTGCCAGAATCGGCAGACTCTGGGGGCCCGTCGCCATCCATTTCAGATTCCACGGACCATTTACCTTGACGCTGCCAGACGGCCGCAACCGAATCGTGGCACGCCGTGAATCACGGGCGGGACGCCCGTGCCACAATGTTCTTCGTGCCACGCGGAGAAGTGATAGCCTTAGACTTTAAGGCTGCCAGACGGCCGCAACCGAATCGTGGCACGGCCGTCTCGGCGGTGAATCACGGGCGGGACGCCCGTCCCACAGTGTTCTTCGCGCCACGCGATGCAGACATAGGCTGAAACTCTATAGCCCCCCCCGCCGGAACCTCGAGATGTTGAAACTCGCGATCGCCTCAACCGCATGTATCCTCACATCCAGTGCGTTCGGCGAAATCGCCGATGCTGAGCTTCGCAGCCGTGTCACAAAAGCCATGCGCAAGGGTGCGGTTTTCTATCGCTCAAAAGTCGCTCGCCACGGCGGATATGTCTACCACTACAGCATCGACCTCAAGTTGCGTTTGGGTGAGGGCGTGGCGACGGAGGATCAGATCTGGGTGCAGCCGCCCGGTACCCCTACGGTGGGTATGGCTTACCTGAGGGCATACGAAGCGACGAAGGACAGTTACTACCTTGACGCGGGTCGGGAAGCGGCCGAAGCACTCGTCTTCGGGCAGCTCCGTGGTGGAGGCTGGACGAACGCCATCGACCTCAAGCTTCGCCGGACGGGGGCCAAATACTCGGGAGGCCCGCGCAGGCGGGAAGGGAACTGCTCGCTCGATGACGGGCAGTCACAATCAGCTATCCTGATGCTGATTCGGGCCGATGAGGCCCTTGGCTTCAAGCACAGGGAAATTCATGATGCCACGAAGTTCGCACTCCGATCCCTTCTCGCAGCTCAGTTCCCGAACGGTGGGTTCCCGCAGGTCTGGCGTGGGCCCGTCAAAAAGCAGCCCATTGTTAAAGCAAGCTATCCGGACTACGACTGGAGGACTGAAAACCGAGTCAAGAACTACTGGGACTACTACACACTGAACGACAACGTCTGTGGTTACGTCCTTGACACGCTGCTCGAAGCTCATCGCGTCTATCGAGAGGACAAGTACATGGCCTCCGCCCGGCGCCTGGGAGATTTTCTGCTTCTTGCCCGGATGCCAGAGCCTCAGCCTGCGTGGGCACAGCAATACAACTACGAGATGAAACCCATCTGGGCCAGGAAATTCGAGCCGCCGGCAGTGTCCGGCGATGAATCGCAGGAGGTTATCGAGACGCTGATGAAGATTTTCGAGGCCACCGGGGACAGCAAATACCTCGAGCCGGTTCCACGTGCTCTGGCCTTTCTGAGAAAGTCCCTTCTTCCGGACGGACGCCTCGCACGCTACTACGAGCTCAAGACCAACCGCCCGCTTTATATGGCGCGTAAGAGCAGGAAGGTCTACAAACTTACTTACGACGATTCGAGGCTCCCGGGCCATTACGGTTGGAAGAACGAGTCAAGACTGGATGAGCTCGAACGAGCATACAGTTCACTCAAGTCGGGCCGCTCATCAAATAAAGCAATGACCTCAGAATTGAATGCGGAAGTGCAAGACATCCTCAAGAGCCTCGACAGCCAGGGACGCTGGATCAGCACCTACCGCGGCGAACGCTTGATCGGTCAAGCCAAATTCAAGCTCAACACCCCTTACCTCGCGAGCTCAGTCTTCAGTCAGAATCTGGAAACACTGAGCAGTTATCTGATGGGGCCCCGGTGACTCCGATGCGAATCCTCTCCTTGCTCGCCCTGTCGTCCTTCTGCCTCTCCTCGTCCCGGGCAGAAATCGTGCTTGCTGAACGGGGCAAGAGCGACTTTGCCATCGTGCTGTCCCCTGAGGGCACACGGGCTGGACTTCTTGCAGCCAGAGAGCTGCAGCGCTTCATTCGGAAATCAACAGGTGTTGAGCTCGAGGTCCTGAAGACACCGAGGGAAGGTAAGCCGCACGTGTTCGTTGGCCCCAATGAAGTCTCTGCCGCGGCCGGCATCAGGGCAGGAGACCTGCCTGCGGAAGGTTTCCATCTGAAAACTGCCGGCAGAGACATCCACATCGTTGGCCGCGACACACAGGGCAATCCGCAACGAGTGGCCGGATCAAACAATGTCCAGACAGGGACGTTGTCTGGTGTCTACGAATTCCTCGAACAGTGCGCCGGCGTCATGTTCTGCTGGCACGATGACCTTGGAACGATCGTCCCCAAACATGAACGGCTCCTGATCCCGGATTTGGATGCCAAGGACGCTCCGGACTGGGATTACCGGATGTTGGCCTACTCCCCTGAAGGACAGGCAGGCAAACTCTTCGGGCGCCGACTGCGGCTGGGCCATCCGCTTACCTTCTCCCACGGCCACGCCTGGTATCGGATTCTTCCGACTGAGAAATACGGGAAAGACCATCCCGAGTACTTTGCCGAAATCGACGGCAAACGCCGGGCTCGGCATTACCTCGGACACCACGGCGGACAGGTCTGCACCAGCAACGCGGACGTTGTGAAGATCTTCGCTGATGGGGCAATCGAGTATTTCAACAAGCTGTCCTTCCGCGACATGTTCTCCGTATCACCCAATGACGGGGGCGGCTTCTGTCAATGCACCAACTGCCGCGCTCTTGATTCCGGCGAGCTCCGTGCTGATGGCGCTCCTGTCATGACGGACCGGATGATCACGTTCTACAACGCCATCGCTGAGCGCCTGGTGAAAGTTCATCCAAAAAAGTATCTGGGCGCCTACATCTACAGCTACTACAGACGGCCCCCCAAACGGGTGAAGCCGCATCCCAATCTGGTGCTCGTTCACGCGACCAACAGCGCGTTCGCCCAGGGCGACGGCTGGGAAGAGGAGACAAAATGGGAACAGGCATGGAGCCGTCTGACTCCGCGGTACTACAAATACGACATCTACTATTACCCGCGCTTCTCTCTGAATCTCATTGCCCCCGTCACTTCGCACCTCATCGATAAGATTAAGGCCGAGCACGAGAATGGAGTTCGAGGGGGATACCTCTACATGGGCCAGTCCTACGAGCAGCTTGGAGCGGGACACTACCTGCTATCGAAACTGATGTGGGATAAGGAGGCAGACGCCAGGGCACTTGAGAAACGCTACTACAAGGCACTCTACGGAAACGCTGCTCCACCGGTGATGGCCTATTACCAACTGCTCGAAGAACAACTGAAGCAGGTCTACACCGGCAAACTTGAAGGAACTGCTCCCGCGCTGGCCAGTCGTCTTTCTCAGAGGAAGGGCCGCAAAAGCGACGTTGCCGTTGCTGCGGCCTACTGGCCTGTCTTGGATCGGGCGTCAACGATTCTCGAGGAAGCGTCGAGGCAGACGATCACGGAGAACGAGGACCTGCGCCTGCAGAGGCTGCGGGATCAGCATGGCTTCATGCTGCACACGGTACGTGGATTGGCAGCGGCCTTACGCCTCGAAAAACGGGGCGGCACGATGCCCCGGGATGCCGAGACTCTCAAACAGTCTGTTCAGAAGCGGGAGGACAGCAAGAAACGAATTGGGAAGTACGCGCCGACACTTGCCCATTACATTCAGCGCTCCGACAAAACGGAAACGGCTCTCATTTCGCCGTCAGGTGCTTTCTACCAACTGGCCACACGGGAGAGGCCGCCGAGCATCACTGCCTTGCGGATAGAGACACCTCGTGGCAGGCCTGGACTGGCTGAACTGAAGGGATGGAGAAGCGCTCCGCTCCACTATTTCCTGATGACCAAGAGCGCTTCACAGCCCAGCCTTGGAGCCAGGGCCGCGGTGATGTTCGACGATTCTAACCTCTTCGTGCATGTGGAAGGTCGCGAGCCGGCACCGAGCAAAGTTCTGAAGAACGCCAACGGAATGGATGACACCGGCGTCTTCAGCGACGACAACATCGAGATATTTCTCAAGCCGCCGGGCGCGAAAGGCTATTTTCAGATCACCCTCGGAGTTGGTGGCGGGCGGTTCGATGCTTCCTATCCCTCAGGAGATCCGACGGCATCGGACCCGAACTGGAGCCCACCATTTAAAACAGAAGTGGCAGTGACCGAGACTGGATGGGCAGCATGGGTCTCCATCCCGTTCGCTTCGCTTGGGAAAGACGTGAAGCCAGAGGGAGACTGGCGAATGAACATCTACCGTACACGTCGCGGAAACGTCGAACCGGACGAGTACACCGCGGTGGCGCCTACCTTCGGCGGCTATCACCTGCCCCAGAGATTCGCAAAGTTGAGATTTGTCTCGAAAGTAACCGGGCCTGCCCTCAAACACTCCACTTTCGATTGGCTCCGCAAAGAATTCGTCCGGGACCTGCGCTTCTATCCCCGGGAAGGCGCCACTATCAGCATCGACACCACGCGCGTCTGGTGCGGGAAACAGTCAGTTCACGTGAACGTTCCAAAAGGGGGCATCGGTGCTATCACGCTTTCGTCTTCGGCAGAGCCTGACAAGAGCTATCGAGCCCAGGTAGCGTTCTTCGGAAAGACCACCAGCCTCAACCCCAAAGTCCGGCCGGAAACACCCATCACCCGGGTCATCTTTCGGAACACTGACAGCAAGGCCGTGACCCCAACGACAGGTTATTCCTGGAAGGGATCTCCGGCTCTGGAAAAGCAAGGCGCCTGGAACACGCACACCCACATCTTCAAGACCCCGCTCGGCACAGAAAAGATCTCCTGGACGATTTTCCTGCATCACCCAGGCGACTATTGGCTGGACGAAGTGCGGTTGGAGGAGCTCTGATTGAGGCTCAAAGATCTTTTTCGAAGATTCTGCGCGGTGTAAGTGTACACCTCTTAATCTTTATCCTAATCCTACTCCTAATCTTCTGAGAGCAAGAAGATTAAGAGTACGATTACGATAAAGATTAAGAGCCAAAGACTTCATCCTCGGTTGTGGCTAAGAGCTGCCGTTGGAGAGGTATCATTCATACACCCCGACCATTTCTATCTCATGACTCCATCGGAGTACAAGAAACTCAGCCACCCCTGGTGCTTCGCTCTGCTGGCAGTTGTTCTGTTGGCACCCGGCTTCAGGGCGGCGGCAGAAGGCCTGACGAGGAACTCAGTCCGTGCTTCGGACTTCCCACGCACTGCCGCCAGAACCGAGTTCTTCGAGGAGAGGATAAACGCCCCGGATTGGAGAATCAGGTATCGAATCCTGACCGAGGTTGGGTACTTCTACAGCTCTCCAGATGAAGAATACGTTTCATTTCTGAAGCGGATGGCGAATGACCCCAGCCCGGAAGTTTGCGGAGCGGCGATCAAGAAGCTCTACGACATGTGGGTGCCGTTGAAGTCTGAAGACCTTCCACGCAAGTTTTCCGGCTATCACCAGAGGCAGTTGATAGACAAAGCCGATCCCGGGTTGGTTCACCAACTGCAGCAGGCAAGCAAGTCTCCCAGTGCAAGTGCAGGCTACGCTGCTTACGTGATGGGGCTGCTGAAGAACCGCAACGCTATCCCGCATCTGCGGCAGTTGACCGACCACGCCAACGTTTTCGTGAGGTACGCGGCAGCACGGGCCCTCGTCGAGTGTGGGGATCGAGAGACAGCCTTGGAGACGTTCGACCGCATGTCGCAGCTCGAAAACAGCGGCCCCAAGCGTTCCGATGGCACGGCCAACAGTCCCAAGGATGAGCTTCGCCGAGCAGGAAATCTCGTGCAACATCCATTCTATGTTGCAGGCGCCTGTAATGCCCTGGTGCGCCTGGGGCCCGGGTCAAGAAGAAGGGGGCTGGAAAGACTCGCTGAGTTGTACCACGTTCTTGAAATGTCTTCCGGTGCCAACGACCGGTCAAACCTGCCCCACGTTCAAGCCATATTGGCCCGAGCATGTGGCAAGTACTTCCTGACAGCCGCCGAAGCGAAACAGTGGCTGGCCGCTTCAGCAGATCAGCCGGAGCAAGAGCCTGCCGGCAAAGAAACCAAATCACCACTCGAAACCGAGTTCAATCGAACTTATATCGACGACATCAATAAGAAGGTTCTCCTTTCTCGCAGAGTGGCGGCTCCCCCGATTCTCAACGGCGTGCTGGATGATGCTTGCTGGAAGACTGCCGTCCCCACGCAGAGCGCGTTCATCCAATGGCAGACGAAGTCTCCGACGCCCATGCAGACGGTCATGTATTCATGTTACGACCTTAACAACCTCTATATGGCGGTGGTGTGTGAAGAGGTGGAGCCAAAGTCCGTGAGGATGCTGTCTCGACATCCAGGCGGCAGGAAGAGATGGTCGACGGCTGCGAACGGTGATGCCATGGAAGTATTCCTGGAGGTCGGTGGCGTGGCGGGGAAAGGAACGGTGTTCCAATTCATTTTCAATATCTACCCGGAGGTCCGATACGACGGCATTTATCCTCCTTACGTCCCGTACATCGGTACTGGGTACAGGCTTGGTGGGGATTTGGCGAAAGATCGGTGGACGTGTGAACTGGCTTTCCCTTTCAAAGGCTTCAATACAGAGCGGACGGAAAAGTTGGACTTTCGATACGTCGGCCCTCCGCGGCGGGGAGAAATCTGGGGCCTGCGAGCGATACGTAGCGGAAGGAAGGAAAAAGATAAGAAACGGAAGCGATCTATCTGGACGCATAAT
>JASLXP010000117.1 GCA_030740295.1 Planctomycetota bacterium
TTTCAGTTCTCCGGGGCCGAGTACCTCGAACTGCGCAACATCGTATGCGTCGGCGGACGCGGCAACGGCATAAACATCGACGGGGGCAGTAAGTTTTTCAGATTGCTCAACGTCACCGTGCGCGACGTCAACCAGAACGGAAACCACGACGGGATCAAGCTCTCGGGCGTGTCGGATTTCCGCGTCGAGAACTGCACCGTCGAAAACTGGGGCGACTGCGGCGTCGACATGGTCGCCTGCGCTCGCGGTCTTATCGAGGGCTGCGTTTTCCGTACGACGAAGGGTGGCTTGCCTGCCGTTGGCGTGCAGACGAAGGGTGGGAGTATTGACGTGACCATTCGCCGCAACCGTTTCGACCGGGCGGCTCGCAGGGGAGTCAACATCGGCGGCAGCACATCGCTCAATTGCTTCTGGCTGGGCCTGCCGCAGAAGGATGCCTACGAGGCAAAGCACATCACCGTGGAGGGTAACATCTTCATCGGCTGCAACGCCGCGGCAGCATTCGTCACCTCCGACGACTGCATCGCCAGGTGGAACACCATTTACCATCCGAACCGCTGGGCCTTCCGCATCCTCCAGGAGACTGGCGACAAACGCTTCGTCAGGTGCCGAAACGGCCGCGTCGAGGACAACATTATCGTCTACCGGAGCGACCGATGGTTCGCGGGTGGGATGAATTTCCTGACGAAAAGCGCCAACCCTTTCAGCTTCAAATTCGCCCGCAACTGGTGGTACTGCAGCGACCGGCCAGGAAAAAGTAAACGTAGTCTCCCGGTGAAAGAGGTCGAGGGCGTCATCGGAAAGGACCCCATGCTGGTCGATCCGGCGAAGGGGAACTTCGCGCTTAAGAAAGGCAGCCCAGCGAAAGGACGGGGACACACGGCTCTGCCGGCCGCAAAGGCGCTGGAGCGAGAAAATTAGACGTGGCGCCATCGCAACCATCGAAGACAGCGGGAAGTCTCACCATCTTGTCGTGACTCAGAGAGGACGAACGCGCGGGTCAGGCCTCGAGTAACGCGAAAGATCATGAGGAATCCGAACATTCCCAATGAAAGCCAACGAGATTCGGCACACATTGATCTCTGTCCTTTTGCAGCTTGAAGCTCCGGTTGGGAGAAAGGACCTCGCCGCGCAATGCGGTCTATCGGAAAAGATGGTCGAACCGGTTCTCAGGAAACTGATCCAGGAAGGTCAGGTTGTGGAAGGGCCTCTCATTACCGGCAGCGACGAGACCTTCTGCCGGTGGGCTTCGTACTGGGAAAAGGAGTCCGGCGAGACTACGGCCGGAACCTTATTGATGCTGCGAAAGTGGATGGAGGGGGAGGAGATTCTGTCTGCTGACCGGTTAGGGATCGATTCACGGCCGGTCACAAAGTTCCACCGCTTCATCATTGATGAGTATTCCCCACCCAGAGACAAGGGGATGCTGGTTTTTTTTCAGTGCTCTGTCCGGCGGCCATTCTCGAAATCCCCTTCGCATGGGTCCATGCGCCGCGCTGTTCAGGTGGCCACGGGAAACGACCCCACCAGGGATTTCGATAAGTGCCCGGTCCAGGTGGTCGTCCTCGCCAGCCGGATTGGTCCTGTTCCATATGAATTGGAAGATACCTATCCAGCCAATGTCAGCAGCGGTGGCGTGAAACATTTCCAACCGGAGCATTACGCTCGCTCCAGACCGGTCCTCGCCAAACGCATGGCCGAATTTCTGACGAAGCATGGCCACTGCTACGAACGCGTCACCGCATTTACCGACGGCCGCTATGCGCAAGTGATGGAAGATGCCAGGGAACTGGCGGGCATTGATTTTCCGATTCTGCCGCAGAAGGGCGGCCCCATCGTTGAAAAGCTGGGACAATCGAAACCGCGGACCTATTGGGCAAAATACTGGATTCAGTTGTATCTGGAGATAGTAGACTGGCTGGGCGAGAATAAGGCCAGGGAAGCCAGGAGCAGACTCGAAAAACTGGAAGTCAGCTTCAGAGATCGGGAATGAGATCGCCGCCAGGCACCCGACATCTGGTCCACATTCGCAGGTTGGCCGTCCCGGCCGACATCTTACCAGCCCCGGTGACGGGCGGGACGACCATTCTACGATGAGTTATCCGGCCCCCTTACGTCAGCCCACAACATTCGGAGGAATCAAGTGAGCAAGCCCTATGTTTTCATCTGTTTCGATACGGAAGACCCGATACATCCGGAAGCGGATGATGCCTTGCTGAGGTTGGCGAAGACTTTCGGTCGGGCCGGATTGCCGGCCTGTTTCTTCATGGTCGGCGAGAAAGCCCGGATGCTGCGGGAACGGGGCCGTAAGGACGCGCTTGATGCGCTCAGGGAGCACGAAATTGACTACCACGGGAATTACTGGTTCGAGTACCCCGAGCCGGCACTTGTCTACGGCAATGAGGACCCCTGGGATTCGGCCGTGCAGAAAGCCCTGGCCTATGAAACGCCGGGACTGCAGGATGTGGCCGAGATCACGGGACAGTTCCCGGTCTCCACCTGCCAGCACCAGCACAATCACAGTCCAGCCACGAATTATGCCCTTGCTCAGGCCGGCGTTCGTATCTGGAACGGCGGATTCGGCGCGCCTCTTGAGGGGATGGGCTGGATCATGGGGATGTTTGTCGTCGGCAGGCATTCGCGGTCACTTTCCAGCCAGGGGACATGGGGCGGCTTTCAGTTCAACCCTCAGCAACCGGGCCGCCGTCCCAGAGCCGTGAATCCTGCTGAAGAACTGAGGCAATTTAAAGAACGCTTTGATGCCCAACTGGAACAGGGGAACAGCCACATCGTGATTCTTGGTCACCCGACCTGCTGGGCCCTTGCTGAATGGTGGGGCTGGTATGAATGGTCCCTGCCCTTTCGAGGAGAGGGAGAGCATCCGAGGCCCGGCCTCTACCCACACGGCCGGCAGTGGCAAAGAGTCGTTACGCGTTCCCGTGCAGACACCGATGCACATTTCAAATGGACAGCCCAGGCAGCACGCTGGCTGGCCGGACGCAACGACATTCAAGTAACGACTCTCGAGCAGGCGCTCCGAGACCACTCTGAGCCTGATGGGACATGGCTCTCTCGCGGACAGGTCCGCTCCGTTGCTCGGAAGCTCTTGAAGCAATTCGATCCTGTTGATGTTGCGGGGACATCACTTTCCGTCGCGGACGCGCTGTTTGTTCTGGCCAGCGCGGTTGAGTTCATGCTGGCAAATCGAGGCTTGCCGGGTCACGTGCAGGTCCGAAGGACTCTCGGTCCCGTCGAAGAAGTCCTGATCCCATCCCGTCCGGTCACCTTCAAAAGACAGAACCTGATGATGGCCGCGCGCCAACTGGTGAATTTCGTCAATGGGCACGGAAGGCTTCCCCACGCTATCAGAGCCCATCATGTCGATTGCGGCCCGGGCGAGCTGCTCCTGGCCCTTTCGCAGGCCCTTGCTGCGGACCGGCTTCCGGATTCCGTGACAGTCGAGCCAACGGCGGGCGTCCCCGATTGCGTGGCCATGGAATGTTTTGCCAGAGCATCCGCCGCATCGTCCCATGCGCCGCCAGGCTACGAGCCCACCCAGATTCACATGCAGGGCCGGCAGCAGTCCTGGAGCTATCGACCCGCGATCCGGAGGTGATTCTGTTCCATGGAATCTAATCGATGGCCGTAAAGAAAAAGAAAACACTCAGAACACGGAAGAAGCACCGCGCACTTGCCTCCTTCCTCCCGCCTGTGTCTCGCTGGTTCGACAAGACCTTCGAGAAACCGTCGCCTGCGCAGGTGAAGGCATGGCCGAAGATCCGCAAGGGAGACCACACACTTCTGCTGGCGCCGACCGGTTCCGGCAAGACACTCGCCGCCTTTCTCTGTGCTATCGATCGTCTCTTCCGGCAAGCTGAAGAAGGCACGCTCGAAGACGGCATTCAGGTGCTCTACATCAGCCCACTGAAAGCTCTGGGCAATGACATCCACAAGAATCTTCTCGAACCGCTCGCAGGCATCCGCAAGGAAAGCCGCGGCAAGCTTCCCGATCTGAAAGTGGCTGTCCGCACGGGTGACACTTCCCAAAGCGAACGGGCCAGGATGATCCGGAAGCCGCCGCACATCCTGATCACCACGCCGGAATCGCTCTATCTGCTCCTCGGCGGAAAGAAGATGGCGCCGAATCTGAAAAGCATCCGGGCCGTCATCGTCGATGAAGTGCACGCCATGTGTGACAACAAACGCGGGGTCCATCTGGCTGTTAGCCTGGAAAGACTGCAGGGATGGATCGGAAGGCCGTTTCAGAGGATCGGCTGCTCGGCCACGTTGAGCCCTCTCGATGAGATAGCCGCTTACCTCGCAGGCTCTGATTCCAACGGAAAACCGCGCCCGTGCACCATCGTCGATGCAGGCATGCGAAAGAAGCTGGACGTGCAGGTGGTGGCGCCGCTGCCGGACTTCCTCGAAGCCGGCCACAACGCCCTGTGGACGAGCGCCTATGAGCTGCTCCTCTCCGAGATTGCCGGCCACGATACCACACTCGTTTTCTCCAACAGCAGATACAAGGCGGAACGGACATCTCTGAGACTGGGCGAGCTGCAAAGCACCTCCCCACAGCATTCCGTCAACATCGGGGTCCATCACGGCTCCATGTCGAAGGAGATACGCCTCGAAGCGGAAGACGATCTGAAGGCCGGCAAGCTTGATGCTCTCATCGCGACGTCGTCTCTCGAACTGGGGATCGACGTCGGCTCCATCAATCTCGTCTACCAGTTGGAGTCCACAAAGTCCGTGGCAACCGGCCTGCAGCGTATCGGCCGCGCGGGCCACCTGCTGGATCGGACCAGCAAGGGCCGCATCCTCGTTTTCGAGCGAGACGATCTGCTCGAAGCAGGCTCTGTCTGCAAAGCCATGATGGATGGCGAGATCGACGCCATCCAAATCCCCGCCGGTTGCCTGGACGTACTGGCGCAACAGATCGTCGGTGCGGTAGCTTTCCAGGATTGGCAGGCCAACGACTTACTGAAACTGATTCGCCAGGCATATCCCTACCAAGGTCTGTCGGAGCAGAAGTATGAAATGGTGCTGAGTATGCTCGCGGGCGACTTTCCCTTTGAAATGAGCATGGCGCCAAAATCATTGCTCCATTGGGATCGAGCCACGGGACGGCTCTCTGCCGGGCGCAGCAGCGCGCACATCAGCGCCATGTGTGTCGGAACGATCTCCGATGCATCTGAATACGACGTGGTGATTGATGGTTCGAAGAAGCGCGTCGGGCGAGTCCAATCCGAGTTCGTCGACGACTGTTTGCGGGTGGGCGATGTCTTTGTGCTGGGCAGCACTGCGTGGCGCGTCACTGGTGTGCGCCGCAACCAACTGCTCGTGAAGGAAGCTCCCGGCTCAACCCCGACCGTTCCCTGGTGGCATGGACACGTCGAGCCAAGGACGGTCGAGGTGGGCGAGCGTATCGGCCGAATGAGGCGGGAGATTGCCGAACGCATCGATGACCCGGACGTGACGCTCTGGCTGGAGAAGGAATATCAGATGTGTCCGAACGCCGCGAGAGCTGCCGTGGATTACGTCCATGAACAGGTTCTCGTCACCGGGATGGTGCCCACCCATGACAGACTGCTGCTCGAAATCTGGCGAGATGAGCTAGGCAAAACGAATCTGATTCTGCACAGCCCCTTTGGAGAGCGTATCAACCGCACTTGGGGCGCAGCCATCTGCGCGGCGGCAAAGAACGACAGGCACGAGAACTGGTCCGCAGCGGCCACGAACGACCTTCTCTTGCTGACCCTTCAGAAAAACACAGCCAGGCAACTGACGGTCGTTCATGCAGAGGAAATGCTGAGTCTGGTGACCAGCGACACAGTCGAGAAGCTTGCCGTTCAGGCCGCGGACGACGGCGGGATATTTGGCTCTACCTTCCGTGAAGTAGCCGAAAACTCTTTCCAGATACTGCGGGCTTACGGCGGAAAACGGGTCCCCTTCTGGCTGCAGAATTACCGGGCCGGTGAGCTCTTTGAAGCAACCATGAAACGCAGGGATTACCCGGTAATCGCGGAGGTCCTGCGAGTCTACCTCGAAGAGGCGCTCGATGTGCCCGGGCTGAAGAAGCTCCTGAACAGTATTCACTCCGGCGAAGCGGAGATGATCTACAAACAGGTTGAATCGCCTTCACCGTTTACGCATTCGATGCTGGTCAAGGACATGTATCGCGGCGATTACCAGATGGGACGAGATCGCCGGGCCAATCTCCTGCGCGTTCACCGCCAGGTCTTGCAGCAAGTGCTGAACGAGGAACAGATGGCAGACCTGCTGGATTCACGTGCCATCGAACGAGTCGAATTGCGATTGCTCCATCGGTCAGAGGCAAGCCGAGCCCGTTCGTCTGACGAGTTGGCGAGTGCGATACGAGACTTGGGAGATCCGCCTGCATCGGTTTCCGTGCTGCAGGAGATAGTCGATGGTGACACCGCGACCATGCTCGGCCAATTGCTGAAGGATGGCCGAATCGTAGCCTGCGAAATTCCCGATGTTGAGATGGACCCGGTCAGGCTCGTCTCCGCCGATCTGTGGCGGGAATATCACGAAGCCTTTACGCCAACTCGCAGGGGGCAGAAACTCCAGGTGATCCTGCCGC
>JASLXP010000118.1 GCA_030740295.1 Planctomycetota bacterium
TTTCCTTTCATTCGTTGTTTCCTTTCATTCGTTGGAAGCCCTTTCCTTAATCCTCTCAAAAAACTGACTTCTTTCTGATTACGTATTACGCATTACGAATTACGAATTACGAATGTCCGCCACCATCACCTCCCCCCAATACGACGACCTGCTCTCTTCGCTGCAGCGCGTCCGCGTCTGGTGGCGGGTGGCGGTACTCGTGCAGGGAGTAATGCTGCTGGCGGCCACGTTTCTTGGGTTATTGATGGTCGGCGTCGTGGGTGATCATATGCTCCACTTGCCCCGGTGGCTGCGGCTGAGCGCGTTTGTGTTGATCGTCGGTTCGTCTCTCTGGGTATTTATTCGACACGTCCTGACTCCGTTGGCCAGGTCCTTCAGCGATGCCGCGGTCGCCATGCACGTCGAGCAGTCGCTTTCCGGCGCGCAGAACCGGCTCATCGATGCGATACAGCTCTGGGACGTATTTCGCCAGACTGGCAACCCGCGGGCGAAGCGTATCGTAGAGCGAAACATCCACGAGCTTCCTGAGTTTCGGTTGACGGACGTCGTCGATTACCGGCCTTCAGCCAAAGTGGGTGCCCTGGCGATTGCCATAGTCGCCGGGCTGATGGTCTATGCGATTGGCTTTCCGGGCTACTTCTACAACTCCGCAGTTCGCATCGCGTTTCCCTTCCAGGATTTCGCGCCGATTGAGACCGGCAAGGTCAAAGTCACCCCCGGCGATGCCACAGTCCTCCGCGGCTCTTCCATTGATGTGCGCGCCTGGCTGAGCGGGACTGACGACCGCGACGTGGCCGTCCGCTACCTCATGGGCGAGAGCGTCTGGGCGTCGCGCAAGATGGAAGCGATGTCGCCCATCCGTTTCACCACGAAGTTCAAGAACATCATCGAGCCAATCTCCTACCAGGTGCTGGCGGGCCGTATCCAGAGCGACACTTACGATATTCAGGTCGTTGAGCCGCTGGAGGTGCGCGCCTTTCGCCTGAAAGTCACCTATCCTGAGTACACCGGCCAGGGCGAGCGGCGGATCTCATTCGCTTCCGACGTGGTGACCGTTCTGCGTGGAGCAAAACTGAATCTGGAGATCGAGCTGACCAGGGAGTGCTCTTCTGGCCAAGTGCATTTCTCGGACGGAACGGATAAGGCGCTTCGACCAATTTCTCCTCGCCTCATGGCCATCGAAATCGACGCCGAGCATGATGTCGAACTGAGCTTCCGCTTCACCGATCCCCATGGCTTCGCCGTCCCCGAACCGCCCAGCAAACGGCTGCGTGTCATTCAAGACAGAGAGCCAGCCGTGGTGCTCGTCGAGCCGGGCTACGACGTGAGCGTGAACGAAAGCGGGCAGGTCGATTTTCACTTTCAGGTCAAGGACGACTACGGCCTCCAGTATGTCCGATTTATAGCTGAGCGGAAGGGCGGAGGCGGAGCATGGAAACTCGGCGAAACACCAGGCGGTCGGGCCAATCGTAAGCTCACCGGCAGCGCGACCGTCAGCCCGGCTAAGCTCAAGCTGCGGCCCGGCGAGGCACTGACCTGTTACGTCGAGACGAACGACTTCTACCCCGGCCGAGCCAAAAGCCCGATTCGCAGCAAAGCAATTCGAGTTCGGGTCATCACGCCCAAACAGGAAGTTGCCGCGTCGGCCGATGCCATGAAAGAGGTCATCGAACTGCTCGACGACATGCTCCAGCAGCAATCGCAGAATTTGGATTACACCTCCGACGTGAGGGGAGCGGTTCTGTCCCCGACGAAAAAAGACACGCAGAAATCGCTTCAACAACTGGTCGCCCCGGCCATTAAATCGCAACAGGAATTGCGCAAAAAGGGCGACAAGCTGGCGGGCCTTCTGAAATCGACTGCGCCTCACCTTGAGAAGAAAGTTGCCCGTATGGCAAAGAAGGAAATGCTGGTGGCCAGTATCTGGCTGGAGAGGGCGCACACCGCGGAGGAGAGGAGCACGAACATCGAATCCCTCGACCAGGGCCTGGAGTATCAGTGGCTCATCAAGGAGAAGCTCGGAGCACTCCGGCGCCTGATGCTCGAAGCGGTTGAAGACATGCTGCTGCGGGAAATCATCATCGCCATCGAGACCATCCAGCAGGAAGAAAAGCGGCTGAAGGTCCGCACCGACCGGGCCATGAAGCAGGGCCTCGAACAGCTCGCTCGCAAGGCCAGATCCCAATCGCTGCGCCAGGAATTCATCGCCAACTGGACCCACGAAGTAACCGAAGACATCACCGATTTAACCGGCCAGTCTTCACAGAAGGCGCAGCCTGTCATTCACATCCTGCGAAACGTCCGGACGAGGCTCATCGAGCGGAAAGTCGTTGAGATGATGAACGACTGTTCCGGCCTTCTTGCCGGCGGCACCTTCGATGAAGGCTCGGAGCTTGAAGGGAAGATCATCAAGGAGATGAGCGACATCCTCGATTTCCTCAGAGGCCGTCTGCTGGCCGAGGTCCGGGCCCGCGTCGAAAAGCTCCAGGAAATGGTCAGCAAGCTCAAGAAGGACGACGGACATTCCAAAAATAAAGAGCCGGAGGAGGACCTCCCCGAAAGCAAAGACGAGGCGGAGGAGATCGACCGGCTGGAGGAGGAGCTGGCACGCCTGTCCGAAAACATCGCTCGTGCCATGAATACCGAAGATACATTCGACCCCGGCCAGCTTCCCGCGGACGAATTGGATCAGGAAGCCGAGCCCGGCACGCTGGAGTCGCAACAGCTTGCCAAGGCCGGGGCCCCGTCCGATCTCATTCCGGAAACGGATCTCGAAGAACCGCTGCCACTGGAACAATCCCGCGAGCAGGATCCCAGTAAGCTGTCCCGCGGCCCGAAGGGACAAGGCGCCTCCCCCGGTGGCAAGGGCCGTCCTGGCAAAAAGCCGGCGGTCTCCAGTTCCGACCCGGCGCCGGAAAAGAAAATTCCTCTCCCTGAAAGTGAGAAGAAAAAGAAGGAACTGGAGGAACCCGAAAAGGAAACCGAAAAAGAGGATCCGGAGCAGCAGCCCGAAGCCAAAGAGAAGGCGTCGACAGGCCAGAAGCCCGGCCCCCGCAAACGCCAGCATAGTCCTGGACAGACGGAGCCCAAGAGCCAGCCGAAGGTTCCGCTGATGAAAGCGCCTCCCCGTCACACCCGTCCTGAAAGTTCAAAATCCAAGATGAACATTCCCCCCATTCCTCCATCCAAAAAGGAAAAGCAGCCTGAGCCTGGCGAAGCCAAGCCGTCTTCCCCACAGGATCCCGAGGACGAGGATGCAAAGGACGAACAGGAAGACCCCGAAGAGGACGAAGGCAATCTCCGCTGGAAAGAAGACAAGGAAGGCGAGCAGGCCAAAAAGCCGCCGGGCCAGCAAGACCCCGCCGAGAAGAAGAAAGAGAAGCAGGCCAAGAAAGAGAAAAAGCCCAACAAGGGAGACAAGGAAGCCTCGCCACCCAAGGCATCCAACCAGCCCGGCCCGCCTTCCATGAAGAAACCGGAGGGAGCGCCGCTGCCCGATGCCATCTCTGCTTCCGGCGGCCAGGCGGATACCGCTATGGACAAAACTCCTGCCCCGGACGTTCCGGAGGAGATCGGTGCCGAGGAGCAGGACGCCGAAGGAGAAGGCGAGAGCCCCAGGCAGTCGCCGCCTTCACCGGAGGATGTCGACGATCGCGATGCCCAACAGCTCGAAGAGCGTCCTCCGCCCGAAGCCCCGCAACTGGGCAAGAAAGACGTGGAACGATCCAAGGAAGACGTCGAATCTCCCGGCTGGCTCAACCGCAAGACGCCCGACCCCGCCCTCATGAAAACCCTCGATGCTAAAATCGAGGAACTGGAGAAGCGGCTCAAGCCGAAAGAGGAGGAAGAGGAATCAGCCGCCTTCCCTGAAGACGGATTGGCCGACCTGGAGGCCATGATCAAGGCCGAACCCGAGCGAGGTGCAGAAGTTCCGATCGACGCGCTCGGCCTCAGCAACGAGCCACCGGCAAAGACCCGCAACGCCGACGACTTTCAACTGCACGGCGGCCACGATAAAGACCGCAGCGCCGACCTGCCGGAAGCCTTTCAAGACCTCGTCGGCGAGCTCCTCGACGACCAGCAGGAGGAACTGGAGGATTTTACCACTTCGTTCATGGAAAGCGGCAAGGACGCCTCGGGCGTGGGGGAGATGCCGAACTCGGAGCAGGATTGGCCCATCGCCGGAACTTCGGCAAGAGGCATCACTGCCAACATCCTGCCCCGGGGCCAGAATCTCGGCGGCCGCGCCCGGACCGGCCGGGCCGGCAAAGCCTTCGGACAGAACGTAGCGGACGTATCACGGGACATGTTCGGATCGAAAGGCAGCGGCATGGATACGCCCAACGAGAAAGGCTCCATGCGCGAACAGCGAGTGCCCAACGACACCGGGGCAGATGAATCGGTCGGCACTGGCGGCAAGACCGGCAACGACTCGCACAAAATGTCCGGCTCCCAGCACGGCGAATCCAATTCCAGCGCGGGAAAAAAGGGTAAAGGTGGCACCGGCGGCAAGCGCGAAGGCAAGGGCGGTAAAGGTTCCGAGGGCGGCGAGGTCTATGGCGGCTCCGGAGAGACCGGCCAGGGCGGCCGCGGAGAAGGAACTCCCTCCGAGGGCGAGCCACAAGACCCAGGCTCCGGTGAGAAGATGGGCGGTGGCGACCTGAAGCGGGAGACTTCAAGTGTCGGCGAAGTCTCTGCCGAAGAAGCCAAATACCACGATTGGATCGCCGCAGTCGAGCGCATCCGTGAAGGCACCGGCACCTACGACGCAAGAGTCGATTCCCTCCTCCGGGATTGGCAGCGCCGCCAGCGGCAGTTGTCACTCCGTGCCCAGCGTCTCGCCAAACAGTTCGATCAGCTCGGTCTCCCATCCCGCAAGATGAAAGACCTCGCCGGCCAGATGAGCCACCTGGCCAAGCTCACCAAATTCAACCTCGACGCCCAGGACTTCTGGGAGCGCAAAGAGAAGCTCCTCTCCGATATGAAAGACATCTCAGGCACCGGACCCGCCTCCACTGCCAAAGACCAAAAGCTCGAAAAGGAAACGATCAAGAAGATGGAAGACGTCCACGACGCCCCCCAGGAACGCTACCCCGAAGCCCACCGCGACGTGATCCGCGATTACTATCGCGACCTGTCGAAGAAAGCGGCAAAGATCCGTAATCCGTAATCAGAATCGGGAAACGGACAGTGCCTTCTGCCTCGGGGAGGCCAATCCCCTCACACAGAAGATGAACTGATGCACAGAGGATTCGAAATAGACCATCACAGTGCCAGGGCCTCGACGTTTGGTTTTGTGTTGGTGGCCCTCTGGTCGACCCAGGTTTCGCTCGCAGAAACGGCAAGCGAAACGGCTCGGAAGATCCTGGCCGCCTCCGGGGTTAAAGGAGGCATAGTCGTTCACCTCGGATGCGGTGATGGGAAGCTGACCGCCGCGCTGCGGGCCAATGACAGCTACATGGTGCAGGGCTTGGGCACAGACGCCGGAGAGGTCAGAAGAGCGCGCGAGCATGTCAAATCACTCGGTGTCTACGGAAAAGTCTCGGTCGATCTGCTGCGAAGTAAAGGGCTGCCATACATCGACAACCTGGTCAATCTTGTCGTATCGGATGACCTGGGTGAGGTCCCGATGTCTGAAGTTACGCGGGCTCTCTGCCCCGGCGGGGTGGCGTATATCAGGCAGAACGGCAACTGGACAAAGACCGTCAAACCCCGGCCCGGGGAGATCGATGAATGGACCCACTACCTGCACGATGCCGACAACAACGCGGTAGCCCATGACTCCGTTGTAGGCCCGCCGCGTCATCAGCAGTGGGTTGGCAGCCCGAAGTGGACGAGACACCACGACAATATGACCAGCATCAGCGCGGTTGTCTCTTCCGGTGGCAGGCTCTTCTACATTTTCGACGAGGGATCGGGCTGGTCACTCATGGCGCCGTCGAAGTGGGCACTCATTGCGCGGGATGCGTTCAACGGCACGATCCTCTGGAAAAGGTCCATTGGTCAGTGGCACACCCGGTTCTGGCCACTCAAGAGTGGGCCGTCCAATCTTCCCCGCCGCCTGATAGCCGCAGGCGATACGGTCTTCGCGACGCTGGGGATCGACGCTCCGGTAACCGCTATGGACGCGGCCACTGGTGAGACCATGCGGATCTTTGAAGACACCAAAGGCACCGAAGAACTGATCCTCTCAGATGATGTTCTGTTCGTCCTGATCAATAGTTCGCCGGTCAAGCTTACCGGCAAGACCATTTCGGAGACGAGAAGGCGAGCAAGGCAGGCGTGGTGGGATGAATCTCCCAAGAAGGTCATGGCTATCCAGGCGAGTACGGGGAAGGCCCTGTGGCAGAAAGAGAGCCCAGCGATGTCTCTCACGCTGGCGGCCGATTCTCAGCGCGTGTTCTTCCATGATGGCAACAAAGTCGTATGCCTGGATCGGAAGAAAGGTACTGAACTTTGGTCTTCGGACCCCGTACCTCGAATGTCGTCGATCCTGTCGTTCTTTGCTCCGACACTGGTTGTGTACAAAGACGTTGTTCTGTTCTCCGGAGGGAGCCCGAAAAAGAACACGAATGCGGGAGGAGACAACAGAATGACTGCCCTCTCCGCGGTAACCGGCAAGACACTGTGGTCGGCAGATCACCCTTCATCCGGCTACAAATCACCTGAAGACATTCTCGTTGCCGGCGGCCTTGTCTGGTTTGGTGCGACCACGAGCGGGGGGCTGAATGGAGTTCTACGGGGGCGGGACCCGATGACGGGCACGGTGAAAAGCGAGTTTCCGCCGGACGTCGACACCTATTGGTTCCATCACCGTTGCCACCGTGGTAAAGCGACGGATCGGTACCTTCTCATGTCGCGGACAGGGATAGAATTTGTTGACCACAGTGCCAAACACTGGGACATCAATCACTGGGTCAGAGGCGCTTGTCTCTATGGCGTCCTGCCCTGTAACGGCCTTGTTTACGCGCCGCCGCATCCTTGCATCTGTTACCCGGAGGCCAAACTCAACGGCTTCAATGCCCTGGCGGCAGACTCCGCGACACGCCGCATCCCTGCACAGATTTCGGAAAACGACAGGCTTGTCCGAGGACCGGCATACACAGAAGTCAGCGATCAAAAGGCAGAAGCGAACGCGGACGACTGGCCAACCTATCGCCACGATATTGGGCGAAGCGGATCAACGCCGGCATCCGTACCCAGCGATCTCGAGCCTGAGTGGCAAACCGACCTGGGCGCCAAACTGAGCAGTGTTGTCGTCGCTGACGGCAGGCTGTTTGTCGCGTCCATTCACTCGCACACGGTACACGCACTGGATGCCGGGACGGGCAAGCCCATGTGGGCCTACACAGTTGGTGGGCGAGTGGATTCCCCGCCCACGGCCTACAAGGGTCTGGTCCTGTTCGGGTCCGCAGATGGGCACGTCTATTGTCTGCGTGCGTCCGATGGTCAACTGGCATGGCGTTTCCGCGCTGCGCCGGTGGATCGGCGGCTGTCGGCCTTCGAGCAGATCGAGTCGGTGTGGCCAGTTCACGGCAGCGTGCTTGTCCGAGATGACATTGTCTACTGTGTGGCAGGCCGGTCCATGTTCCTCGATGGCGGCCTGCGTTTGCTTCAGCTTGACCCGATGACGGGACGCAAACTGTCGGAGACGATTCTCGACGAACGCGATCCTGAGACTGGCAAGAATCTCCAGACGCATATTAAGTGGCTCAACATGCCCGTCGCCCTGCCGGACGTGCTCTCAGCCGACAGCCGTTACATTTACATGCGTTCCCAGCGGTTCGACACCGAAGGCAGTCGCCTGCGGCTTGCACCGGTTTCCGCGGATCGCATGGAGCTGGGATCCGATCAGGTGGGTGAGGGTCCGCACCTGTTCTGCCCAACCGGTTTCCTTGACGATTCGGGATTCCACAGGTCCTACTGGATGTATGGCCGGACCTTCTCCGGTGGCTGGAACGGGTACTTTGTTTCCGGCAAGTTTGCGCCAAGCGGGCGACTACTCGTGTTTGACGAAAAAGATGTGTACGGCTTTGGCCGCAAGCCGAAGTACTACAGATGGACGACACCGCTGGAGCACCAACTCTTCGCCGCTGGCAAAGAGCCGACCGTGACCGAGAGGATCGGCAGGAAACCCAAAGGCTCCCGCGTCAGTGTCGCCAACTCAAAAAGCCTCGACCCGTCCAATACCCCGCTTTCTGTGCTGGCGTGGGTCAAGTCAGATAAACCAAACGGTGTCGTCGTCGCCAGAGGCGGTCCGTATCAAGGCTACGCGCTGGTGCTGAGAAACGGGAGGCCAAAGTTTGTCATTCGCGCAGATAAGGAGATTAGTTCCGTGATCGCAAAGAGGAAGGTTGCGGGCAAATGGACCCACCTCGCTGGAGTACTGGATTCCGAAAAGAAACTCCACATCTACGTAAACGGCAAGCTCTCCGCTTCGTCACAGGCACTCAAGCTCATCCCGTCCAGCCCAGCTCAGGCAATGGAGATCGGTGCGGACGAAGGTGGGCCCGTCGGCGATTACCAGTCCCCTTTCGGGTTCACGGGGACCATCGACGAAGTCGGAGTGTACCACCGCGCACTGACTGCAGAAGAGGTTGCAGCACACTATTCATCTCCGGGAAAAGGGCTCGCCCAGGGCCCGGGGCCCGCGGCCCGATTCTCATTTGATGGGGACAGTTCCACGGACGAATCCGGAAACAAGAATCATGGAAAGGCAGAGGGGGCCAGCCCGGTGGCAGGCAAATTCGGCAAGGCTTTGAAGTTCACGGGAGCTTCCAGTGTCGTGTCTTTTAAAGTTGTTCATCACTGGACCGCCGATGTCCCGTTCTTTGTCCGCGCAATGGTGCTGACCGGTGGGGAGAAGAGAGTACTCTTCATCGCTGGCCCTCCGGAAGTCGTGAAGGAAGAAGAAGCCTATCGAAGCTTCACTGACTCTGAGATTCAGGAGAAAGTCGCCGGACAGGACCAGGCACTTCGTGGTGAAAAAGGAGCGCTGCTGTGGGCCGTCTCACCGGCTGATGGGAAGAAGCTTGCTGAATACAAACTCGAATCCCCGCCCGCCTGGGACGGGATGATCGCTGCCGGAGGGAGGCTCTATCTTTCCACCGCCGGCGGAAAAGTTCTCTGCTTCGCCGGAAAATGAAAGGCTTGGTCTTCGACCACCCGTAAAGGAGATACGCAGTTATGGCTAACGACAAGAACGATGTGCGACCGGAAGTTCTTCGGTACCAGAGCTACATGGGCCTGGGGCCCGCCCGCATTGGCCATTGGGAGCATTGGTCCAATCCGGATGCTGCTTCATTCATCTCCGGGATTGACTACTACGAACGGCCCCGAAGCTGTATGCAGCGGCTCAACGAGATGTATCCGTTCGTTGGTTTTGGCGTTCCTGGCAAAGACGACCCGATCCCTCGGATCGACGATCAGGAGAATAGAGGACATGGCCGATGGAACGACTCCTATCGGACTCACTGGCAGCAGGACGTGGCCGCCGTTCGGTTCAAAAGCCGTGAAGACATGCTGGCGTTCAGTCCACTGGAGCAGGGGGATTTCACCGGATGGAATGTGGTCGTGGATGGCGATTTCAGCAGCGAAGAGATCATCTACCAACGCTATCGCAAGAACTACCCGGCCGATTGGGGTGACCGTGCGCCCGAGGAATCCACCGCGTCAGTCGGGTTCTACAACACGATGTTCATGTGGCCGTTGCTGGTGTTCGGATACGAGAATTTCCTCGAGCTCAGCCTCGATCCCGCGTTCGAGCGGATCATGGACGAGTTCGCCGAAATCAACCGCCGGGTCTTCCGGGCTTTTGCCAGGCTTCCGATCAATTTCGCTGTGTGCCATGATGACATCGTGCTGACCAGTGGCCCGGTCTGTTCTCCGAAGTGGATGCGAAAATTCATCTTCCCCAGGTACGAGGAATACTGGAGCATCTTGCAGGAGGCAGGCAAGGAAGTCATCTTCATGGTTGACGGGTGTGTGGACGCTTTTGTGGACGACGTGATGGCCTGCGGCGCGCGCGGCATCATCAGCGAGCCAATGACGGACTACAAAGCAATCGCCAGACGTTACTCGAATCCATTCATCGCCGGGGACGGAGACTGCCGGACTCTCATGCGCAACAATCCTGGCGAGATTCGAGCCATGGTCGATTCCATGATCGAGACTTCCCGGATGTCCGGCGGATACATGATGTGCATCGGCAACCATATCCCCTTCAACGTTCCACCCGAGGCAATAAAGCTCTACTTTGACCTGTCAGCAGAACTCGGCTTCCGTAACGCACATGCGTAGGTTGGCCGTCCCGGCCGACACAAAGAAACTACGGATTGGCCGGTCAGAAAAAGCTTCCAACGCATCCAACAACGGAAACGCAATCATGTCTAACGACGAGAAAACAGGACGAGAAACAGTGCGCAACCTGGCAAAACGTGTGGCCGGTCTGGCTGCCGGCGAAGAGAACGCTTACCGGCTTCGCTTGTGGAATGACGTTAACAGCCTGCGGAATCCCGACCGGCCGCCCGTCATCTGTCATCCCGCATGCTGGGAGGAACTCATGCCGCGGTCCGGCGTCGTGAGCCAGGATAGCTTCCATGCCGGCGTCGAGTACCGGCTGCGGCAGATCCTGTACAAGCAGGAGATCGGTGATGACACAGTGGTCGAGCCGTCGTGGGACGTCCCCGCTGTCGTGAAGCAGCAAAGCGAACACTTCTGGGGCGTGCCGATAGGTTACACACACAGTGGAGTGTCCGGCGGCGCCTGGAGCTACGTTCCTCCCATTCGCGAAGAGGCGGACATCGATAAAATTGTCCCGCCCCAATACACCCACTGTCCTGAAAAGACCGAAGAGAACCTGTCGCGGATGCACGACCTGCTCGGAGACATCCTGCCGGTAAGAGTCACGTGCAGGTTGCCCGGTCCGGGAGCCTGGCTTCACGGCTGGGCCACGCAACTGTGCGGCGTTCAGGAACTCCTGGTGCATCTCATGGATCGGCCCGGGTGGGTGCACCAGTTGATGGGGATTCTGAGGGACGGCTTTATGGGAGTAATGGACCAGTACGACAGAATGAAGGTCCTCACCCTCAACAACACCGGGCTCTACGCGTGTGATGACCTGCCGCTGTCGGACTTCGACGAGAAACGTGTGCGCCTGAATGATCTCTGGGGCCGCGGCGAAAGCCAGGAGTTCGAAGGCGTGGGGCCGCCCCAGTACCAGGAGTTTCTTCTGGATTATCAGAAGCCGATCCTGGAGCGCTTCGGCCTTACCTTCTATGGTTGCTGCGAGAATCTGACCACGAAAATCGACCGGGTCCTGGGCATCTCCAATCTGCGAAAGTTTGTCTGCTCTCCATGGACGGACATTGAGAAGCTGGTCGATGCGGTCGGAGATCGCTACTGCATCGAGTGGCGGCAAAAAGCAACGGATGTCGTCTTCACGCCAGATATGGCCCCGATTCGCAAACACCTGGAGCGAGGGCTGCACATTGCGAAGGACACGCCGATCCAGATCGTCCTGCAGGAGTTGGAGACCGTCGACGGCCGCCCCGACCGGCTGAGAGAATGGGCCGCCGCCGCGAAGGAGATAGGGGCGGAAATGAATTGAAGCCGCGCGTGTCAGATGTCAGATCACCCTGAGCCCTGCTTCACCATGATTGTGAGAAGTAGATGCCTGAAAAGATCGAACTGAGATATCCTGAGCAGAAGATTGAAGAGAATCGCAGGCTGCGAGCTCCGGTCCCCAGGTTCGAGTATGAGGAGCGCGTCCCTGTAATCTTCGGAGTCGGCACCCGGTTCGTCCTTCATGAGCGGGGCGTTGGCTTCCTTGAATATTTTTCAGACCCGAAGACACATCTACGCCATCAACTGCTCAACCAGAAATGGAAGCTCGAAAACATGCCCGGCGATTGGGTGACCGGCAAGGGCGTCAGTGTCTCCCCGGACTTTCAGCACGCGCCGCAGGCCGGCAGCTTCGAAGTGGAAGTAGACTGGCGCGATGACGTGCCGCCGAAGGTCACTCCGCCGATTCGGAATCCGGAGGATGTGGAGAGCTTGGAAGTTCCGGAGGTCCGAGCCGGCATGTTCGGACGCGTCGTCGAGTGGTATGAGGACATGTGCGACGCGGCAAATGAGTTCGAGGTGACTTTCAATGGTGACCGCGTGCCTGTTGGAGTCAGCTTCGGTGTTGCCGGCGCGCCTTTCCCCAAGGCGATGGCCCTTGCGCAGACCAATCTGCTTCAGTGGACGGCGGAATGCCCGGAAGCAGTTCATCACCTGATGGATCGGGTCACGGAATCGCATATCCGATGCGAGCGTTACCGCAGGGAGAGGCTCGGCCTTCCCATGAAGAACACCGGTGGCGGGTGCGACGGAGGGGAGATGCTGTCGCCGGACATGTTCCGGGAGTTTGTCTCCCCCTATCATCTGCGCCTGTACGAAGCCTTTCCAGGTTCGCGTGGCCTGCACATGTGCGGGAGGATCGATCACCTGCTCGAAATCCTTGCCGTTGAATGGCGCATCAACAGTCTCACTGGGTTTGGCGACTGCACCGACAAGCACCAACTGGCGGCGGCGATGGGTGGCCACGTCACCATGAACGGCGGCGTTGACATCAACGTGCTGCTTCGAGGAACTCCATCCGAGGTCAAAGCAGAAGCTCTCAGAAATCTCGATGTCTTCGCGCCCTGCCGCGGCTACATGCTCTGCGACGGTTACAATCTTCCGCCAGGCACGCCCATCGAAAACCTGGAGGCAATGGTCGAAGCCTCAATCGAGTACGGAAGGCCACCTGACTAATAATATGCCGAGACGAGGGCATTTTTACGGATCTGAATGACAGATTTCAGGGGCAAAGCCCCGGGCCGTTTGCATAGCCCAGCCCAACGGGCTGGGTTTTCGGGCAGATCATCCTTAGGGGCAACGCCCCGGTCATTTGCCCCAATGAATGGCCTCCTCAGAAATGGCCGGGGCGTTGCCCCTTTTAAAATCTTTGTACCATTCACCCAGCTAGGCAAACGGCCGGGGCTTCGCCCCTGAAATCCGTCAGATTGAAGTGCCCTCTGACCAATGGTGGGGGCCTCGGGGAATCCGTCTTCCTCTGCTTACCTCAGCAAGCTGAAAACCTGCCCGCTCGACGCGGTCACAGGCCCGTCGCCAAAGGGGCTTCGCTTGCTCTCCAGCATTGACCGAGGAACGGATACTGTTCGGGACATCTTTTTTCTGTGATTCAGGTCACTCCGCACGGAGTTGGCAGGCGGCTGCGGAAACTGATTTGAGCTTGTTGTAGGCTTCGTCCAACGAGATCGGATTATCGTAGCCGGGAGCGAAACCGCAGTCCGGGTTAAGGATCAATCGTTCACGATCGATGAATCGCTCGATCGATTTTACGCGCTCGACCAACACGGAGGGCGGATCCACTTCGCGGCTGAGCACGTCGATCACTCCCATGCCCAACATCTTGTCTTCGGGAAAGTCTTTGAGTGCATCGACAGTGCCGGCATCGTCCGCCGCCAGCTCAAGCGCCAGGATATCCACGTTGGCCCGATAGAGGTAGGGGACGAGCGGCTCGAAGCCTCCATGCGCGACGTGCATCCTCCCTCGGTGCCCGCGGCAGACGTGCATCGCTGTCGTGACGCCGTCGATCCCTTCCACGACGCGGTTCAGACTTGACGTGGCCATCTCCAATTCACGGTCGCGATCGGCCATGGTGATTTTCACCTTCGGATTGGTCCCGCTCGGGTTGTACTCATCACCGATGAACCGGCCGATCATCGCATCGTCAAACTGAATGAGATCGACACCCAGGTCTCGCAAGGCGAATACCTCCTGTCGCAGGACGTCCGCCGCATCCTGCAGAAGTTCTTCCCGACTTGCGTACGCATCTCTGCTCGCGTCCGGGTCGTAAAACCAGCGGTCGATCATGTATGGGCTGGGTAGAGTTGCTTTTACCATGCGCGAGGTGCAGCTTTTGACAAAACGCACTTCCTCGACGGCGATGGGCCCTACGTGCCTCAGTTTTCCGACGACCCCTGGCCACTTCTTTGTCCGGCCGTCGAGCACCTGGACGACGATCACGTCTTTCTCGAATCCTTCGGTGGCCTGAGCGAATCCGGTGAAATAAGTGCGACGCCGCCACTCGCCATCTGTGATGATGTCGATGCCGGCCCTCTCCTGCATTTCGATGGCAAACTGCACGGCACGATCGAGGGCCCTGTCAAAATCATCCTGACTGATCGCGTCGCGTTCGCGTTCATCAATCAGGTCGATGACCCATTGGGGCCGGGGCAAGCTGCCAATTACCATTGTTGGAAAAAGTGTATCTTGAATCATTTCGATAATTCTCCCTGATCAGGTTCTTCGTGAACAGTACTACAGGCGTTATGGAGATCCTCAAGCTTCTTATTCTGTGGACTGTTGAGATCGCAAGGAGATTGCCGATTCGGGTCCGGCCAGCAGACGCAGCTCTGTGCTGGAAACGCCGGGCTGAGGCCGATGCCGCGTTGCTGGCGGGAACTTGCCTGGTGGCGGGAATGATGGCTGATCCGGCGTCTGGCCGATGACCGTTGAATTATTTTTCCGCTTGAATTACCTTG
>JASLXP010000119.1 GCA_030740295.1 Planctomycetota bacterium
CCGCTGCAGCCCCACAACCCATATTCGGCGAGCAAGGTCAGCGCAGATTTGCTCGTGCTTTCGTATCACCACACATTCGGAATGCCGGTGCTCATTACGCGCTGCTCCAACAATTACGGGCCATACCAGTTCCCGGAAAAACTGATCCCGTTGATGATCAGTAACGCAATGGAAGGCAAGCCCCTGCCGGTTTATGGCGACGGCAAAAACGTCCGCGATTGGATTCACACCCTCGATCATTCGAAGGCCATCGAGGCTGTCCTCCTGCAAGGCAAACCCGGTGAGACCTACAACATCGGTTCTGAAAACGAATGGGCCAATATCGATCTCGTGCGACACATCGTGGAACTCGTCGGCGCCAGTGAAGACCTCATCACATTTGTGAAAGACCGCCCCGGCCACGACCGGCGTTATGCGATAGATGCATCCAAGGCCAGGGCTGAGCTGGGCTGGGCCCCGCAGATCCGCTTCGAAGAAGGCTTGGCCGATACCGTGGACTGGTACAAACAGAATCGGGATTGGTGGCAGAACATTAAAGCCGGCGATTACGAGGATTACTACCACCGCCACTACCTGAAGGAGCGTGGTCTTAAGGATTAATCCGGTCGGAATAGAGTGCGATCACCACTATGAAACTCTCCATTGTCATCCCTGTATACAACGAAAAGGAGACCATCGAGTCGCTCTGTGAAAAAGTTCTCGAAGTGGATATCGGTGACATTGAAAAGGAAATCATCCTGGTCGACGATGGCTCGACCGACGGCACCCGCGAACTGCTCGACCAGCTCGACGACGATATCTACACAATCATTAAACACGAAGTGAACCAGGGGAAAGGCGGGGCCCTGCAGACTGGCTTCGAGGCATGTACAGGCGACATCATCATCATCCAGGATGCGGACATGGAGTACGATCCGGGTGAGTTTCCCCGCCTTCTTGCACCCATCCTGAATGGCAGGGCTGACGTGGTTTACGGTTCGCGATTTGTCGGGCACGACGCACATCGTGTGCTCTTCTTCTGGCATTACCAGGCCAACCGCTTTCTTACGCTGCTCTCCAACATGATGACCAACCTCAATCTCACGGATATGGAATGCTGTTACAAAGTGTTCCGCTCAGAGGTGCTGAAGCAATTGCAGTTGAGAGAGAAGAGATTCGGCATCGAACCGGAAATGACAGCCAAGGTCGCCAGACTCGGCGTCCGCATCTATGAGGTGGGCATTTCCTATTACGGCCGCACCTACGATGAAGGCAAGAAGATCGGGTGGAAGGATGGAGTCCGGGCACTTTACTGCATCCTGAAGTACAGACTCTTTTCGTAGAGCCCAGGATTCAGGATTCAGGGTTCAGAGGATTCAGGATTCTGGATGCTGGATGCTGGATTCAGATGATTCAGATGATTCAGATGATTCTGGATTCAGAGGATTCAAGAAGCGCTGCCAGCGTTGCACTCACTAACGATGTCCCAAGGACACTGCTCCTTTTTGAAACCTCTGGAATCATGAATCTCGAATCCAGTTGTATCTTGAGTCCTGAATCTTGAATCCTGAATCTTGAGCCCTGCTGAATCCTCTTGAAACCAGAATCCAGAATCCAGAATCATTGGGCAGGAGGCGGCTTTACGTTCCAATTCCTCTCCACATTTTCGCCGCAGCAAAGCACAGGCTTGTGCCGAGCCTTGGGATGGTCGTGGGGACGTTTTTCGGCCGAAGCGTAGGTCAGTGTCAGAGCCGGACGATGGCGATCTACCGATTGAGTTGGCGGGGAGAGGTGGAGAAGCAGATCCGAGAAGATGACCATTTGGCCAGCCTTAAGGCGGATGGGAACTTTGCCCAGCCGATTCACTGTCGATTCCAACTCGTGCTTAACGACGTTCAGATCGCCAGTCGGGTCGCGGACTGGCAGGCCGCCCAACAGATGAGAGCCAGGCACAAACCACATACAGCCGTTCTCCTCATCAGCATCCCCAAGCGCGATCCAGATGTTCACTGAGCCTGCGTCGACCGCGAAGTAGCTCGAATCCTGATGTCCTTCAACGCAGGTCCTGCTGCCCGGCTTTTTGTCAATAAACTGGCTTATGAAGCAGACAACATTCTCACCAAGCAGATCCTGGAGATGAGCCAGTGCTCGTCCGTTAACCGCTATCTCCCACACCCAATCAAAGCGTGCATGTGGATTCAACTTAGCCGCCTCTTCACCGCCGTCGGCGAAACGTATCGCGAAATCGGAAGCTTCATTTGCCGTGAATAGATCGAGGTCTGTTACGTAGCCCTCACGATTGAATTGTGCAATCTGTTCCGAAGTAAACGCGGACGGCGAATCGCACGAAACAGGATGGTAGCTGAGGTCTAAACCCAGCTCCGGGTAGCGCGTATTCATGGATGCGGTGAAGGGCGGTCGGATACGTTTCCAGGAGCTGCGTCGTACGCCTGCTCCGCCAGCCATTGATACGCGGCATCCATCGACTCCTCTGTCGGGGTGTGCCCCTCCATGTGCATGAAGCAGCCGACCGCGTTTTCCCTGTTATGCAGGCGATATATCTGCCTGGCTTCGTTGATGTGCTGCCAGCTTTCGGGTCGATCCGCTTCGCCCGCGATCAGCAGAAACGAACGGGGCGCGATCAGCGCGAGGGCATGATGACCGTTGAGCGTGAAGCTCTGCTCCTTGATCTGATTGCCGAAATACCAGGGGGCGTCCCAGTTCGTGAATGACCAGCCGATACCGAAATCGGAAGCGATGACGGTTGTGATACGTTCATCAAATGCCGCGGTGTAGAAGGCCATCTTACCGCCAAGTGAGTGGCCGATGGCCAGGATGCGTTCGTTATCGATGTCCGGCTGATCCAGAAGGAGATCCACGGCCCGGCTTGTATCCCAGGCGAGTTTACCCATCCCTGTCCAACTGGGATTCTCAGCAAGAATCTTCTCTGCGCCGGCCTGCCACCATGCAAAGCCCTCGTTGCTCACCGGCTCCGGCACTGTGTTGTATGGGAAGGCTTCCGTGCATACGACGACGTATCCCTGCCGAACAAGGTGTCGTCCGAATTGAATCACTGTTCTTTCGGTGATGTCTTCCTTTGTCTCGAGGTCAAAACCAGCCATCCGATCCGGATCGTAGAAAGGCACCACCGCACCAGGACGAGGTGAATGCCGCACGTTCTTCGGTTCCATCAAGAGAAGTTTCTGCCTTTGGCTCGGACCGGTCGGTTGCAGAAGAACCGTCCCACGGAAATCCGGCGTCTCAAATGAATCGATGACGTCTGAGGTGCGGTCAAACTCCTCGAACGAAGGCTCTCCGATCACCGCGCGCCATCTGCCGAGCAGGGACTGCCGGATGCTCTGCCATGCCTCCAGACTGATATCGCTCTGATCAGGAAAGAGAGGCTCGAGTTGCTGTGGCTCACCCAGATCATCGAGCCCGGGCTGGCTCAGGTTTTCTGACAGGGAATACATTTTCTGCCTCTTGGATCGATCTCAGCTCTGTACTAAATGCCCGGCCACCTTCTTGATCCCGGCTATGGTCTCACGAATATCTGCAGCGCGGAAGTACTCACTCATCGGCAGGTGAAGAGCCGTTCGGCATGCCTGTTCAAGGCCCGGATATTGGGTGATACTGTAATCCACTTTGCCCTTGTAGAGCGGGCAATGCTGGCCGCAGGCATGCGGGTCATCTTTGGCATCGCTGAAGAGTGGCCAGTCGAGCACACTAAGCTTGTGACGACTGCAACTGATGCCTTCCGCGCGCAACGCCTGGGTGAAAGCGTCAACGTCACCGATCACTGATTCGTCCACATGGACGATGTAATACCAGTAAGTCGCATAATCATTCTTCGGCACTGGTCGGGGGATGATTCCGAGAATTCCCGCAAGTGCCTCATCGAGTTTCGTACCCCATTTGTGACGCTTGTCACAGATGGACTTTACACGCTTGACCTGCTCGATACAGACGGCGGCTACAAGGTCGTTCAGCCGGTAATTGTAGGGTGCGAAAAAAGGTGAGATGCCGGTGCCCTCGCGGTCGTAACACTTGTCAGCGAACAGATCCGCGCGGCGCGCAAGTTTTCTGCTGTTCGTTGTCAGCACCCCGCCATCGCCTGCGCCGATGTGTTTGGATTCGTTGAGGCTCCAGCAACTGATATCGCCAAACGTGCCGGCCACGCGTTTGCCCTGGCGGCAGAGGTAGCTCTGAGCCATGTCTTCCACCACCGCGATCTCTTTTGAGCGGCAGAGCTTCATGATGCCCCGCATATCTGCAGCCTGGCCCGCGAGGTGCACCACAATGACCGCCTTCGTGTAACGCGAGATTTTCTTCGCAATGGAATCAGGCGTGATCATCAGCGTAAGCGGATCGACATCCGCAAAGACAGGAACGGCATTCTGAGCCATGATGGCAGTGAGCGTTCCCATATCTGTGATGGGGCTGGTGATCACTTCGTCCGCACGACCAATCTCGAGCGCGCCTATCGCGGTATGCAAGGCAGAAGTGCCACTTGATGTGGTGACCGCATGTTTCAGACCGGTCAACTCACAGAACACTTCACGAAGCTGCATGACCTCCGGGCCGCGCGTCATGGGAATCCGTCCACGCTCAAAAATCTTTTTCACCGAATTCCATTCCTTCAAGGGATGCTTCGGGCCAGTTCCGTAAGGAGTCTTCTTCGCTTTAGGGCCGCCGTTTAAGGCAAGATTTTCTTTCATGGTTTTGAGATTGGAGTGTTGGAATGGAGGAATGGTGAGCTGGGCTCTTCGCGCGGGACGCAGACTACTCTCTCAGGCCGAGCTGTTCCAATACGCCACCGATCTGAAATGCAGGCTTCCCGAATCCAGCATCCAGCATCCAGTATCCAGAATCCCTTCAAAACGGCGGCCCTGCCACTTCCTGGTGAGCTTCGACCCGTTCGAATCGTTTCAGGTTACGCTCGCCATCGCCCTTCGATTCGATCCTGTATTTTGCAGCAGCGCCGTTTGAGCGCACTTTCAGGTAGCTCCCCTCGTCAGCCGGCACTCGATCCATCGCGATCGCGGCATCTTCGGAAACTAACCGCCATTGCCTTCCTTTCAGTGAAACGGGCACATGCCACCAGTCGATCGAGTCTCCTTTGCCGGGAGACATGCTGCCTGAAAGGGAAATATCGCCGACCTTGCCATCCACAAGGGCGCTGTAGTTTTCCGCGTTCTTCCAGTAAGCATTCCTGTCCTTACCTTCTGGAACATCGTAATCGTAGCGAAGCTCGACATCGTAAGTGCGAAATGCCTTCCAGACAGCGGCAGCAGTATTCGCACCGTCGAGGAAAGGTGAAAGCGTCTGAAAGGCGCTCTTCGGAAGTCTGTCCGATGTGGTCGCGGTAATGGCCGCCAGAGAAGCTTCATAAAGCTCCGCAGCCGTCTGTACCTTCATCGCTTTCAAAGAGCCCTCGCTCACGCCAAACCTTTTCAATGTCTCGTAGAGCTGCCTCGCCTCTGGTTTACTCAGGAAACCGTATGCCTCACCGAGTTCTTTCCCCGACCGGAACTGAAAATAAAACCGCTCACGGTCCTGGGGCGGGATGCCGTTCGCAGCCATCTGGTATTGCCTGCGAACGAACTCGTCCGTGAGCCGGGTCAGCGCTGCCTGTTCCGGATTATCGTTCGCCGGCTGTTGCTTGCGGATCTGCTCCGCGGCCGCCTTGAGTTGTGCAGCCTGGTGCGCCTGAACGAACTCCTCGACCTTCTCTCGATTCAAATGCTGGATTCGATTCCTGCGTACCAAGGCCCGCCAGGCAACAGCTTCATAGACTGCGTCTCGCTTTTTCTTTGTCGAAGAGCGGGAGTAACGTCTGGCGAGTCCGAGGTGTTCGAGCATAGCAGTGAGTTCCTCCACCGGCATGGATTCCACCTTCACCGGAGAGTGAAACACACTCGGGCTGAGTTTCTTCGTGCGCGGCTGGCGCATAATGGCCGCGACAAGATTCTCATCCTGAAACTGCACCGGGACACCTGTGGCTTCGATACGCTTGTTGAGCATCAGGAAGTTCAGCTTGTCACCGAGATCTCTTGCAGACATTCGTGCGAGGCTGCGAGAGCTGATCTTCGGAGCGAGTTTCTGAAGGCGCTGAATGAGTTTCTCCCGGTGCACTCTTTCTGACTTTTCACTGCCCGGCAGCCCCTCGTCAGAGCAGAGAGCAAGGACATGCACGCGAGTCAGAAACGCGCGCCGCTCGCGCTCGGAATCCAGCTTGAGGCTCTTATGCGTCGAATCCACATCCGCGCCGTTAATCAGGTTCCTTGTTTCTGTTCGGACACTCTGGTCTTCCGCGCTGCCGACCAGGTATTCGGGGAACGGGCCGCGGTTTGCCGTGAGCTTGAATTTCAGGAACCCGCCTTCGATCTCGATCGGGTCGGGCTCTGCGATCGAGCCACCAATCCGCAGAAACCTCGGGGCACGAAACTTCCCCTTCTCAACGGCTCGAATGATGAGAGTGTGATCCTGTGAGTAGCTGCCGGTATAGATGACTTTCGCGGAATACCTGCCCCTCTGAATGCGATGCTCCGGCTGAAGATCAGCGAACCGCAGTTCTTCCCCAGCCAGGAAAGAGCCAGTCAGGCTCAGGAGAACAAGGGGACCAAACTTCTTTCTCATTACAGCCATGGAACGATGCTTGAGGAAATCTCTCTTGAGCCGAGAAGGGAAGATGGCATAGCGTCTGCGTTTGGGAGGCAAACGATTTAAGGAGCAGGCGAATTAAGGGGCAAGTTACATTTTCTGATCATATTTCTGAACGAATGCCGTGGGCAGCGTGGCTACGATACTGTTTATGACAAGCGGGCAGATTGTCGCTACGATGAAATGATGAATTATTGGAACGTTGGTCCAGCCGGGGATCGGCTCTGCGTTAAGCGCAGGTCCGAGGGGAGAGATCTTCTTCAACTGTCCAAGGTAACGCGCACACTGATCGTCGCTTGTATCACTATGACCGCTCTTGTCGCTGAAGAGTTTGCGCCGCCGTTCTACGTCTTCCAGAACGGCGCGAGTTTCGGTAGCCCACAACAGCAGGCCGCCGCTCTCAAGAAGCTGGGATACGATGGCATTGGCTCAACGCGGTTGTCCCAACTGAAGGAACAGATAGCGGCCTTCGAGGAGGCCGGGCTTCGGCTGTTCAGCATCTACACCTACGCCAATTTCAATGAGAACGGCGGCTCTTACGCGAAAGAGCTCCCGGCGGCCATCGAACTCTTGAAGGGGCATGGAGCGATCGTCGAGCTCACACTGAGAGGTGATCGCCGCTTGAAGAACGCAGATGAGTTGGCCGTGCAAGTCGTCCGGGAGGTCGCCGATATGGCAGAGAAGGCCGGCCTGCGCGTGGCCCTGTATCCGCACGCAGGATTTTACGTCGCCCGTATTCCTGAGGCTCTGCGGATTGCGAAGAAGGTAGAGCGCCGCAACGTCGGCCTCATTTTCAACCTCTGCCACTTCCTGAAGTCTGAAAAGGCGGAGGACCTTCAGAAGACGATCGATGCCGCGAAGCCATACCTGTACCAGGCCAGCACCTGCGGTGCGGATATCGACGGTAAGAGCTGGAAACAGCTCATCCAGCCCCTCGACACCGGGACATTTGACCAATTGGGTTTACTCAGGCTCCTCAAAGCCGCTGGTTTTAAGGGCGCTGTCGGACTTCAATGCTACGGGATTCGAAACGCGCCGAAGACACTCGGCCGATCCATTGCTGCGTGGAAGAAGAACCTTGAAGCGATGCGCGATTGACGCTGGCCTGGAGGGGGCCAGAACATAGTGCGGATGCAATCGCCCGGTCAGCTCTGAAATCCGAACTATCGCTTCTCAATCTCACGAATCTTATCTGCCAGCATTTTATTAAGGGCGGACATCCCCTCTTCAAGATTCAGATGCTCGATGTCATTAAAACACTCATGGCCCAGGCCGTGATTACCACCGCGATGGAAGTCTGCGAAAGAAACACCCTCGTGCTCGCCTGCTATTGTGGAAAGCCTTGATTTTATCTCTGCATAATAACGCCTGCCTGTTCCTACACTGTCGACAGACTCTGCTTCTGCTACGCAAGGATGCAGGGGAGTAAAAAAGAGAATGACATTTATTTCATTCTCTTCCAATAATTTTACCGTTCGCTCCAACCGCATGAAAACATCTTCATTCCATATAAAGTCAACCTTGTTGCACCTTTCTACTAATGCAAGCTTCTCCCTTTTGGTAAGTTTTTCAGGCAATCTTGGGCTTGGGCGAAAATTGGGATCGGCAATATGTTTTTCAGAATAGTTTTCAAATTTATTCCAGGTGACGAACTCTGAGCCCTTGACTGGCCAGAGACGTTCGAGATTGGAAATATCGTGCTTATACCCCGGGCTGCTCATAAAAGAATGAAGGGACCAATCGTACCAGTGGTTCTGATTGAAGAATCTTGGCATTAATCCCCAAAGGATCCACTTGAGCCTTGGCAGTTTCAGAAGGTATTCGCTGATGATCAGGTTCTGAAGTGCAAAATGGCTTCCCGCTGCGGCCATCGTTAGAGCAGTTGGGCCGCCCTTTGGCGATAAGTGCAGTTGGCCCGTGTCCAACCCGAAAATCTGTGAGTTCCCCACTACAACTAATTCCAATTGGCTTCGTATCGCCCAGTAATCCCGCATGGCAGGGGATATATTTATTACATAATCAAAACGGGATTTATGGGATCCCTGCACGGCCGCCGGCGGGAGCGACCAGCTCACATAGAACGGGGCCTCGTTGTCTATATCAAGATCATCGCTTCTATAGACGGTTTTCAGACCTTTCAATGAATCAAAGGGCACTAATGTCAGGTCCTGGACGCTTCCAGGTTTCGAAGTAACCCTCTTCTTGCCCGAGGCGATGGCCCACTCGGCGACGCGAATAGTTTTTGCCTTCAGACTACCTTTCAGGACTTGTCCGACCTGATAGCTGCAGACAATGAGTGCATCGGTATAAGGTGCAATCTGGGCGAGCGTCGGAATACCCGATTTTTCCAACAGTTTCGCCCTGACCACCAGATTTGAATCCAATGGCCTGGCCAGGCTGATGGCTTTCTCCTGCTCTACCGGATCTTCCGAATCCAGATAGCCGTAGAAAGTCTCGATCTCTGCAGGGAGGACAGACAGCAGATAGTTCTTCTGCTCTTCGCGGCTTAATGTCCATATCCGATGCCGAGGCTTTGTCTCGGATATCTCCACTTTGCTCCCAAGCCATGAGTTCTTCTTCGAAATCACTCTGCCAACGCTGCACCAGCGACATTCATGCTCCGGAAAATTCCTATTGAACCAGGCCGTATAGGGCTTAGCCGTCTTCTCTTCTCTCCGACCCGATCTATCCCACTCGACAGTTTTGAGTGCGCGACACCTGGAACAGGTAAACTCTTCTGAATAAGAACTCCCACTGCGTTTCGCCAGAAGGACTCCCGCACAGAGCAGCGCAGGGATTGATAAAAGCAAGAGAGTTTTTTTTGAGGGAACGAGCATTATCAGGACGTCTGCTTCTGAGATTTCTTATCAGAATGCTTTGGTGGTCGGAATGATTCAACTTGATGGGCCCGGGAGACCATTTGAATCCCATCTTCTCCCTTCTAACCTTCCGTCCATGCCAGAGATCGAAACAGCCTTACGAGAGCGGATTAAAGGGGACGTGCGCTTCGATACGTACACGCGCTCGCTCTACAGCACGGACGCCAGCATCTACGACATCACACCGATCGGCGTGGTGATGCCCAGGTCCGTGGATGATGTCATCGCAGTGCATCGATATGCATTTGAAAACAAGGTTGCGATTCTGCCGAGAGGAGGTGGTAGCTCTCTGTCAGGGCAGGCGATTGGCGAGGCGATCGTCATGGACTTCACTCGCCACATGAATCAGGTCCTCGAGATTAATGCTGCAGAAAAATGGGTTCGCGTACAGCCGGGAATGGTCCTCGACGATCTGAATAAAGTGCTCAGACCTCACGGTCTGCAGTTCGGCCCGGATCCTGCATCCAGCTCTCGCGCCGCGGTCGGAGGCCTGATTGGAAATAATTCTACTGGCGCACATTCGATCATCCATGGGATGACCGCCGATCATGTAGAGTCTCTGGACGTCATTCTTCCCAACGGTGACAGGGATACGGTCCGGGCGATCGAGCGTGACAGCGAAGAGTTTGCCCAACTCAGTCATGGTGAATCATCTCTCGGGAAGATTCTCAAAGGGCTTGCGGATCTCGGGGATGAATACGCGTTCGAATGCGAAACCAGATTCCCCAAAACTCGCCGCAATGTGGCCGGCTACAACTTAAGGGAGGCGGTCACCAGCGAGCGGGTGGACGTGCCTCGACTGATCTGTGGCTCAGAGGGGACCCTTGTCACGATCGTGGAAGCGAAACTCAAACTGGTCGAGCTTCCCAGTGCCAGCGGGCTGGTCCTTCTTTGCTTTGAGGATCTGATTGAGGCTCTCCGAACGGTGTCGCCGATTCTCAAGCACAAGCCTACCGCGGTGGAGGTGGTGGATGAGATGTTGATCGAAATGGCCAAGACGAACCAGGAACACGGGGACACAGCCCGCGCCTTGCCCGAAGGCACGAAGGCGGCCCTGCTGGTCGAGTTTTACGGTGAGACCCTGGACGACATCAGGCCGAGGCTGGATGAAATCCGTAAGCTGGCCATGGAAGAGATGGGTCTGGCCTTTCATGCTCTTGAAGCGGTTGACGCTCATTCACAGACTGCGTTCTGGAATCTGCGCAAGGCCGGTCTGCCCATCCTGCTCAGCAACCCGAAAGACGCGAAGCCTACAGCGTTTGTCGAAGACACTGCCGTGCCAACGGACGTTCTGCCGGAGTACATCGAGGAGTTTCTGCGCATCATCCACAGTCACGGGACTACTTCAGCCGTGTACGCGCACGCAGGCGGCGGTTGCCTGCATCTGCGGCCCGTGATCAATCTGAAGGACCTTGATGAAATCGAGAAGCTCCACGAGATTTCGAGCGAGGTTACCGACCTGGTCATCCGCTACGGCGGCACGACGGCGAGCGAACATGGCGACGGTATGGTGCGCACCCAGTGGCTGGAACGTCTTTACGGGGGACGTCTCGTCGGCGCATTCAAAGAGATCAAGAAGCTCTTCGATCCCAGGGGGATCATGAACCCGGGCAAGATTGTTTCGACCGGTACAGACTTGCGTGCGAACATTCGTCATCGTCCTGGACAGGAAATCCCGCAGTTACCGAGCGCGCTGCGTTTTGACTCGCAGATCGATCTGCTTCACTCGGTAGAAATGTGCAACGGCTGCGGCGGCTGCCGCAAATCCAGCGGAGGCGCGATGTGCCCCTCCTTTCGCGGCGCGCAAGAGGAAATCGCTGCTACGCGGGGACGGGCCAATCTCATGCGACAGGCCATCACCGGTAAGCTGCCTCGCAACGAGCTCACGTCTCAGCAATTCAAAGAGGAAGTGCTCGATCTGTGCCTTGGCTGCAAAGCCTGCAAGCGTGAGTGCCCCTCCGGCGTGGACCTGGCGAAGCTGAAGACCGAGATCAAATACCAATACCTTCAGGAACACGGTGCCTCGCTCGGCGACCGTTTTTTTGGGCACATCGACACGCTGAGTTCGTACGGAAGCGCGACAGCACCCATCACCAATTGGATCAATCAGTCCGAGCTTGGCCGAGCGTTTCTGCAGCGATTTGTTGGGATCGACCGAAGGCGCCCATTGCCGGCTTTTCACTTGGAGACGTTTGTTAAATGGTTCGAAAGCCAGGCCAGGCATAAGCAGGAGAGACCACGGGGTAAGGTCGCTTTCTTCTACGACTGTTACCTTAACCACAACGCTCCGGAGCTTGGAAAATCCGCGGTTCGAGTGCTTGATGCCCTGGGGTACGAAGTCATTCTTGCAGACCGAAAGTGCTGCGGGCGCGCCATGCTTTCGAACGGCTTTATCGACGACGCCCGGGAGCGTGCCCAATTCAATGTCCGACGTTTGTCCGACCAGATCCGGGATGGCTTCAAAGTTGTGGGGTGCGAGCCGAGCTGCATCGTGACGATTCAAGATGAGTACGACGACCTGCTGGAGCCATCTGACGAACTCGATCTCGTGAAACAGAACACTTTTGAATTCTCGGAATTTCTGGATGGCGATCTTGAAGAATCGCCCGCGCCCTCTCTGTTCAACATCCCCGACCAGCCCTTCATCTACCACGGCCACTGTCATCAGAAAGCCACCGGCAAAGCGGGCCATGTGCCATCTCTTATGAAGAAAGTCCTCGGAGCGAAGGTCGAGGTTTTGGATTCTGGTTGCTGCGGTATGGCCGGTGGATTTGGGTACGAGAAAGAGCACTACGATCTCTCGATGAGAATCGGGGAGATTCTGTTCAACCAGATTCGCCAGCTCGATGGCGAGGTGATCGCACCTGGCGTTTCATGCAGAAGCCAAATCGGACACGGGATGGATCTGGTTGCACGGCATCCGGCTGAGGTTTTGGCGGGGCAGTTAGTGCAAGTGGATGAGTGAGAGGTCCATCGGGGTCTCAGCGCTCCGGGACGAGATTCTCAATGAGGTCAAGAAGTGACCGCATACTATGCTCCCGCGGACCGTCAGCACTGCTCTACTTCATTTTCAGGTATTGCAGCCTTCGTCCCACTTCTCCCCTTCTAGTCACCTGGCTGAACGCGCTCACATCGATATCGAAGCCCGGATTGCCATCCCTGAAGAATACGACCGTGTTAAGAGTGATCAGGGCTTCCAGTGACGACTTGGTTGTATTCAGAACCTCATAAAGTGCGGGCCGAGGATCTTCGCCGAGGATGCCGAGGAACTGGGCGGCCCGGGTGCGAACGAGCATGGCATCGTCTTTTAAAAGGCCGCGAGCCGTTTCCTTCAATGAGTTCGCCTGTTTGCCGAACACGCTGCACGCGATCATCGCCCATTGGCGTTCGAGCGGGTTCTTCGCGGCAGCGGCTTTCAGCAGTTCGGGTTTCGCCTCCTCAAATGGCAGCAGTGCCAAGTCGGCCACATCCACCAGCCTGGCAATCTCGCCCGAAAGGGCTTTGCCGTAGGCGATGCCGTCTTTCAGCGCGTGCTGAACCATGTGGCTTTCGGGATAGAAGCTCAGGTCATTAATTCCTTTTACCTTCTTCTGCAGGCGGGCGCGCAAGTCTTTCAGCACTTCCGCGTGTTTGGGGTCGCCGGAGAGATCGTTCACCTCATGCGGATCGGACTCGACGTTGAAGAGCTGCTCAGGAGGGCGACGCTCAAAGAATTGCCTTTGCGCCGCATTCAGCTTTCCTTCGTTGTAGAGCTTCCGCCACTCGGCGTATGCCAGCATTCTGTATCGGTAGTTGTTCTGGAGTCCGTCCGGCAGAAACGCGTGGTAGTTGCGGATGTATTGATATTTGCCCTTCCGAATCGAACGGCAGAAGTCGTACTTCTCATCGAAGCGATCCGCGTAGCCGAAGGACTCGTCTCGCGCGCTGAGTTCTGCTTCGGAAATGTCTTTGCCGAGGAAGGGCTTGCCATCCATGTGCGGCGGCACGCCGATGCCCGCGAGATTTAAGAGAGTCGGACCGAAATCAATGAAGCTGACGAAGCCTTTTGTCCGCGTGCCGCGATTGAGATTCACCAGGTGTTTCCAGTTTTCCGGAATTCGCACGACCAGGGGAACGTGCAGGCCGCTCTCATAGATGTAGCCCTTACTGCGAGGCAGGACGCCACCGTGGTCGCCGAAGTAAAAGATGAAGGTGTCTTCGAGGAGTCCGTCATCCTTTAGCTGTCCGACGAGTTTGCCGACGCTGGCATCGATGACCTTCATTCGGTCGAAGTAACGAGCGTGGGTGTAGCGGAAAGTCGGGGTATCCGGGAAGTATGGAAAAAGCTTGACCTTATCGACCGGCGTTTTAAGTTCTGCCGGCTTCATGGATTTGAAGTGCAGCGAGCTCTCGTGAGACATGCCGTATGTCTGCATGTGAAAGAACGGCGCGCCTTCCGGTCGATTGCGCCATGTCGCTTTGCGTGAGGACTGATTCCAAACCACGCCTTTTCCTTCGACAACGTTGTAATCTTTCTTCGAATTGTTGGTGGTGTAGTAGCCGGCCTGTTTCAGATAGGCAGGAAACATCCGCGCCCCTTGCGGCAGGTTCGCCATCGCAGATTTGCGGTGATACTGGAATCCAACGCGGGGCGCGAGGCAGCCGGTCGCCAGTGTTGACCTGGCCACCGAACAGACCGGGCCGCATGAAAAGGCGTGGTCAAAGACGATTCCCTCTTTGGCCAGGCTCTCGATGGCCGGCGTTGCGCCGAGCTCATACCCGTAGAGTCGCAGGTAATGAATGGAATTATCTTCGGAAAGTATCCAGATGAAGTTGGGTTTCTTTTCCGCGTGCGCGAGTGGTAAGAGGAGCGCGAATACGATGAGGAGGAATCTGGCGATGGGTGGGAGTCTCATGAAGTGGCGGTGGGATGGAATGGTGGACGCACTTCTCACGAACTCAGGTAGACAACTGATCTACCTGATGCAGGGCTTTTGCCGTGGGCATGATCTTTACCGAGGCGATTTTCAGAAGACGCTCCAGCAGTCGTATCAGGTAGTCTTCTCCGATAGGGCCCCATCCTTCCCCGTCGAGTCCGTGGGTATTGTAGATGAGCCATCCATCCGGTTTGGCGAGTAATGCCTCGATGGTCTGATCGAGATGTTCCTCGCAGTTGCCTGGTCCAAAGCCGCAGGTTCCCAGGGCGACGAGGTCCGGAGACGGTAGAGGGTTGATCCCCTGCTGAATGCCTTCCACACGGGTCCGATAGGCGCGCACCTGGGTTTTCAGCCACCCTTCGAGCTCAGGCGAGGAAAAGTTGTATGGAAAGTTGAAGACACTCGCTGCACGTTCGAAGCCGGCAAGCTCAGATTCAAAAGTCGAGAGACAACGCTCCATCAGTTCCGTCGCCTCTTCGATTGGCAGATCCGGCAGGCGCGCATGTTTCCAGCTGTGGGGCATGATCTCATGGCCCCGATCCTGGAGCTCATTCCAGATCTCAAAGTCTCCTTTGTTGATTTCGTCCTGGTATGAATCCGGGCTCACGAAATCGCCTGCGTGACCTGAGGCTATGATGTTGAAGCAGGCTGAGAGGCCATGCTTCTCGTAGATGTCTGCGATCTTCAGATTCGATTTCTTGAAGCCGTCATCAAAGCTGAGGGTGATGATGTGCATAGAAATTCACTTTTGAACGGCGAGGCGTTGGGAAAGCAGTCTGCTGCCAGCCTGTGACTCATATTGATCCAGCTTGACCCATCGGCTGGCATTGGCCTGTGGCTACGAGCGGAAGCCCAGTAGGCCGAGACGAGGGCAATTTCACGGAACTGAATGACAATTTTCAGGGGCAAAGCCCCGGGCCGTTTGCCTAGCCCAGCCCAAAGGGCTGGGTCTTCGGGCAGATCATCCTCAGGGGCAACGCCCCGGTCATTTGCCCCAATGAATGGCCTCCTTATAAATGGCCGGGGCGTTGCCCCTTTTCAATTCTTTGTACCATTCACCCAGCCCGTTGGGCTGGGCTAGGCAAACAGCCCGGGGCTTTGCCCCTGAAATCCGTCAAAACGACTCCGTCTTGGAGGACTAGCTGTCTCTCTCATCGTCCTAATCTCTGTCATCGAGCAGATTGAGATTAGGACGATGAGAAAGACGATGAGAAAGAGCCAGCCCAGGCATGTGTTGCCCTCGGCTACTATGTAATGCCGTTTTATAGTGCACGCTTTAGCGTGTTCTGTCGCCGCCGAAAACACGCTAAAGCGTGCACTACGAACAGCTTTGCGAAAGGTCAGGACGAACGAATCTGCCAGCTTGTGGTAGCGCCAGCTTGCTTATGGCACTTTGGCGGCTACGCCTTGGCGGCGGAGTATTCGAGCAGGATTTCTATTTCGGCGGCTTGGAGAGATTCCAAAGCGTTCCGTGCATCTTCGGGCACGCGGCCCGTCGCATCGATGCCTTCGCACCAGTCAACAAAATCGAAAGCGTCCCATGCGGATGAAGCCTCAAGCTGCTCTGCCAGTTCATTGGCCCACGTGCTCGATGCCTCGGTGAAGATCCTGATCGCGGCTTCGCGAACCGCGCCAAAGCACTCGTGGTCGCCCACTTTTCGAAACCAGTATTTGCTGTTGGAGTAATCCGGTTCGCGGCGGTGCATGATTCCGTGCCAGTAACTTCCCGTTGTGTTGCCGATGCCCTGCGAAAGAGTGTGGGATTCGTCCAGAGCATCATTCCAAAGCAGCAGGGCGCTTTTCACCGAATCGGCAAAGTCTGATGGTGCGACAGGCTTGCCGAGGATCTCTGAAGGGCTCAAAGAACGGATTCGTTTGCTGAGGGCTGGATCGCTTTCCATGCGGGGTGCGAGCGCGGGCAGGCTGTCGCGGCTCTTTATTTCGTTGACAATTTCGTGCAAAGGGCTGCCGGTGAATTCATCGAGCCAGCTCATGAAGTTTCTCCTCCTGCGATCAGTTTTTCGTAATGGTAGACCACCTGTTCGTAGCCTTCTGCGGACATGGCGGGCGGCTGGTGAATGCGCACTTTTTTGATGGCGTCTTCCGCGGTATAGCCGTGCCTGGCAACCAGGTAAATGGAAATCATTGCGCCGGTTCTGTCACATCCGTAGGTGCAGTGAACCATCATCGGTTTGCCTTCGTCGATTACCCTGTCCGCAAAATCGAGGAAGGGCGGAACGAAGGAAAGAAAGTAAGTGTAGTCGCGCTCGCTCATCAGGAGCATGGCCGGAAAATAGAGTGGCAGATGCTCGATCTCGGCATCGCGAATCTTGGTTTCATCGTCCGGTTCAGTAAGGGAGACGATTGCTTTTATGCCGCCGGCATGGAGATCCCAACAATCCCAGGGCGCCATTTCAGGGCCGCATCTTCCGGCTATCGTTTCAGGAATGACCCAGTAGACCCGTTTCATGAGATGGTTAATGCTCGATGGTTGATGAAGAGAGGATTAGATAACCTGTGCCTTTGGTCGCAACCGGTTGGAGAAATGAGATTCGGGATTCAAGATTCAAGATTCAAGATTCAGCTCCCCCGCCGACCATCGCAAGCTCTCGGGCAAATCTTCAGAATGGTTCGCCCGTCGACCATTAGAAAAGGCCCATTCGACGGATGTCGAATGGGCCTTTTCATTTTTCGTTTGTTGAACTCTAGGCAAAGACATCAGCCAGGAACGAGGTGCGCCTGGAGACGGGTGTCCTGTAAGAAGAGCGATTTCGATTGAAGCGGGAAGCAGGGGAATCACTGTAATCGTGAGTCGTATCTGAGCCCGACTTATCAAAGTCGCCGATGTAGAGCGTGACATTCTGTCTGGCCTGGTGGACCTGCTGGCCATTGTTGATGGCGATGCTGGTCTCTGCTGCGCCGGCAGCCTGGTTAATCTGCTGCTTGATGGGCGGCTCTTGCGGACCGTCCTTGTGGCCCCAGAGAATGTGGTTCACAACCCCAATCAGATTCTTAAAGAACTCTTCCTTCGTGTAACCAAGCACATCATTGTCTGCCTTGGCATGGATATCCTGGTTCTTTTCAGCGCGTTGGCGCAGGTTGTTGACGGAGCGGCTCTGCCTGTCAGCGTACGCTCCCTGGTCCATGACCTGCAATGCTGAAATCGGCGCGAGGCCGGCTTCGTTCAGGGTATCAGCCGAAAGACTGACGATGTTGTTCGCGGCCTGAAGTTCCGAGCTGTTGTCTACATTTCGGAAAGCAATCTTCACAAGCTGCGGGTTGTTATCTACCTTTGCCCGGCTGTTCACCGTCTGACTTCCGTCAGCACCAACGGCAACATCGTGCTGCTGGTCATTGGAAAACGAGCCGTGGTTACCTGCGAACAGGTTGGCCAGTTGGTTTTTTATCCTCATCTCCTCAAGGAGGGAGCCGTTCGCCAATTGCTTGATGACGTCCGGGTCGATGACGATGGTAACCTTCTGGACATGGTTATTGACCTGTGTCGCTCGGTTCACCGAAACGCTTTGACCTGCGCTGGCGCTTTTCTGGGCGACGTCCTGCTCAGCTTCCCCGGTTGCGGGGCTGATACGTGCACCACTTGTTGAGAAACCGCTGCTCCATGGGGAGAAGGGCGCTCGTGGGCCGTATTGCAGTCGGTTGCCATAAGGCGTCAGCCTGCTGGTCGCGTTGTAATAACTACTAAACATGAAAACCTCCGATGCGTGAGTGTCGAGCGGTTGAGCGGTATACAGTGACACCTGCACGTGTCGCTGATCTCAACCGAGCTCTGGTCATCTTTTTTAACGACCCCATGAAGAAAGCCGCCGGTCACTCGGTAAGGCCCTATTGATTCCATCGATGCGGATAATCAGCAGCTCGTCATTCTCGGTCAGACCGTGATCGTCAATGATTCAACCGTCCTGTCCGGAGTGAACAGTTTCAGCGATCTGCAAGTCGGTAACATCGTTGAAATCAGCGGAGAGGCCAATGAAGACGGCGACATCGTGGCCACCAGCCTCAGATTCATCAGCGCGGCATTCAACGGGCGGGCGATCACGCTTCGAGGGATTGTCGAAGAGCTCGATACAACCGCTTCGACATTCAAGGTGCGCAGCCTGACCATTCGGTTCAGCAGCAACACCGTCACCGGTACCCTGGCCAACGGCGCCTTCGTTCGCGTGCGTGGTGAGAACCCGCCGGCAAATGATGAATTCACGGCAACATCTGTCCGTGTGAAATCCCGGTTCGAAATTCCGGACGATGGCACAGCGGGGCGCGTGGAAGGCGTGGTAAGCAGTCTGGATTCCACACGCGATTTTACGGTGAACTTTCGACCGGTCGTCGTGAACGACAGCACAACTTTCGTGGATGGCGTGGAAGCCGATATCGTACTTGGCGCACGGCTGGTCGTAGAAGGCACCTTCAACACAAGCGCCGAGCTCGTGGCCACGACAGTGACCTTTAACACCGGTGTGCCGGCCTTCATGACCGGCAACGTGGAAGCTGTGGATACCGCCAACAGCGACCTGACTCTGGTTGGCACGAAGGTCGCCGTCAGCCAACGCACCCGAATGCGCGACCGCCTTCGCCGGCGATTCAGCCTGGATGATCTGAACGTCGGCAACCGTATCTCTGTGTTTGGCACCTTCAGCAACAGTGAAGTCGCGGCCCGGAAGATCAGGCGCTTTGTCTCGAATGACACCGACGTCGTCGTTTCCAGCGAAGTGGGAAGCGGAAACGTAACCACCGCCACCCTGAGTATCATGGGCATCAACATCACGACGATCGGCACGACGGTGTTCGAAGACATTAACGACGCGAACGTCCCTGCAGATGGTGGAACATCAGCGGACCGATTCTTCGGCCTGTTGCAGGCGGGGAACACTGGTGGCAACAACACGGTCGTCACGGCAACCGGCGCCCTTCTGGGCGACGGCTCAGTGCAGGCTGAGAAGCTGAGCATCGAACGCGGTCCGCCGGTGGTTTCCGATCGAGTATCACTATCCGGGGATAGCGTCGTTCCTCCTGTCACCACGTTCGCACGAGGCCGCGCCTTTGCCCGGCTGAACACGGTCACAGGCGCCCTGGTCGGCCACGTTCATGTATTCGGTGTGATCGGAAGCGCGGCCCGAATTCACGAAGCCGCGGCCGGAGCGAACGGCACAGCCATCGTCACACTGGATGCTGGTACCAGAAGCTTCGATGTCCCGGCGAACACCTTCCTCACGGCCGACCAGATCACCAGCGCCCAGAACGACGGCCTCTACATCAGCGTGGAATCGCAGGCTTTCCCCAATGGCCAGATACGCGGGCAGATAGAGTTTTCAGGGAATTGAAATCTCCAGTTCGCTCGTCCTGTTTTGTCTGCACGAGGGCCATCGCGCCGGCATTCACCGCCTATTGCTCATCATGCAAGTGACACGAAACCGCCCGGCCGTCCTCAATGGTAGCCAACCTTGGCACTTCCTTGTCACATGGTTCAAGACAATCCCCGCAGCGAGGGTGAAAACTGCAGCCTGATGGCAGATTCCCGGGGTCGGCCACTTCACCGCTGAGCTCGGTATTCATTCGGACGTCCGGGTCCGGATTCGGCACGGCTGAAAGTAGCGCTCGCGTGTATGGATGTTTCGGCGTGTTGAACAGCGATGGTGTCTCGGCCAGTTCCACAATCTTGCCTGCATACATGACCGCGATGCGATCGCAGATGTGCTTCACCACGCTGAGATCGTGAGCGATGAAAATGTACGTAAGACCGAGGTCCTTTTGAAGATCCTGAAGAAGATTGATGACCTGCGCCTGCACGGAAACATCGAGAGCAGAGACGGCTTCGTCGCACACCACGAGCGACGGATGCATGATCAGAGCGCGGGCAATACCGATACGCTGGCGCTGGCCGCCGCTGAATGCGTGTGGATAGCGCTGACGATGTTCCGGCTTGAGGCCGACTTTCCTGAGCATCTCGACCACACGATCCTCCAACTCGCTGCCGCTGGCGAGTCGATGAATCGTGAGCGGCTCGCTGACGATATCTCGAACGGTCATTCGAGGATTCAGACTCGAGAACGGATCCTGAAAGATCATCTGCATTTGGGTGCGCAGCGGCTTCAATGCGGCATCACTCAGTTGGGCAAGATCGACCGGTGTGCCGTTGTCCTGGTAAATCACCTCTCCGGAGGTTGGGGCAACGGCACGAAGAATGGCGCGACCGGCAGTCGTCTTTCCACAGCCGCTTTCGCCGACGATTCCGAGAGTCTCGCCCGGCATCAGGTCGAATGAAACATCATCGACAGCCTTTACCTCTCCTACCTGCTTCTTGAAGAATGCTTTATTGAAGATTGGAAAAGACTTGCAGAGCGAGCGAACGGAGAGAAGGGGTGTGTAGTGCTGACGCTCCGCGGCTGCTTCATCTCGGTTATGAGGTCCAGTTTCCTTTTCAGGCATTGCCGCCTCCCGTATCAATCTCATGAAGTTTCACGCAAGCGGCGGTATGGCCATCTGCGATGCTCTCCAATGCAGGCGGCTCACCCACGTCGCACTTGCCCGGCTCTGCGTAAGGACATCGAGGATGGAACGGGCATCCCGGCGGCTGGTGAGTCAGGGAAGGCACACTCCCATCAATGGAAGGCAATCGATCCTTATCCATCGCCAGGCTCGGCAGCGATTTCAACAAGCCCACCGTGTAAGGATGCCGCGGATCTTTCATAATTGTGCGCACGTCACCCTGTTCGACAATGCGGCCGAGATACATGACCGCAACGTCGTCGGCCATCTGGGCCACCACTCCGAGGTCATGCGTGATCAGTAATGTCGAAGTTCCCATATCCTCCTGCAGGCCTTTCATCAGACCCATGATCTGCGCCTGAATGGTCACGTCCAGCGCGGTTGTTGGTTCGTCAGCAATGAGAATCTCCGGCTCGCACACCAGTGCCATCGCAATCACCACACGTTGCCGCATACCGCCGCTCATCTCGAACGGGTATTGGTCGATGCGCTGTTCGGCGCCTGGGATACCAACCTTTGTAAGCATCTGAATCGCCTTCCTACGCGCCCCTTCTTCCGTGACGTCCTGGTGCAGGAGAATGGCCTCGCAAATCTGATTGCCTACCGTGTGAACGGGGCTGAGCGCGGTCATCGGTTCCTGAAAAATCATGCTGATTTTTCCGCCCCGCAGGTTGTACATTTCTTCTGATTTTTCTTTCAGGCCGGTGATGTTGATCGGATCGCCTTCCTTTGGATGGAACACGATTCGGCCGCCCTTGATTTCTCCCGGCGCCTGAATCAGTCGAAGAATCGAATACGAAGTAACACTTTTGCCACATCCACTCTCGCCCACAACCGCCATGATGCGTCCCCGCTGCATGGAAAAGCTGACCCCGTCAACTGCGCGCACTTCCCCTTCGTCTGTATGAAAGGAAACTCGCAGGTTGTCGAGCTCCAGAACGTTGTCGGCTGTCGAGTTCATGGAATCTAATGTGTCGAATACGGATCCGCGGCATCGCGCATCCCATCCCCGAGAAGGTTGAAAGCCAGTACGACGATAATCACAAATGCTCCCGGCAACAGCAACCAGGGGGTCATGGCCACGGCCTGGTAGTTCTGCGCGTCCTGCAGCAGCACGCCCCAACTGACGATCGGTGCGCGCAACCCGATTCCAAGAAAACTCAGTGCGGTCTCACCAAGGATCATGCCCGGGACAGCCAGGGTTGCGGAAGCAATGACATGGCTGAGAAAGGAAGGCAGCATATGGCGAAAAATAATCCGGCCTTCGCTGGCGCCGCAGAGACGAGCGGCAACGACGAAGTCTTCCTCGCGCAGTGCGAGGAATTTTCCTCGCACCACACGGGCCAGCCCGGTCCAGCCCAGGAAGGAAAGGATGATCGTGATGCCGAAATACACGCTGATGCCCGACCAGCTCGTGGGCAGCGCGGCACTCAAGGCCATCCACAAGGGCAGTTGGGGGATGCACCGCAGGATCTCGATTGCGCGCTGGATGACATTATCCACAAAGCCTCCGTAGTAACCGGCGATCCCACCCAGCAGAATGCCAAAGAAGAATGTCAACGTAACCCCAATCAACCCAATCGTCAGCGAGATCCGGCCGCCGTAAACAATCCGCGAAAAGAGATCGCGGCCGAGCTTGTCCGTCCCGAACAGATGGATGTATCCGCTTTCGCCTGCCGTAAAAAGATGGATGTCCGTTTCGATCAGACCCCAGAACCGGTAGGCCTTACCGCGGCTCAAAAACTTGATCTGAAATCTCTGTGCGGGGTCCGGGATGTAGATCCTTCTCAGGGGGTGCATCTGGTAACCGTAAACGAACGGCCTGAAATGCAGCTTCCCTTCAGCATCCACAAACCGGACCTGCATGGGCTGGCACTGCACAGCTTCGAAACGCTGGTTCGGCCGATAAGGCGCGACAAACTCGCAGAAAAACACCATCGCGTAGAGCGCCACCAACACCGCCCCGGAATAGAGAGCCAACTTGTGCCGGCGAAACCGGCGCCAGATCAACTGCCACTGTGACGCAGATGCGAGCACCTCTGTTTCTTCGACAGGATCGGTCAGCTTCACTTCGTCGGACATCTCACTCCAGCCGGATTCGTGGGTCGGTAAAGGCCAGCAGAATATCCGAAATCAGCGTGCCGATGACGGTCAGGACGCTGAGGATCATGATGAAGCTGCCGGCAAGATACATGTCCTGGTTCATCAGAGACTTCAGAAGCAGGGGGCCGGTGGTCGGGAGATTCAGCACCACGCTCACGATGGCCGAGCCTGAAAAGATCGCCGGCAGCATCCAGCCGATGGTGCTGATAAACGGATTGATCGCGAGGCGCACCGGATATTTGAGTATGAGCTTGACCGGCCGAACACCCTTGGCTCGGGCGGTCACCACGTACGGCTTCTTCAGTTCGTCCAACAGGTTTGCGCGCATGATCCGCATCATGCCTGCCGTGCCCGCGGTGCCGACGACGACCATCGGTATCCAGAGGTGTTCCATCAGATCGATGATCTTGGCGATCGACCAGGGCGCGCCGACATATTCCCTGGAGAAGAGCCCCCCTACACTGATTCCCATGTATTCGTATCCCACATACATGAGGACAAGCGCGAACATGAAGTTGGGCGTGGCCAGCCCGATCAGCCCGACCACGGTAAGGAAATAATCTGTTATCGAATACTGCCGGAGCGCGGAGTAGATACCGATTGGCAGCGCGACTATCCAGGTAAACATGATTGCGGCAACAGCGATGACCACTGTGTAGCCGAGCCGTTCCCAGATGAGTTTGTTCACCGGCGCCTGGTGACTCAGCGAGTAACCAAAGTCGCCCCGGACAAAACCCCATATCCATCGGAGGTACTGCTTGTACATCGGTTCATCGAGGTAAAACTGCTGCCGCAGCTTGTCGATGATTTCCTGAGTGATGCCCTGGCCGACCTGTTGCTCTAGGTCTCTGATGGTGGAAGTCACGATGTCTTCCGGCGGGAGCTGGATCAGCGTGAAAACCAGAATCGATATGAAGAAAAGGGTGGGGATCATGACCAGCAACCTTCGAAGGATGTATTGGGTCATTTCGATTCCCCCTCTTCCAGATACCACGTCCACGGGTGGTAAGGGAGTGTCCAGCGGCTGTCCCAGCCCCAGTAACCTTTGGCCACGACGTTCTTCAGTCGATTATTCACAATGACCGGATGCGGAGCCAGGCCGATGGTGCCGATGGTCCAGAGATTCTCCGCGGTGGAGCGCAGGATATTTTTGCCCAGCTCGATTCGCTTTTGTTGATCCATAGTGGTTCGCATCTCGATCCACCAGTTGAGAATTTCCATGATCTTCTCAGGCGGCTTTTCACCTTCTTCGCCGTTGGTGCGATACCAGTTCGACCACAGGGCCCAGTGGCATTCCTCCCAGTTGCTGTGCATCGGCACGAACCAGTAGGGCTGCGGCGGGAAGAGAACATCCGTCGTTCGATCCGCGTGCCACAGGGTCATATCCATCAGGTTGCCGCGAGCACGCCGGCCCTGGATGTTGCCGTCGATCTGCTTGAACCGGATATCCAGCCCAACGCTCTGCCAATAGTCCGAAACCAGCTCCATAGTCATCTCTTTGGGAGTCTCCATTGGCGTCCATTCAAACGTGATGTCGAGTGGCGCACCGTTGGGACGTTCGCGAAAGCCATCGCCGTCTTTGTCAACGACACCGATTTCGTCGAGGAGTCTCCTGGCCTCATCCGGATCGTATTCAATGGCCGCATTGGCAAAGCTCTTTTCATAGAACTTGCTGGATGGAATCATCGTGGCCTGGCGTGGTGTGCCGAGGTCGAAGTAGATGATCGAATTCATCTCGTTGCGATTGATGGCCACGGATAGCGCCTTCCGAAATTTGTATTCCTGAAAGAGCTTGCGCAGCTCGGGATCTTCATGCGTCAGATTGGGCTGGATAACGACGTCGACCCCGTGCAGGCGATGCCAGATGTAGGTCTTGTAGCCGTTCCGCTTCTCATAAGATTTGAACAGCGGAATGGTCGTCGTCTTCATCGCATTGCCCGCGAAATCCACCTGTCCGGTAGAAGCCTTCGCAGACATGACTTCGTCGTTGTCCACAATCTCCGCATCAATCTGATCGATGTAGGGAAGTTGATTGCCATCGGGATCGATTTTGAAGTAGTAGGGATTTCGTTCGTAGAAGAGCATCGTCGGCGTCTTCTTTGTCAGGACATAGGCCCGCATCGTCGGGTAACCGAATATTTCGGTGGAGCGTTCCCAGCGCACCGCGTTGAAGTAAGTCATCCAGTTGAGGTAGCCCTCAGCCTCCGCTTCCTGGATGAGCTTTTCACGATCGGTGAAGGCCGGGTGGTAGGGCTTCAGATAATGCGTCGCGGCGATATAGCTGTCCCCGTGATGCCCAAGCAGATTGATGATAAAAGGGAAGGGGGCCTGGAATCTGAACCGGACGGTGTAGTCGTCCATCTTCTCGACCGTTGAATCGCGCCATTCCTGGGGAGGGATCGCTGTCAGTTCCTCGTTCATCAGAACATAGGTGTGCCAGAAGATGTAATCGTCAGCCGTATGCGGGTGGCCATCGGACCATCTCACGCCTTTCCTTAAGAAAAGAGTGAACGTCTTGCCACCGTCATCGAATTGCCATCCCTTCGCCAGGTTAGGTAGAAAGCCATCGAGCGCCGGCGTCATCACCAACGGCGGATCGAGCGAAACCATGCCGTTGACATCCTTCTGAAAAATCCGCGCCCGCCCGCCGTGCCGGCCAATACTGCCGGCAGGTTCAATCACAATGGGATCTGCAGGCAGACGATCCGTGACGGGCGGCAACTCGCCGGAACTTTCCAGGTCGCTGAAAAAGGGCGAACCTCTGAATTGTTTGATCCCAAGCTCCGAAGCGGTCTTTGGCGGCTTCGACCAGCTATCCGGCCAGGTTGATCTTGGGATGCCTTCGTCACCAAGGTCGGCGCTGAGTACTTCAATCTGGTCGCCTGCGACATCTTCAAATTTTGGGATCTCACCCACCCAGAATCCACAGCCCCGGGCAACGATCATCAGGCAGAGCCCAGACCAGAAAATTCTCAAGATGAAAGCAACCGCACTGGATTTTTTATCCCCGACTTTCATGAGGCGGGGATTGTATTAGCGCCACTGGAATCCGCCTGCCGGGCCGTTGCTCGGACTGCTGCTTCAGCTTTGCGAGTTCTGCTCTGAGACGTTGTATCTCTTGTTCTGCATCCGTTACCAGTTCAGACTGACATGAAAGGTCTGCAGTATTGCGAAACTCCATCGAGTTCTTAACTTGCCCGCATCTTCATCATCAAGGAACAATTTGTTTCTAAGCTTCAATTACGGATACCGAAAAGATCCCCATGGTGTTTTGCATTGAAGGCCAGACGCTGAAGTACCTTTGAAGTGATATGTCCAAAACACACGAGCCCGGAAACGAGAGCGAGCAGCAGTCACCCGAGCAACCTGCGTCGCCGCGGAGGAATACCGTCAACGTAAAGGCGCTGCTCGTTGTTTTCGCGCCGGCAATAGTCTTTGCGATCTTGTATCTCAACTACAAGCCGGCCGAGGGCTCGCTCATTGTCGATACCAAATACAGACGATTGAAATTTGAGGCGGTGTTCAATCCGGCAGGATTTACCGGGAAAGCACAATCGGGATATCACCTGATCGTGTGGAAGGCCGGCGGCGCAGTGAAGGCAGCGCTGTTTCAGGCACAGGTAAGTGACCGAAAAATCCTGGAAGCGATGGGCCGTTTCGGGATCAAGCCGGGAAACAATTTGAAGGAGGATTGCTGGTCCTGTCGAAAAGACCCCGAGCATCCCGCGCCCGATATCAAGGCTGAAGGGCCGCGCATCAAGATCGAGGTACTCTGGCCGGGAGAAAAGGAATTCGTTCAGATCCACAAATTATTCAAGGGCGTAAAGGCCGATGACATGGATTTTCGTTTTGCTGGCAACAAATCCATGATCGAGGTGTGGAATTCCGGCTGCGTCGCGTGTCTTTACAGTTGCCCGGGCGGCAAGCTGAGCAACGCGGCTTATTCGGTCAGAGATTATGTTGAAAAACCCAAACGCTTTGCAGAGCTGGCGGACGGCCTGCCTGCAAAGGGTACGAGGGCGATTATCTATCTGACGGTGGTGGAGTAACGGGCCTTTGGATTCCGGCCGGCGGACCCTCAGTCAACATCAGCCCATTTGACGGGTAACCGGAGGATGCAGCGGAAGCCGACCGTGCCCTCTCGCACCTCGATATTCTTGCGCGAGCTTCGAAAAGCGCTCGAGGCCCTGTCTGTCGAGTTCTCGTAGTTCCCGCCGAGGCTGGCCTGCTTGACCGAGAAGGGCCTGGCTGTCACCCATTCGCTGACGTTGCCGCCCATGGCCAGGGCGCCCCACGAGGAGCGATCTTCGGTCAGGAGTGCTGAGGGGACTGCCTTCGACCAGGGGTCGAAGGGGCGTCCGGCCGCGTCTTTGCCCGAGGTGTTCGTCACGTTTTTCCATTCATCGCCCCATGGGAAGAGACGGTCTTCATCTTCGTCCACTCCGGCGAAAGCGGCGCGCTTCCATTCCAGGGTCGTAGGGAGCGCACGATTGGATTTGGTCTTCGCCTGCGATTGCTGGAGATTAGACCATTCCGCGAAATCGACCGCGTCCTGATAGGTGACCATGACCATGGGCCAGTCGCCTGGGAAGTTCGCGTTGTCTTTGACTTTTTCAAGATGGCGGGCGACGTCTTCGAGTTGAGAGTCCCAACTGCGGAACCCGGGTTTTCCTTCACGGATCTTCTTCCAGAATTCTGCAAACTGGCCGATGGTGACTTCGTGTTTATCGACGAAGAATCCGGGGTCTTCATCCCCTTCCTTCGCGGGGACCCAGATCATGGGTGAACGGAAATTATTGTGGTCTGAAATAAACACATACTCGCCGCCGCCGCCCAGTTTGTAGTCTCTGTAAAGACCGTAGTTGACAGCCAGGCAGAGATCGCGCCATGCGCCTCCGATACGGGTCCGTTCGCAGGCGCTCCAACTGGTGTCGTCTGGCTCGTGCTTGGAGAGCATCTTCCAGGCCCACGAAATCTTCTTGCGATTCTGCGGGGTGTCTTCCTCCATCATGGCGGCCAAAGCCAGGCGGACTTCCTGTATCAGGTCTTCGTGGGCCTGCGCGTTTTTCTGAAGGACTTTGACCCAGCCGGGCGTTTTCTGCGGGTAAAGAATGGCCATCCGTTTCTGGATGTGTTCGGCCACATCCGCGCCAGCCTTGACGTGCACTTCCTTCTGAACATTCAATGCCCGGGTGACCCGATAGGTGGCGGCGATGGCGGCCGCCAGTTCCTTGTCGCTTTCTTTTCCTTCGAAGGATTGCCTGGGTGGCAGAAGGCCGTACGTCTTTATTGCCTGCTGCGCGTCGTCCAGTCCGTCCGAAAATTCCAATTTCTCTGCGACCTTAAGGATCTTCCTGCGGAGTTTCTTCATCGAATCAGCGAGGGGCTCTGTGCTGAGCTGGGTTTTCGGGAAGCCGGTAATCAGCTTCTGATAGTGTTCCTTAAATTCTTCCTTAACGATGGGCAGCTCAAGGTCGAGGTCTTCGATTTCCTCGCAGGTCTCGATGCCCTGGCGGAGGGTGGCGAGGAGCAGTTGGTTGGCCCTTTTGAAAGAGCCCGGGTAGTTGAGAGGCGGTTTGTGCCGCTCAAACCATCGCTCGATGCTGTCGAGTGAATCGGCAGATTTCTTCCATTTTCCGTACGTGTCCGCGCCTTTACGTGCGCCGTGGACGCTGACCATAAGATCGAATTTTTCGAGGGCCTGTTCCCAGTAATCTCTTGCGGGATTCTCAGGAGATTTCTGGAGCCAGATACGGACACCCGAGACGGACTGCGCGTTGAGGCCGCCGCGAAGAAATGCCTCATTCTCACGGGCCCGGACCTGCCCGAGAGTGGCCGGGGTATCGATGGCTTTCGCCTCGGTAAAGAAACCGGCGACGTGCAGC